>CANGKD010000078.1 GCA_947454495.1 Actinomycetota bacterium
AGTGCGAGCACGTGAACCAGAATCTCTCGACCCGTGTGCGTCGGTTCGGCCAGGGTGACCGATCGCGACACGCTGTGAAAGTTGGCGAAGGTGACACCAAGACTGATGGTGCGCGCATCCAGGCCCGCCTCACGAAGCGACCGGGCCACTCGGTCGGATTCGCTCAACAGGAGTGCTCGAATCGAGTCGAGATCCGACACATCACGGTCAAATGTGTGGGCACGACTGATGCTCTTTTCGCGCACACGAGCGACCACGGGACGGTCGTCGCGCCCGAGAGACAAGTCGTGCAGGTGACGTCCCACGCCTTCACCCAGGGCACCGACGAGCGACGCGACGGGTGTGTCGGCGATGTCCGCCACGGTGCGGATTCCTCGCCGCTCCAGCACCTTGGCTGTTTGCGGACCGACACCCCACAATGCTCTGATCGGCAATGGATGCAGAAACGCGAGTACGCGTTGAGAATCAACCTCGCGCACACCATCGGGTTTGGCCGCGTTCGATGCGAGCTTGGCGATGAATTTGCTCGGCCCGATTCCGACAGAACAGGTCAAGCCCGTCTCGTCCAACACACGACGGCGAATCTCGGTCGCGATAAAGGGTCCATCGCCAATCGCGCGACGGGCACCGGTGACATCAAGAAATGCTTCGTCGATGCTCAGCGGTTCCACCAACGGCGTGAAAGATCGAAATATCTCCATGACAACGCGCGAGTAGTGCTTGTAAAGATCGTGGTGTGGTTCCAGCACGATCAACTGAGGGCACAGGCGTTGAGCTGCGGCGAGACCCATGGCGCTACGAATGCCCAGCGCACGCGCCTCATACGTGGCACTCGTTACGACCGAACGAGGTGAATCGTGAGCAACAACGGCCGGCTTGCCTCGCGCACCAGGGTTGGAGAGCAACTCGACAGATGCGAAAAACGCATCCATATCAACATGCAGAATCACGGGCGTCGTGCCCGGATTCGCGGTAGTCACGATGTCGCTAGTTGCGACGACCCATGATGTTCATCGGAATCGCCAACGCAAAGAGGTTGACGAGAATTCCGGCGAAGAACACCAGTCCCGCAAGGTTTTCAGGTACCTGGAACGCCAAACCGAAAAGCCAGAAACCGGCATAGAAAAAACCGCCGGCGATGAGGAACGCGATGATGTTGACCATTGGATTTCTCCTGAAAAGTTGAACGTACCGCCAGCTTAGCGGAGGACCTTCTCATTGCCGGCGAGGCGCTGGGCCACCCAAATCGGCACGATCGACACGAGAATCATAACGACCGCAATGACCGAGACGATGGGGGCCTGTGCCGGGCGGAACATATTGTCGAGGATAAAGATCGGCAACGTCGTCACACCCACGCCGGCCGTAAACGTCGTCACGATGATCTCGTCAAAGCTGAGCGCAAAGGCGAGGAGACCTCCGGCAAAGAGAGCCGACCGCAACTGAGGGAACGTCACCAATCGGAACGTTGTCCAAACTCCGGCTCCGAGATCTGCCGAGGCTTCTTCAAGGCTGGTGCCCATACGGCGCAAACGGGCGATGACGTTGTTGAACACCGTCACAACACAGAATGTGGCGTGCGCGATGACGATGGTCCAGATTGAGAGCGGAACGCCGAGAATCGTGCGGAAGAAGTTGTTGAGCGCAATACCGGTGATGATTCCCGGAAGCGCAATGGGCAAAATCACGAGCAAACTGATGGCGTCGCGTCCGAAAAATTCGAAGCGTTGCAAGGCGAAGCTGATCGCCGTGCCGAGAATGAGCGCGACCGCCGTGGCGATGACACCAACCTGAAGGCTCGTACCGACCGCCTCAAGTGCTCCCTGGCTCTGAAAAGCCTTGCCCCACCATTCGAGCGTGAACCCGGGCGGTGGCCACGACAGGCTTTGACTCGTGGAGAACGAGTTGACCAGAACGACCATCAAGGGCACGTAGACGAGAAACAGAACCACACCGGTCGCGGTCGCCAACGCGCCTCGAGACAAACGACTGAGTTTCATGGCCGCCTACAGGTTGTCCAGGGCGCCAGTGCGACGCACGGTGAAGAGGTAACCAAAAATGATGACGATCGGGATCAGCGCGACGGCCGCCGCGAGAGGCAGATTGTTGGCCGTGCCGACGTTGGTGTAGACGAGGTTTCCCAGCATCTGACTCGCGCCTCCCACGATGTTGACCGTGATGTAGTCACCAAGCGAGAGACAAAAACTGAAGATGGAGCCGGCGATGATGGCGGGCAGAATCATGGGAAAGACAATGTGACGGATGCTCGCCCACGACTTGGCGCCCAAGTCACTCGACGCTTCGATGAGCGAGTCGGGCACGCGCTCAAGCCCGGCATAGATTGGCAGAATGACGTAAGGCAGCCACAGGTACGAGAGAGTCATGATGGTCGCCGTGATGCCGTAACCCGGACCCTCAATGCCAAAGGGATTGAGTACCCACTGCAGAATCCCCTCGCCCGAGAGAACCGACCGCCAGGCGTACACCTTGACCAGATAACTGGCCCACAGCGGCATGAGCACGGCGATGACCAGTATGCGCTGCATGCGAGGTGACGCGACTTTGGCCATGTAAAACGCGATGGGCAGTGCAAGTGCGATGTCGATGATGGTGACGGCTAACGCCACACCGAGTGTGCGCAACGTGACAACGTGATAGAGCGACCCGGTGACGACGGTGACGATGTTGTCGAGCGTCCAGTCGATTTGAATTTCACCGGTGAAGCTGTCGACCTTCCAGAAGGCCGTGATGAGAAGTGCCACGAGCGCGACGATGTAGACAACGACGAGCCACGTGAGCGGTGCCGAGAGCAACAACCACAGGCGCGCTCGCGGGTGAGACGAAAGAAAAACTGACCCGCGACGGGCAGCGGTGTCCCGAATGGGAGGCACCGCTGCCGCGTCGCGACGTGACGTCGTGTCACTGGTCATGTGTTGTGACTATCCCTTGATTTCCTGCCACGCAGCGGTCCACGCAGCGTAGTCGGTGCACTTCACATCGGTACGACCATCGAGGCACGCAGCCGTCGGAGTCGTCCAGTACCACAGCTTGTTGGCGAATTCCTCGTCACCAGCGTTGAACGCGTCACAGTCCGTGCGGAAGTCACACGCGGCTGCGCTCGAGGGAGCCTCGCCGAACCAACCGGTCGCGGCCGCGTTCGCCTCGGGGCTCGCGATGTAGTCGAGCCATGCGTAGGCACAGTTCACGTTTTTGGCAGCCGAAGCAACCATCCACGTGTCCGACCAACCCGTGGCGCCCTCGTCAGGAAGGATGGCCTTCACCGCGGTGGGCTGTGCGAGGTAGTTCATGATGACCTGCCAGGTGGTCGTGAGAACGGTGTCTCCCGAGTCCAGCGCCGAGATTGCCTTGAGGTAGTCCGACCAGTATTCACCCACGTTGACGCGCTGCGCCTTGAGCAGGTCGACGGCGGCAGCAAGCTGCGTTTCGTCGAGCGAGTACGGGTTGGTGATGCCGAGCTCGGGCTGCGAGTTCATCAGGTACAGCGCAGCATCTGCGATGTAAATCGGCGAGTCGTACGCCGAGATCTTGCCCTTGTAGGGCGAGTCAGCGGCGAATACGACATCCCACGACGTGGGAGCCGGCGACACGACGTCGCTGTTGTACGCAAGCAAGTTTGCCCCGTAGCCGTGGGGCACGCCGTAGCTCACACCGTCGACCGAGTTCCACTGCTTGTTCTTCAAGAAGTCGTAGACACCGGCGTAGTTCGGAATGAGGTCGGTGTTGACGGGCGCAACGTCGCCGCCGGCGATGAGACGCAGCGTGGCATCACCCGAGGCCGCGACGACATCAAAGTCACCCGTCTTCATGAGGTTGACGGCCTCGTCAGAGGTGCCGTAGGTCTTGGCGTTGACCTTGCATCCGGTTGCTTCGGTGAACGGCGTCACCCAGTCGACCGTCGGGTCGTTCGTGCCGTCTTCGACGTAGCCGGGCCACGCAAGAATGTTGACCTGACCTTCGTTGTCGCCGAGCTTTTCGAGCATGCCCGCCGACGAGGATCCGCCGGACGAGGTTCCACACGCCGTCAGCGCAATGAGCGACGCTGCGGCGAGGAAGCCCAGGCCGGTGGCCTTAATGCTTTTCGCTTTCATCATGAGTGTGCTTCTTTCTTGTTGTGTGTTGCCGGTGTTGCAAGTTTTTCTTCTGCCAATCTTGCGCGGTTGTAAGGCAGTGCCGGGACGATGCTGACGTTCAGCCGGCGAGGGTGACCACGTCGGATGCCGACCAGGAGACGGTGACAGCCGCGCCTCGAAGTTTGTCGGCGTCACCGAGTGACTCATTTGAGACCATGACATTGACCCGTTGCCCCGCGTCGAGGTCGACGACGACCCGGGTGTTGCCTCCGATGTAAATGGTCTCGACGACGTTGCCGGCCGCGCTGTTGGCGCCCTTGGCCGCACCCACCTTCACCGACATGCGCTCGGGGCGAATGGAGAAGTCACCCGACTTGCCAACAACCTGCTGCGCCACGGGGCCGGTGAAGACATTGGATGTTCCGACGAAGTCGGCCACGAACGAGTTTGTCGGGCGCTCGTAAATTTCGCGCGGAGTGCCCAGCTGCACGATCCGCCCTTCGGAGAATACGGCGATACGGTCGCTGAGCGTGAGTGCCTCTTCTTGATCGTGCGTCACAAAGATGAAGGTGATCCCGAGTGCACGCTGAATTTCTTTGAGTTCAACCTGCATCTGTTCGCGCAGCTTGAGGTCGAGAGCACCGAGAGGCTCGTCGAGCAATAGCACTTTGGGTTCGACGACCGTTGCGCGCGCGAGGGCGACGCGCTGGCGTTGACCTCCCGACAGTTGGCTCGGCTTGCGGTCGCCGAGACCGCCCAGACGCACGGTTTCGAGCGCGGCAGCCGCTCGTTCGGTGCGCTCCTTCTTAGCCATGCCACGCACTCGCAGTCCGTATGCAACGTTTTCAAGCACCGACATGTGCGGGAACAGTGCGTAGTCCTGGAAGACCGTGTTGACGTCTCGGTCAAATGGTGCCTTCGCAGTGACGTCGTCGCCAAAAAGTTCGATGCTTCCCGACGTGGGCTTTTCGAAACCAGCGATGAGTCGCAGAACTGTTGTCTTGCCCGAGCCCGATGGTCCGAGCATCGAGAAGAACTCGCCGGGAGCCACGTCCAGGTTCACGCCATCAACGGCATGAACAGAACCGAATGACTTCGTCAGTGCGGTCAGTCGAATCGCAGGGGCTGTCGTCACGGCAGGGCTCCTCCAAGTTGGTGCGCATTCATACAACCACACGACGCGTTGTTGTGAGCAACCGACAATGTTACGGATTGGTCACGGATGCAGTGATTCGGCAACGAAATCCGCGTTTGTTGAGCGAAAAACCGTTGATTACACCTGCGCGGCGCGTTCGAGCACGAGCTCTCGTACGCGCGCGGCATCCGCGGTCCCGCCCATCGCTTTCATGACGGCACCAATGACGGCGCCGGCGGCTTGAACCTTGCCTTCGCGAATCTTTTCGAGCACGTCGGGTTGCGCGAGCAGCGCCTCGTCGATGGCCGAAATCAGGGCGCCGTCATCCGAGACGACGGCAAGGCCCTTGGCGGCGACAATGTCGCGAGGCGATCCCTCGCCGGCAATCACGAACTCGAGCACCTGACGGGCCAACCGATCGTTGAGCGCACCCTCGTCGACAAGTTGCTGAAGTTCCGCCACCACCGCGGGAGTGACGAGTTCGGCGGGTTCTTTTTGCGCCAGATTTGCCAGACGAGCAATTTCGCCGGTCCACCACTTGCGTGCGGACTGAGGAGCTGCCCCGGCGGCCACGGTCTCGGCGATTTCTACGAGGAGGCCCGAGTTCACGACATCCTGAAATTCGAGGTCGCTAAAGCCCCACTCGGCCTTAAGGCGACGGCGACGCTCGGCCGGTTTCTCAGGCAGAGCCGCGCGAAGTTCCTCGATGAGATCCGGCGACGGCACGACGGGCAGAAGGTCGGGCTCGGGAAAGTAGCGGTAGTCGTCCGCGTCGGACTTCGGGCGACCGGGCGACGTGGTGCCGGTGTCTTCGTGCCAGTGACGAGTTTCTTGAGTGATGGTTCCGCCCTCGGCAAGAATCGCCGCCTGACGTTGAATCTCGTAACGCACGGCACGTTCGACACTCCGCAGTGAGTTGACGTTCTTGGTTTCGGTGCGCGTGCCGAGCTTCTCTTGCCCGTGCGGGCGCAGCGACACGTTCGCGTCGCAGCGCAGGTTTCCACGTTCCATGCGTGCATCCGAGATGCCGAGTGCCACCACGACGTCGCGAATCAACGCGACATACGCCTTGGCCAGCTCGGGCGCATCCGCCCCGGCACCGAAGATGGGCTTCGTCACAATCTCGACGAGCGGCACACCGGCGCGGTTGTAGTCGACAAGCGAGTACTCCGCACCCTGAATGCGTCCGGTTGAACCACCGACGTGAGTGAGCTTGCCGGCATCTTCTTCCATGTGCGCGCGTTCGATGGGAATCGTGAAGAGGCGGCCATCGGCGAGCTCCACCTCGACTTCACCCTCGAAGGCGATCGGCTCGTCGAATTGCGAGATCTGGTAATTCTTCGGTGTGTCAGGGTAGAAGTAGTTCTTGCGTGCGAAACGGCTCGTCGATGCGATAGAGCAGCCGAGCGCAAGTCCGAGCGAAATCGAATATCGAACGGCCTGCTCATTCACAACGGGAAGCGAGCCCGGAAGCCCGAGGCAGGTTGGCGTGATGTTGGTGTTCGGTTCGCCGCCGAAGAAGTTCGGAGCGGCCGAAAACATCTTCGTCTTGGTCGAGAGTTCGACGTGCACCTCAAACCCGAGAACGGGTTCGAACATCTCGAGCGCCTTGTCGAAGTCCATGAGTTTTGCCTTGGCCATTAGCGTGCGCCTCCTGCAATCTGTCCGCCGGTCAGCACTGGTGCCTGGTCGAGAATCGAGCCGCCCCACTTGGCCGCAAGCAGTGCCTCGAGTGCGCCGCCGACGTTGTAAAGACGCGCGTCTTCGCGGGCGGGAGCGAGGAACTGGATGCCCACGGGAAGTCCATCTTCGTCGGCAAGTCCGGCGGGCAGGCTGATACCCGGGATTCCCGCAAGGTTGGCGGGGATGGTTGCGATGTCACCGCGCCACATGGCGAGTGGATCATCCAGCTGCTCGCCGAGCTTCCACGCGGTGGTGGGAGCCGTTGGGGATGCGAGAACGTCGACCTTCGCGAACGCGGCGGCAAAGTCGCGCTGCACGAGCGTGCGCACCTTCTGGGCACTTCCGTAGTACGCGTCGTAGTAACCGGCAGAGAGGGCGTACGTGCCGAGGATGATGCGGCGCTTGACCTCGTCACCGAAGCCCGCCTCACGCGTGGCCGACATGACCTGTTCGACCGTGCCGCCACCGGCAGGAGTGACGCGCAAGCCAAAGCGCACCGAGTCGAACTTGGCGAGATTGCTCGACGCCTCGGCCGGCAAGATCAGGTAGTAGGCGGCTACCGCATAGGCGAGCGACGGGAGGCTGACGGGAAC
>CANGKD010000079.1 GCA_947454495.1 Actinomycetota bacterium
AATTGTCTTTGGTCCGCTTGCGCGAACCGCCAACGGTAAACCAGACACGCGTGCGCTGACGGCCTCAATCCGTCGGTAGTCTCTCCTCTTGTGACTACCAAGAAGCACGCGAAAAAGCAGCACGCCGCTGCGGCCCGAGCTCGCTCTAAGAAAACAGGACGTGCAACCCACTCCGATTCGACCCGTCCAACCTCGGTCTCGTGGATTCACGGCGCCCGACTCCGCACACTTCCGTTAGCCATCGCACCGGTCATTCTGGGCTCCGCCGTCGCGCAGGTCACCGATTCGTTTAACCCGCTGCTGGCCGGGCTGTGTCTCGCGCTTGCGTTGTGCTTGCAAATCGGGGTCAACTTCGCCAACGACTACAGCGACGGTGTGCGGGGCACGGATGCCCACCGCGTCGGACCCGCGCGACTCACGGGCTCGGGCTCCGTCGCGCCTTCGCGCGTGCGCGGCGTGGCCTTCGCCTTCTTCGCTCTTGCCGGCGTGATTGGCATCGCGCTCACCGTGCTCACCCAAATTTGGTGGCTGCCCGGGGTCGGCGTCGCTGCGATTTTGGCTGCCTGGTTCTACACGGGAGGCAAACGGCCCTACGGGTACGCGGGATTCGGTGAGCTATTTGTCTTTGTCTTCTTCGGTCTCGTCGCCACGATTGGCACGGCATACGTGCAATCTCACACGTTCAGTCTCGAAGCCCTCGTCGCTGCAATCGGTTCGGGACTCCTCGCGTGCGCGGTGCTCATGGTCAACAACATTCGTGACATCGAAACCGACACGCGTGCGGGCAAGAAGACGCTGGCGGTTCGACTTGGACTGCGCGGTGCCGTCGTGACGTTCATCCTGTTCGTGATGCTGCCATTCGTGATTGTCGGCCTCGTCGGAGTGCTGTACCCGGTGGCGTGGATCGCGTTCTTCCTGTTGCTCGGAGCCGTGCCCGTCTGCCTGATTGTGGCAACGGCGCGAAGCGCGCGCGAGTACATCCTTGCCCTGCAACTGACGAGCCTGCTCGCCGCGGGCTATGCGATTCTGCTCGGCCTCGGCTTCATCATCTGACGACCGTCACCACCGAGAGGAACACCGTGACCCAGACCACCCAGCTTCGCCGCTACGACATTCAACCCGGCGCCATGGAGGAATTCATCGCGTGGTTTGAAGGACCCCTGATAGCGGCTCGCCGTGAACACGGGTTCACCGCTGAGGCAGCGTACGTCGATGCGCTCGAGAACACCGTCATCTGGGTGGCGCGATTCGAGGGAACTGAGGCCGAGTTCCTCGCGGCGGAGCGCGTCTACGAGGAGTCGCCCGAACGTGCCCGCGCATTCGAAACGTACCCCGGCACAATCCTCGCGAAGTACGCCGCGATTGTGCAGCCGGTCGACGTCTAAGTCTTGTCGACGGGGCCGAGTCGGCGCCTAGGCCCCGTCGACAATGTCGTCTTCGAGTGCCTCGTCGACGCTCTTCTTGTGGCGATTTGCTCGCGCTTCGGCCAGCGCTCCCGCGACTGCATCCCGACGTCGACTGAGGAAGAGATACGAGAGGCTCAACGCAAGGAGCGACGCCATGACGGCGGAGATGAGGCCGGCCAGCGGCGGGTCCATGTTGGTTGACAGGGCAAGCGGCAGAATGACCGCGAAGGGCACGATGAAGAACACCAATCGCCACACGATGTAGGCCACCCACGGATTCCCGGTCGATTTACTGTTCGCCGAGTTGTCGGTTGAGTTCTTGTCTGTCACGGGCATAAGTGTATTCGCGCCTCCTGCGCGTTTCACTCGCTCGTAGACTCGAGACATGACCCGCCTTTTCGTCATTGCCATCGTGGTTGCTGTTGCGCTCACGGTTTTTGCCGTTGTCGACGTCGCCTATTTTGATCGGCTTCGCGTGCGGGGCCTTCCGAAAGCCGCCTGGCTCGTTCTGATTTTGCTCGTGCCCGTCGTCGGTGCGCTGCTGTGGTTCTTCATCGGTCGCGGTCCGCGTGGCGGTCGCCCACGACGGGGTGGCTCGGGTCGCCGTGGTCCGATTGCACCGGATGATGACCCCGACTTCTTGCGTAATCTCAAATTCCCCAAGCCAGACGGCGACTCAGACAAGTCATGAACGCGGCTCCCGCAGCTCCCCCAGCTCCCGCAATGGGTTCCGCCGCCGAACTCGTCGGCGCGCTCATGGGGCACGGGGTCACGGATTTCGTCGTCAGTCCTGGCGCACGTTCGCAAGCGCTCGCGCTCACCGTGGCGGCCCTCGCCGAATCCGGTGACGTCACGCTGCACGTGCGTATCGACGAACGAGTCGCCGGGTTTGTTGCGTTGGGCTTGGCGATTGAATCGGGTCGACCTGCGCCACTGATCACGACGTCGGGCAGCGCGGTGGCGAACCTTCTGCCGGCAATCGTCGAGGCACATCACGCGGGCGTGCCGATGATTGCGTTGACGGCCGATCGCCCGGCCCGGCTTCGGGGTACCGGTGCGAACCAAACGACCATGCAACCGGGGATGTTCTCGTCTTTCGTGGGGTGGGAATCCGACGTCGCGCCCCCCGGTGAGCACACGGAGAGCTACGCGGCTGTGGCGGGCACGGCGTATGCAGCGGCGACGGTCGATATTCCGGGGCCGGTGCATCTCAATGTGCAGTTCGTCGAGCCGCTCTCGAGTGCAGCAGACGAAACCGTTGTCGCGCTCGCACGCGCGACGCGAGAGTCGGTGCGCGCTCAATTTGCCAGTAACGGCGATGCGTCGACGCCTGCCCAGTCGGGGCATATTGAGCTGACACCCGGGCCACGCACAGTGGTGATCGCCGGTGCGGACGCGGGTGAGCGCGCCGAAGCGATTGCCCATGACGGCGGATGGCCGCTCATCGCCGAGGTCACGAGCGGAGCGCGGTTTGGCCGCAACCTCGTCGTTCACTATCGTGCGGCGCTGACGACGCCGGAGCTCGGAGACGCGATTGAACGCGTCGTGGTGCTCGGGCATCCCACGCTCTCTCGTCAGGTGCCCGCTCTGCTCGAGCGGCCCGGTCTCGACGTCGTGCGGGTGGATGCACGAACGCCCGTGAGCGTGCGCGCAACAGACGCACCCGCGTCCGAAACCCTCGAGTGGCTGCGCGCCTGGCAACGCTGGGATCGCGCGGCGCAAGCCGATCATGCGCAGCGTATGGCGGAAGTCAGCCCGGCGGCACGTGCCCCACAGATTGACGTCGCCCGATCGCGCACGTCAGCCGACCAGCGCGAGTTTCTCACCGCCGAGGTCGCCGCCTCACGAGCCCGCGTCACGCGCGAGTTGCTCGTGTCCGCGGCGTGGCGCGCCACCTGGCCGCATGATCGACTGGTCTTCGGGGCATCCCGACTGATTCGTGTGGCCGACGCAATTGTGCCCGGTAAGAAGATTCCGGTTCACGCGAACCGCGGACTGTCTGGCATAGATGGCAACATCGCAACGGCAATTGGCATCGCCCTCGCGGCACAACCCGCCCTCACGCGCCTTGTGCTGGGCGACGTAGCGACCCTGTACGACGCGGGCGCGCTGATGTTTCCGACGGGAGAGGCGCGTCCCCGCGTGCAAGTTATTGTCGGCAACGACGGCGGCGGGTCGATTTTCGATCAACTCGAAGTTGCGGCAACGGCCGACCAGTCAGCGTTCGATCGGGTGATGTTCACACCGCAGAGTGTTGACTTCGAGCAACTCGCGCTCGCGTATGGCTGGCGTTACGTGCGCGTCACGACGATGGGGGAGCTCGAGACGGCGCTCATTGGCGCCGGGAACGAACCCGAACTCATCGAAGTCGTGCTCGAGCGCTAATCGACAGGCGTGAGCGCATCCACGATCGGGCGAAATTTCATCGTCGTCTCGATGAGCTCGCTGTCGGGGTGTGAGTCGATGACCACACCCGCACCAGCGTGGGCCGTGAGACGTTGAGACCCGTCGGGCTGTGTCTCGACCTGCATGCACCTCAACGCGACCGCCCATTCACCGTCGCCGTTCGCGCCGACCCAGCCCACTGCCCCGGCGTACCGCCCGCGGTCGAACGGCTCGAGCTCGGAAATGATTCGAAGCGCCGCGTCCGTCGGGGCACCCGCGACGGCCGCAGTGGGATGCATCGCATCGACGAGATCCAGTGACGACGACCCGGTACCGAGCGTTCCCGAGACGTCGGTGGCGATGTGCCAGACGTTGGGCAGCTTCAATGTGTAGGGCTCGCCCGCGCGCAGAGTTCCGGTGAGCGGTGAAAGTGCATCAATCACGGATCGCACGGCGAACGCGTGTTCGTCAAGATCTTTGGTGCTTGTGGCCAGTGCGGTCGCCGCGTCAAGGTCGCCGTGCGGGTCCTTTCCGCGGGCTGCCGTGCCGGCGAGCACTCGTGCATCCACGGTCGTGGCGGCTACCGCCACGAGGGTCTCCGGGCTCGCCCCAATCAGCCCATCAATCGAAAAGGTCCAGCAGTCGGGATATCCCTGGGCGAGGTCGATGATGAGTCCGCGCAGGTCGGCGCCCGCCGCGATGTCGCCGACGAGGTCGCGCGCCAGGACCACCTTGCTCGCGTCGCCCGCCTCGATGCGCGAAATGGCGGAGGCGACGGCTTTCCGGTAGCCCTCGGGTGACTGGGCTCCCGCGTGAAACGTCACGCTGGGTCGCGCATCCAGCGGTGCGACGCGCATCAGTTTTGCCGCAATCGCCTCGGGTGCCTCGTCGTTCTCGAGTTCGGTCGACTCGCGAATGAGCGTGAGCCAGGTCGTTCCGTCGCGTCGCCCGATGATGGCGCGGGGCACGATGAGCGTGCTTTCTGTTGTGGAGTCATCGGCAAAGGCAAACGTTCCAAATGCCACGAGTCCGGTGCCCGTCACGCCAACCGAATTTGTGACGGAGGCCGCGCTGGAGATGTCGCGCCACGCGTGGGCCGCGTCCGCGATGCGGCGTGGCCCGCGAAAATTAAGGCGGCGCAGCTCGCCGTAGCCGACTATTCCGGCTCCGCGGCGTCGCCACACAAGTGGCGCGTCGCGATCGAGCACTTCGGTCAGGGGCGGGGCCGACGTCAGCGCAACGGTGCGCACGATGAGGTGGGTCGGGTTCGAGTCAGCCACGCGCCCCAGCCTACGCGTGAAGCGTCTCACTAGACTGTGCCCATGGGTTCAGCCGACTTGAGCAAGAAGCCCGCCGAAGTCGCGGCGATGTTCGACGAGGTCGCATCTGGCTACGACCGCACGAACACGCTGTTGTCCGCCGGAAACGCGACCCTGTGGCGCATCCAGACCACGCGTGCGGTCAATCCTCAACCAGGTGAGCGTGTGCTGGACTTGGCCGCGGGCACCGGCACATCGAGCGCAGCGCTGACCAAGTCAGGTGCGCACGTGGTTGCCACCGACTTTTCAGCCGGGATGCTGGCCGAGGGCCGGCGCCGACTGAGTTCAAACTCGCTCATCGAGTGGGTTCAGGCCGATGCCATGGCTCTGCCATTTGCTGACGCGGAGTTTGATGCCGCCACGATTAGCTTCGGCCTTCGCAACGTGCTCGACCCGCAGAAGGCGCTCGCGGAAATGTTTCGGGTGCTGAAGCCAGGCGGGCGCATCGTGGTCACGGAGTTCTCGCATCCGGTCAACGGCATTTTTGCCGCCGGGTACACGGCGTATCTGCGCGGCGTCATGCCCCTCTTCGCCAAGCTATCGAGCACCAATTCCGAGGCGTACACCTACCTCGCAGACTCGATTGCTGCGTGGCCCGACCAGAAGACGCTCGCCTCCTGGGTTCGATTGGCAGGCTTCACCTCGGTGGCCTACCGCAACCTCACCGGAGGCATCGTCGCGATGCACCGGGGAGTAAAGCCACTCTAGGCTGGTCGACGTGACCCCAACCGCCCGCTTCAGTCTGCGTGATCGACTGACCGGCGTGCCCGCCCTCAAGGGATTGGCCGCCGAAGTTGAAGCTGGCGTGCCCGTCATTGAGGCAGAAATCGCGCGCAATGTCACGTTCGCCGATGATGTCGCTGATGCGACGGGTCGGTACCTGCTCGATGCGGGCGGAAAGCGTATGCGCCCGACACTGGCCATCATCACGGCTCAACTGGGCGATGGGCTGACCGACGACGTCACTCTTGCCGCGGCGGCCATCGAGCTCACGCATCTCGCATCGCTCTACCACGATGACGTCATGGATGAAGCCCCGTTGCGTCGGGGTGTGCCGTCGGCGCACATCGTCTGGGGCAACTCGGTCGCGATCCTCACTGGAGACCTCCTGTTTTCTCGCGCAAGCACGATGATGTCGCGTCTCGGTGAACGAGCAATGGCATTGCAAGCCGAAACTTTTGAACGCCTCTGCATCGGGCAGATGCACGAAACCGTGGGTCCCCAGCCGGGCGAAGACCCTGTTGCTCATTACCTCCGGGTGCTCAGTGACAAGACGGGCTCGCTCATTTCGGCGGCCGCGCGCGCGGGAGTTCGGTACGCCAATGGACCGACAGAGTATGAGGCTCCTCTCGTCAATTTCGGTGAAAAGATCGGCGTCGCGTTCCAACTCGCCGACGATGTCATTGACCTCGCCCCGGCGGCCGATGCAACTGGCAAGAAGGCGGGAACAGACCTGCGCGCGGGCGTCCCGACGCTGCCCACGCTGCTGCTCGCTCAGGCGGCTCAGACCGACCCGCACGCACGAGAACTTCAGCAGCGCATCCGTGACGCGGCGTCGAGTGATGGCACGGATGAACAACTCGAGTCGGTCACGGCAGAACTGTTTGCGCACCCGGTAACGCAGGCGACGCGCGATGAGGCACGTCGCTGGGCAGCCGAAGCCATGGACGGACTCGAGGCACTACCGAGCGGCCCGGTTCGCACCGCGTTGAACCTGTTCGCGGAACACGTCGTTGCGCGCACTGACTAGAATTTTCGAGTGTCGAAACTTCGTCTCGCCGTAGTCGGCGCCGGTCCTGCAGGCATTTACGCGTCTGACATCGTGCTCAAAGCCGAGAAGGATTTCGACGTTTCGATCGACCTCTTCGAGCACCTTCCCGCTCCCTACGGACTCGTTCGCTACGGTGTCGCTCCCGACCACCCGCGCATCAAGGGCATCATCACGGCGTTGCGTGAGGTGCTCGATCGGGGAGACATTCGCATTTTTGGCAATGTTCGTTACGGCGTCGATATCACTCTTGATGACCTGAAGCGTCACTACAACGCCGTCATTTTTGCGACGGGCGCGATCAAAGACGCCCCACTCGCGATTCCCGGCATCGAGGCCCACGGCAGCTATGGCGC
Source organism: Actinomycetota bacterium (assembly GCA_947454495.1). GTDB lineage: Bacteria > Actinomycetota > Actinomycetes > Actinomycetales > Microbacteriaceae > RFQD01. Next base: position 7,235 of record CANGKD010000079.1, read on the forward strand.
TGCCGACTTCGTGAGCTGGTTTGACGGACACCCCGATGTGCCACGCACATGGCCGCTCGAGGCCGAGTCGGCCGCGGTCATCGGCAACGGAAACGTGGCGCTCGACGTGGCTCGCATGCTCATTAAGCATCCCGACGACCTGTTGCCCACCGAGATTCCCGACAACGTGTACCACGGGCTCAAGGCCTCGCCCATCACTGACGTGCACGTCTTTGGCCGTCGAGGTCCCGCGCAGGCAAAGTTTTCTCCGCTCGAACTTCG
>CANGKD010000080.1 GCA_947454495.1 Actinomycetota bacterium
CTGCACGAGCCCGACATTAGCGAGCTCGAGCACCGCTACGTGACCGAGTGTCTCGACTCCACCTTTGTGTCATCGGTCGGCCCCTTCGTGACGCGCATGGAAGAAGACATCGCGAGCTTCACGGGTGCTGCCGCGGCCGTCGCGGTGTCCAATGGCACATCGGCGCTTCACGTGGCGCTCGTGCTTGCGGGCGTCAAACCGGGCGACGAGGTACTCATCCCGGCGCTCACCTTTGTCGCGACCGCAAACGCCGTGAGTCATGCGGGTGCGTTTGTGCACCTGGTCGACTCCGACCCGCGCAATATTGGAATGAGCGTGGATGCCCTGCGCGAGGTGCTCGCCGGGTTTGACACGCGAGGCTCCGACGTGATCAACCCGGCGACCGGGCGCCGCGTTGCGGCGATTGTTCCGATGCACGCGCTCGGACATCCGCTCGACATCGTGGCACTCTGCGCCCTGGCCGACGAGTACGGAATTCCGGTGGTCGAAGATGCCGCCGAATCGCTGGGTAGTTATGTCGGCACGCAGCACACGGGCACCTTTGGGCGCGTCGGAATCTTGAGCTTCAACGGCAACAAGACCATCACCACCGGTGGTGGCGGAATGATCATCTCGATGGATGCCGAGCTCGGGGCCCACGCCAAACACCTGACCACCACCGCGAAGGTTCCGCACCGCTGGCGCTTCTCACACGATGAGGTCGCGTGGAACTATCGACTCCCCAACTTGAACGCCGCACTCGGAGTGGCGCAGCTGGAGCGTTTGCCACAGTTCTTGACCGAAAAGCGCGCCATCGCAGCCGCCTATGAGCGCGTATTCGCTGACCTCGAGGGTGTGCAGTTCATCACCGAACCCGACGGAACCACGAGCAATTACTGGCTGTGTTCGGTCTTGCTGGACGACGACCTTGCCGGTGCGCGCGATGAATTTCTCGACGTCGTCAACGATGCAGGTATTCAAATTCGCCCCGTGTGGGACTTGATGTGTGATCTCCCCATGTACGCCAACGCGCCACGGGGTGATTTGAGCGTGGCGCGCAACCTGCAGTCGCGATTGCTCTCGATCCCGAGTTCCCCGCGAATCGCACGGTCATTGCCCGAGGCTCACGCGTGACCAATCGACTCGTGATTTTCGGTGCCGGTGGGCTCGCTCGGGAGTTTCACGACATCGTCGAGGCCGTCAACGCGCAGGATGCCCAGCACGGTGATGCACCGACCTGGGAGTTCCTCGGATTCATTGATGGGTCGACACAACGTGACGCGCGCGTGGCAACGCGGGGACCGATTCTCGGGGACGATGCGTTTGTGGAACATCTCGCCGAGGGCACGCATTTTGTTGTCGCCATCGCGCAGACATCCGTGAGACGGCGCGTAGCTGAGCTTGCCGAATCTCATGGGCTCGTCGGGGCGGTCATCGTGCACCCGCGTGCCCTGATCGGTGATCACGCCGTCACGTTGGGCGCGGGCACCATCGTCGCCGCGAACGCCATCATCACGACCGATGTCACACTCGGCCGACACGTGCACGTCGATCGCGGCGTGCAGATCGGGCACGACAGTGTTCTTGCCGACTTCGTGTCGACGTATCCGGCCGCGACCATCGCCGGCACCGTCTCGATTGAGGCGGGCGCCACGGTGGGTTCGAATGCCACCGTGATTCAAGGCCTCACCATCGGTGAGAACGCCTTCGTGGGTGCGGGCGCGGTCGTCGTTCGCGACGTGCCCTCCGACGTGACCGTCGTGGGCGTGCCCGCGAAGCCGGTGACGTCGTGACCCGCACCATCGCCGTCGTCACCGGGACGCGGGCCGACTACGGGTTGCTGCGCTGGCTCATGCACGAGCTCGACGCACGGGAGGGGGTCACGCTCAAGGTGGTCGCAACGGGCACCCACTTTGACCCCGCGTTTGGCGAGACCTGGCACGCGATTCGCGATGATGGCTTCACGATTGACGCGCGTGTGGAGATTCTTGGACACGACGACTCGGCCTTCGGTGTTGCGCTGGCCACGGCAGAGGCCGTGCGCGGACTCGCGCACGCGTTTCACGACCTGTCGCCGGATCTCGTTGTGGTGCTCGGCGATCGGTACGAAATCCTTGCGGCGGTCGAAGCAGCGTTTTTGATGCGCATCCCGGTGGCTCATCTGCACGGTGGCGAGGTCACGCAGGGTGCACTGGATGACGGAATTCGCCACGCGGTCACCAAGCTGTCTGCGTTGCACTTTGTGGCGGCCGATGAGTACGCCGCGCGTGTGCGCCAGCTCGGGGAAGACCCCGCGCACGTGTTTGTCGTCGGGGCAACGGGACTCGACAACTTCGATCGCATCGACCTGATTTCGACCGACGAGCTGGGTGACCGGGTGGGGCTCGACCTCTCGGGCGATTTCATCATGTGCACGCAACACCCCGAAACGACACTCGACATCGACCCGGCCGCTTTCGCGGCTCCGTTGCTGGAAGCGCTCGACAAATTCCCCGATGTCAAGGTCATCATCTCGAAGGCCAACGCCGACGCAGGCGGTCGCGCATTGAACGATGTGTACCAGCGATATGCGGATGCGCACCCACACCGTGTCGCGCTCGTCGCAAGTCTTGGCCAGGCCGGGTACCTTTCGGCACTCACGCACGGCGTCGCCGTCGTGGGTAATTCGTCGAGCGGAATCCTCGAGGCACCCACGGCGGGGACACCCACGGTCAACATCGGCGATCGTCAGACCGGTCGCCTGCGCGCGCCCTCGGTCATTGACGTCGACAACGAGGCCAGCGCCATCGTCGACGGGATTCGACGGGCGATGTCACCCGACATGCAATCGCTCGCGGCGGCAAAGAAATCGCCGTACGGTCGGCCAGGGGTAGCACCCAAGATTGCCGACGTGGTGGCCACGATTGACTTGGCGCAGCTTGCCGTCAAGGTGTTCCGCGATCTGCCCGACATCCCCGCTGAAACGAACGAGTGAGTGCCGCCCATGACACCAAGAACCCTGATCATCGCCGAGGTCGGCGTTAACCATAACGGCGACCTCGACCTTGCCAAGCGCATCGTCGACGCGATTGCCGTGAGCGACGTCGACATCATCAAGTTTCAGACGTTCACCCCCGAACTGCTCATGACGAGCGCCACGCCCAAAGCCGAGTACCAAAAAACGACGACGGGTGAAGAGGAGTCGGCAATCGACATGATTGCGAGCCTCGCCTTTACGCGCGAGCAATACCGCGAGTTGCAGTCATACGTCGAGTCGACGGGCAAGCGTTTCTTGTCGACGGCGTTTGATCACCCGAGCCTGCAGTTCTTGAGTGACCTGGGGCTCACCCTGTTCAAGATTCCGTCGGGCGAGGTGACGAACCTGCCCTATCTGCGGGATGTGGCGGCTCGCGCATCCGACATCATTGTGTCCACCGGAATGTGCATTGTTGACGAGGTACGCGCGGCAGTCGATGCCATCACGGCCACGGGATTTCCGCGCGAGCGCATCACGGTGTTGCAGTGCAACACGTCGTACCCGACCCCGCTCGAGGACACCAATTTGCGTGCGATGGTCACGCTCGGTTCCGAGCTCGGCCTGCCGTTCGGATTCAGCGACCACACGGAAGGTTTTTCCGCCTCGGTTGCCGCGGTGGCACTCGGCGCCACCGTCATCGAGAAGCACGTCACGCTTGATCGCTCATTGCCGGGCCCCGACCAGCACGCGTCGATGGAGCCCGACGAGTTTGCCCTGATGGTTCGCACGATTCGTGAGGTCGAACGTGCGCTCGGAAGCGCAACCAAGGTGGTGTCGCCGAGCGAGCGCGTGAACATCCCGATTGCTCGTCGCGGACTCTACGCCGCGCGACCCATCGCAGCGGGGGTAACGCTGACGACCGAGGATGTCATCGCACTGCGACCGGAGGCGCGTATTTCCCCGATGAAGTATGACGAGGTCATTGGGGCAACGACAACGCGCGCGTTCGATACGCACGAGGCACTCGACTTCGACGGCCTCTCGTCGTCCGACGCGGTTTCCTGACTCGTCAGTACGTCGCCGATAGACTTACCCACATGATTTCTGGCATCGACGACGTGTCCGTCGGCCCGAACGACACACTTCGCCACACCATCGGCGTGCTGGATTCCAACCGGCGTCAGTTCGCCCTCGTGGTCGACGAGTCGAATCACCTGCTCGGACTCGTCACCGACGGGGACATTCGTCGCGCGCTGTTGCGCGGGTCAACCGTGGAGTCACCCACGGCCGAGGTGATGAACGCGCATCCCAGAACGGCGCCCGATACGGCCACCAATCAGCAGTTGTTTGACCTGATGACCGACGCCTCGGTGCGACACATGCCGGTGGTTACCCCCGACGGTGTGGTCACGGGATTCGCAACGCTCGATGAATTCGTGACACCCGAGATTCTCTCCACGCCGGTCGTACTGATGGCCGGGGGCAAGGGTCAGCGCCTCTACCCGCTGACGAAGGATGTGCCGAAACCGATGCTGCCCGTGGGTGGCACGCCGATTATCGGCATCATCCTCGAGCGCATTCGCACCCTCGGTTTTCGGGACGTGCGCATCTCGGTGAACTATCTCGCGGAGGTCATCGAAGAGTACGTCGGAGACGGCTCGCGATTCGGTTTGCGCGTGCAGTACATCCACGAAACTCACCCGCTGGGTACGGCCGGAGCGCTCGGCGCCTTGCAGGGCGGCATGACAGAACCGTTCCTGGTCATGAATTCGGATCTCATCACCCACGTCGACCTGCGTGACCTCGTCGATTTTCACAACAAGCACGATGCCGAGGCCACCGTGGGCGTTCGCGAGCACGTCATTGAAGTTCCGTTCGGCGTGGTCAATGTCGAGAACTCGTTTGTCACGGGCCTCACCGAAAAGCCGTTGCACCGCTCTCTGGTGAGTGCGGGTATTTACTGTTTATCGCCCGCTGCACTCAATCGCCTCACGCCCGACGAATACTGTGACATGCCCACCCTGCTGACCCAGGTCATGGAGTCGGGCAAAAACGTTGCGGCATTCCCGATCCACGAGTCGTGGCTCGATGTGGGTCGTCCCGAAGACCTGAGTCGTGCCCGCGACGAAGCCACGGGGCCCGGCGCGTCGTGACCACCGCGCTCATTGTCGGAGGTGGCTCCATCGCACTTCGACACGCCCGCGTGCTCGGTGCACGTGGCCTCGACGTCTCCTTCGTCTCGGCACGAGCAGACCTGCCACACCCGACCTCGCCCACCGTCGAACACGCCCTGGTGACCGCCGTGCCCGACTACGTCGTCATCGCGAACGACACGTCGTTGCACGCCCAGGCCGTGACGGACCTGGCCCGAGTGGGATTCGCCGGGCGCGTGCTGATTGAGAAACCGGCGGCGGTCGATCCGGTTCACGTCACGGCTTTTGCCCGCGTGGGAGTTGCGTACAACCTGAGGTTTCACCCGGTCATTGCGTGTGTGCGCGAACTCCTCGAGTCGGCAGGCCAAGACGAGCGAATCCTGCAGGTGGAGGCCTATGCGGGGCAGTGGTTGCCCGACTGGCGGCCCGACCGACCGGTGAACGAGCAGTACTCGGCGCACGCGGCCCGCGGTGGCGGCGTACTACGCGACCTGTCCCACGAATTGGATCTGGTGCAGTGGTTGATTGGAAAAGTCACGGGTCTGTTTGCCCGCGGCGGTCGGATCGGTGACGTCACGGTTGACTCGGATGACTCGTGGAACGTGTTGCTCGAACACTTTGGGCACGCGACGACCTCCCTTCAACTCAACTACTTTGACCGGCCCGGCGCCCGCTTCTTGCGTGTGGTGACGAGCGAGCGCACCATCGACGCCAACCTCGGTACGTCCGCCGTCACGGTCAACGGTGAGACGACGACGTTCGTGGTCGATCGAGACGAGAGTTATCGCGCGATGCACGACGACATGTTGGAGTCGCAGAGCACCGTCGCCACGATTCACGACGCGGCTGAGACCGACGCGCTCATCCTCGACATCGAACACAGCGCACGACACAGAGAGTGGGTCGAACGATGACACGCATTTGCACCATCGCTGTGCGCGGCGGGTCCAAGGGTGTTCCCGGTAAGAATTGGCGCACGGTTGCCGGCAAACCCCTCTTTGCCCACTCGATCGCGCATGCGGTTGAGTCGGGGCTCTTCGACGCCATCGCGGTGACGAGTGATGCGCCTGAGGTGCTCAACACCGCGCTGTCATTCGGCGCCACGCACGCCGTGACCCGCCCGGCCGAGCTCGCGTCCGATACGGCGGGCAAGGTGCCCGCAATCGCGCACGCCGTGCGCACGGTCGAAGCCGAGACGGGACTTCACTTCGACACGGTCGTCGATCTCGATGCCACCTCACCGCTTCGCCTGGCTTCCGACGTAATCGCGGCCATTGCTCTGCTCGAAGACAACGGACTGGAATCGGTCATCACGGCGTGTGAGGCCCGCCGTTCGCCGTACTTCAACCTCGTCGAAGTCGACCCTACGACCGGTCGAGTTGGCGTCGCGAAACAACTGCCCGAGGGCGTGCTGCGCCGGCAGGATGCTCCCGAAACCTTTGACATGAACGCGTCGATTTACGTATGGCAGCGGGATGCGCTCGAGCGCGAAGCAAAGGTGTTCTTTCCATCCACGCGCATCTACGAGATGCCACCCGAGCGCTCGCTTGACATCGACAGCGAGTTTGACTTCGAAATTGTCAGTTGGTTGCTCGAGAAGCGGAGTTCCTAATGGGTCAGTACCGCGATGCGTTTTCGCTGGATGGTCGTGTCGGCGTCGTCACGGGCGGCGCGGGCATTCTCGGCTCGGAGTGCGTGACGGCTCTCGCCGACGCCGGAGCGAGTGTTGCCGTCGTCGACGTCAATCTCGAGGCCGCGACCACCCTGGCCGCGCGCATCGCGGACGAATTCGGGGTTTCGACCCTTGGCGTCGCGTGTGACGTCTCCAACGAAGACTCCGTGCGCGACATGGTGCGCGAGGTGGAGTCGACCCTCGGGCCGATTGATGTCTTGCACAACAACGCCGCATCGAAGAGCTCGAACCTCGAGCACTTCTTCGAGCCGCTGGAAACCTTCTCGCTCGAAACGTGGCGCGAAGTCATGGCGGTCAACCTCGACGGGCTCTTTCTGGTCGCGCGCGCAATTGGCACGGGCATGGCCGAGCGCGGCCGCGGGTCGATCATCCAGACCGCCTCAATCTATGGCGCAACCATGGGCCCGGATCAGCGTATCTACGAGGGCAGCGAATACCTCGGGCGTGCCATCAACACGCCTCCCGTCTACTCGGCATCGAAGGGTGGCGTGCACGCACTCACTCTGTATTTGGCAACGTATTGGGGCAAGAACAACGTTCGCGTCAACACGCTGACCCCCGGTGGCATCACCTCGGGTCAGAATGGCGTGTTCAACGACAAGTACAGCGCACGTGTTCCCATGGCCCGCATGGCCTGGGCTCACGAAGTCGCCTC
>CANGKD010000081.1 GCA_947454495.1 Actinomycetota bacterium
GACGATTATCGACCGTTGACTTCGTAGTGAGTGACGAGGTCTTGCAGCCCCCTGGCCCACGGCGTCGGGTCGATGCCAAACGTTGACGTGATTGCCGAGGAGTCAACAATGAATGGTTTGGCGAACTGAAAGTCGGTCTCGCGCAATTCACGCACGACCGGATTCATCATGCCCGCAAGGTTTTGCAGCGCGCGCGGTAGCGCGGAGACCTTGACGTGGTCGACGCCGGCTACGTCCGCAATGTCGTTGACAACTTGAGTTTGGGTTCGCGGTGGGTTGACCGGAACATGCCACGCTCGCCCGTATCCGCGAGTGTCGTTTGCCACCGCAATGAGTGAGCGCGCCACATCCACGGGGAATGCCCACGAGTGCTCGGTTGTCACATCGCCGAGCAGCTGCACGGATTTGCCCGACAAGACGCGCGGAACGACGCGGTCTCCCATGCGACTCTGGTCGCCGGGGCACACGAAGTCGGCCGCCCGAACTTCGACGGCACGCAGCAGGCCCTTGCGATGCAGTTGCATGGTCTCGATCCAGGAGTCGGCTCGGGCGCGTCCATTTCGAAACGTTGCCCGCAGCGCCAGGTCTTCGCGAAGCGGGCTTGCGGCGGCGCCGTAACCGTAGAGATTTGATGCCGTTGCGAGCACGGCACCCGTCGATTGCGCGAATGCGTTGACCGCACGCGTCAGGGGCGGCCATTGGCGTGACCACTGCGCATACGGCGGGTTGGCGCAGTTGTAGATCACGTCAGCGTGCGGGATGCTCCGCCACAAGCCGCGCAAATCATGCAGCGATCCCGTCACGTGCGTCGCACCGCGCACCGGTTGCGTCGCGGGGGAACGAGTCAGCACGATGACCGACCGGTTCTCTTCCACGAGCTGTTCGGCGACATGGCGACCGACATTCCCGAGTCCGATGACAACGTGCTGCTTGGGATGAGTCGCAGACATGGGGACTCCTTGGCCAAAGTTAACGGGTGACTGACGTCACCGATTTGCCTCAATTTTCGCGCGAAGTTGGTGACGAAACGTGGAACTCAATCCCGGAAAATGGCTCGAAATCAGGGAAACCCCTTAACCGCGGGCGCGTAACCGGACTTTAGGCATCTCGGGCGCAGGTATCGCCGAGCCATCGAAGTCGACGTGTCCAAACCGACCCTGTTCGCTCGTGCCATCAATGACGTCGTGCTGCCAGGCATCGCGAAACTCCACGATCTCGTCATGGGTGCGTCCGATGAAGTTCCACCACATGACGAGCTTCTCCTCAAACGGTGTGCCCCCCAACAAAATGGCGCGAACGGGTTCATCGGCCGATGAGAGAACCAGTTCCGTTTGTCCCGGAGGTACGTAGACCAGATCTGATTTCTCGCCAAGCTCGTCGTTCACCTGGAGCGTGCCGCGATCAATCAGGAGGCCGTGTTCAAAGCGTGCATCGATTGGCAACCTCAACTGCGTGCCGGCGGAAATCAATAGCTCGGCCCCCACAAGCGGGCTGAAGACCGTGGCGGGGGACGAGGCGCCGCACAGTTGACCGACGAACACGGTGACCGTCGCGTCGTCGCCGTCGGTGGCAACGCGCACGCGGGGTGGAAGCACGTGTTCGAAAAAGGGGGACGCGTGGCGATGCTCATCGGGTAGTGCTACCCATAGCTGCACGCCATGCACCCAGTCACTCTGTGCCGTCGACACCTCAGAATGCGCGATGCCCGCACCGGCGGTCATCAAATTGAGCTGGCCGGGCGCGACGAGCTGGTGCGATCCCACGCTGTCGCGATGCTCAATCTCACCGTTGAACAACCACGAAACGGTTTGCAGACCCGTATGTGGATGCGGTGCCACCGACATTCCACCGGTCTCAGTGATGCGGTTTGGGCCGAAATGATCGAGAAAGCACCACGCACCGATCGTCATTCTTTCGCGATTAGGCAACGTGCGCCGAACGGTCATTGCACGCAAACCGCCGAGGGGGACTTCACGGGGTCGCACAACGCTCACGGTTCACCATAACCGCAGCGCGCACGAAACGATTCCCCACCGTGAATTCGCTCACGCCCACGGCGAACACGGGACTTTTCGGGCGCCCACGTCGTTACCCTCAGATGAGTGGAGGTCTATTGACCATCACCGGCACAACAGGGAGTTGACCACATGTTTGAGAGATTTACCGACCGCGCTCGTCGCGTCGTGGTGTTGGCGCAAGAAGAGGCCAAGATGCTCAACCACAACTACATCGGTACCGAGCACATCCTGCTCGGCCTCATCCACGAGGGCGAGGGCGTCGCCGCCAAGGCACTCGAATCGCTCAACATTTCACTCGACGCCGTCCGCGAGCAGGTCCAAGACATCATCGGTCAGGGGCAGCAGCAGCCGACCGGCCACATTCCGTTTACGCCGCGCGCCAAAAAGGTTCTCGAACTCTCCCTTCGCGAAGCCCTGCAGCTCGGCCACAACTACATCGGCACCGAGCACATCCTGCTCGGACTGATTCGTGAGGGCGAGGGAGTTGCCGCGCAGGTACTCGTCAAGCTCGGCGCTGATCTCAACCGTGTTCGTCAGCAGGTCATCCAGCTGCTCTCGGGCTACCAGGGCAAGGAGCAGGTTGCTGCCGGCGTGAAAGAGGAGTCTCAGTCGTCGGGCCAGGGGTCGCAGGTTCTCGACCAGTTCGGGCGCAACCTCACGCAAGCCGCACGCGAAGGCAAGCTCGACCCGGTTATCGGTCGCGAGAAAGAAATCGAGCGCGTGATGCAGATTCTCTCGCGACGCTCGAAGAACAACCCCGTGCTCATCGGCGAACCCGGCGTCGGCAAGACGGCCGTGGTCGAAGGACTCGCGCAGGCCATCGTGTCGGGCATGGTTCCCGAGACGCTCAAAGACAAGCAGCTCTACACCCTCGACCTGGGCAGCCTCATCGCGGGTAGCCGCTACCGCGGTGACTTCGAAGAACGTCTCAAGAAGGTCACCAAAGAAATCCGCACGCGCGGCGACATCATCGTCTTCATCGATGAGATCCACGCCCTCGTGGGCGCGGGTGCCGCCGAGGGCGCGATTGACGCGGCGAGCATCCTGAAGCCGTTGTTGGCGCGTGGTGAACTTCAGACCATTGGTGCGACGACGCTCGACGAGTACCGCAAACACTTCGAGAAGGATGCCGCGCTCGAGCGTCGCTTCCAGCCGATTCAGGTCAACGAACCGAACCTGCCCCACACAATCAACATTCTCAAGGGTCTGCGCGACCGCTACGAAGCGCACCACAAGGTTCAAATCACCGATGGTGCGATTGTGGCCGCGGCCAACCTCGCCGATCGTTACGTCAGCGACCGCTACCTGCCCGACAAGGCCATCGACCTCATCGATGAGGCCGGCGCGCGTTTGCGCCTGTCGATCCTGTCGAACCCGAAAGAGCTCCGCGATCTCGACGACAAGATTGCTCTCGTTCGTGCCGAGAAAGAAAAGGCCATCGAAGATCAAGACTTCGAGAAAGCCGCCTCCCTGCGCGATGAAGAGAAGCACCTGCAGGGTGAGCGCGTTCGCGAAGAGAAGAAGTGGCGCTCGGGCGATGCCGAAGGCTTCGGCATCGTTGACGAAGGTGTGATTGCGGAGGTGCTGGCTCAGGCCACGGGCATTCCCGTGTTCAAGCTCACCGAAGAAGAGTCGGCTCGACTGGTCTTCATGGAGAAGGCACTGCACGAGCGCGTCATCGGACAAGAAGCCGCCGTCATGGCACTGTCGAAGTCAATCCGTCGCACGCGCGCCGGTCTCAAAGACCCGAAGCGTCCGAGCGGTTCGTTCATCTTCGCCGGCCCCACTGGTGTGGGAAAGACCGAGCTCGCGAAGGCGCTCGCCGAGTTCCTCTTCGATGATGAGTCGGCGCTGATTTCGCTCGACATGAGCGAGTACGGCGAAAAGCACACGGTAAGCCGCCTCTTCGGTGCCCCTCCAGGATTCGTTGGATTCGAAGAGGGTGGCCAGCTCACCGAAAAGGTGCGCCGCAAGCCGTTCTCGGTTGTGCTGTTCGATGAGATCGAGAAGGCTCACCCCGATATCTTCAACTCGCTGTTGCAGATTCTCGAAGAGGGTCGCCTCACCGACGGTCAGGGTCGCGTGATCGACTTCAAGAACACCGTCATCATCATGACGACCAACCTCGGCACCAAAGACATCTCTGGTGGTCCGGTTGGGTTCCAGGTCGAGGGCGATTCCGGCAATGACTACGATCGCATGAAGGGCAAGGTCAACGAAGAGCTCAAGAAGCACTTCAAGCCCGAGTTCCTGAACCGCGTCGATGAGATCATCGTCTTCCCGCAGCTCAACAAGGTTGAACTTCGACAGATTGTTGACCTCTTTGTGCGTCGACTGCGTGACCGTCTCCTCGACCGCGACCTTTCTATTGAAATGTCGGATGCCGCGAAAGACCGTCTCATCGAAATAGGGTTCGATCCCACGCTCGGTGCGCGACCCCTGCGCCGCGCCATGCAATCCGAAATCGAAGATCGCATTTCGGAGCGCATCCTCGACGGCGACCTCTCGGCGGGCGACCACATCAAGGTCGACTATGCGAACGGCGCCTTTGAGTTTGACATCGTGAGCCCTGACCAGGTCGTGCGAATCGACAAGGAGAAGGCCGCGAGTGGACCGATGAAGGAAATCTCCGGCTAATCTTCGAGCATGACGTTGACAGTTCGTCGCGCCCGAACGGCGGACGTGGCCGAGATTGCGGAGCTTCTTGACCCGTACGTGCGTGAGCGCATCCTGCTCGGAAAAGAGCGGGTAGACCTCTTCGAACAGGTGCAGGAGTTTCGCGTCGCCCAGTCGGGTGACGACGCCATCGTCGGCTGCGGCGCGCTGCATGTCATGTGGGAAGACCTCGCCGAGGTGCGCTCGCTTGCGGTCGCGCACGATGAGCGCGGGGCAGGAATTGGTGCCGCTCTGTTGACCCGTTTGATTTCGGATGCCCGCGAGCTCGGCGTTTCGCGACTGTTCTGCCTCACGTTTGAGGTGCAGTTCTTTGAGAAGTTCGGGTTCGCACCCGTCACCGACGAGCTTGTCGACGACCGTGTTTTTGCCGAACTGATTCGTTCGCATGACGAAGGTGTCGCCGAGTTCCTCGATTTGGCCCGAGTTAAGCCGAACACGCTCGGCAATACGAGGATGCTGCTCAACCTGTAGCTACCGTAAGAGCCATGAGTTCTATGCCACCACCTCGTCGTCGGCATTCGCCGCGCGTCTATCGACGTCGCCGCGCTCTCGTTCTTCTGTTGCTGGTGATCATCATCGTGGTCGCGTGGGTCAACATTGCCAACGCTGGCAACGGTGCGAAGAAGCCCGCCGTAACGGGCACGTCGACCAGCACATCCACATCGGTACCCGTCGTGACACCGAGCGCGAGTTCGACGGCGGGGATCCCGTCTGCCGCCGCGTCCGTGGCCGCGGCCCCGTGTGACCCGAAAAAGATTGCGGTCACGCCGTTGGTCGACGCGGACAGTTTCGACGCAGGGCAGCTGCCGAACTTCCAAATCGGTATCACCAACACCTCGAAAGAGGCGTGCACCTACAACGTCGGAACGTCGCAGATGAGCATGACGGTCACCAGCGGAAACGAGACCTACTGGTCGTCGCTTGACTGTCAGGCCGAAGCGTCGGACACCGAGGCCGTCTTGCTCCCCGGCAAGATGGAGGTTTCTGCCCCGTTCTCGTGGTCACGCGAGTACAGCTCGCCCGACACGTGTGACGGCGCGCGCGATCAGGTGCCCGCCGGGGGTGCCTCGTATTACCTCAACGTGCAGGTGGGCTCGGCCAAGTCGGCCAATGGCTTCCAGTTTTTGCTCTACTAGAACGCGGCGTCGATTTCCCGTTCGCGCTCCGTTTTTCCGCTGGCGAACGCGGTGTGCAGGGCCCCGCGCACCGTGGTTTGCGCATCGTCGAGAATGTTGGTGAAGCCGAGACGGCTCGCCTCGGCTGCGCGCATCTTTGCGGCGTTCACCGATCTGATCTCACCCGCGAGACTTATTTCACCGAACGCGGCGAGGTCGTGAGATACCGGTCGATCGGTCGCGGCACTCGCCACGGCTACCGCGATGGCAAGGTCAGCACCGGGTTCGGTGAGCCTGGCCCCACCCACCGTTGAAACATAGACATCTTTATCGCTGAGCTTGAGTCCGGCGCGGCGCTCGAGCACGGCGAGCAACATGGCCACGCGCGAGGAATCCACGCCATTTGTGACTCGACGGGGGTTGGGGGCGGTCGTTGCCACCACGAGCGCTTGAATTTCAACCGGCATCGCGCGTCGGCCTTCGAGGGCAACGGTCACGCACGTGCCCGAAACGGGAGTCTTCGAGCGACTGAGAAACAATCCACTGGGATCGGTGACTTCGACGATGCCATCGCCACTCATTTCGAAGCACCCGACCTCATCGGTCGGGCCAAACCTGTTTTTGAGCGACCGGATGAACCGCAACGAGGTTTGCGTATCCCCCTCGAAATGACACACGACGTCGACGAGATGCTCGAGGGTTCGAGGTCCCGCGATTGACCCGTCTTTGGTCACGTGCCCGACGAGCACGAGCGGCAGGTCGCGTTCCTTCGCGAGGCGAACGAGTGCGCTGGCGACCTCACGAACCTGGCCCACACCTCCGGCGAGTCCGTCGACGGACGAACTCGAGACGGTTTGCACCGAGTCAACGATGAGTAGGTCAGGGTTCGTCACCTCGACCTGACCAATGACAGTGCTGAGGTCGGTCTCGCTGATGAGGAAGAGATTGTCATCGAGTGCTCCCGTGCGTGCCGCACGCAACCGAACCTGATTGACCGATTCTTCGCCACTGACATAGAGCACTTTGGCGCCCGCTTTTGCGCGCCGCGCCGCCACCTCGAGCAGCAAGGTCGACTTGCCCACCCCGGGCTCGCCCGAGAGCAAGATCGTGGCACCGGGCACAATTCCCCCGCCGAGCACGCGATCGAACTCGCCGATCTGAGTCGGCACGTGCGACAGCACGCCCGATGCGGGAATCTCGGTGATGGGTCGGGCTGCGTTCGCTTCGCCGATTGTGACCTTGACCACGCGCGCTTCGATGCCCGACTTGACGCCGGATTCGAGCACCGTGCCCCACGCCTGGCACTCGCCACAACGGCCGACCCACTTGACGGTTACCCAACCGCACTCGGTGCACGTGTATCCGGGGCTCGCAGGTTTGGCCATGCGGTCAGTTTACGGTTGCGCGCAGACGGTGCGACGGCGATGGATGCGCATTCGCGCCAACCCCGATTGGCAACACCCTGTGGGTCGCAGGTACACTCTTCTACGGTTCCGTGTCCGAGCGGCCGAAGGTGCAACTCTCGAAAAGTTGTGTGCGTGAAAGCGCACCGTGGGTTCAAATCCCACCGGGACCGCCA
>CANGKD010000082.1 GCA_947454495.1 Actinomycetota bacterium
CACGGGGTTGTTCGGTGCGATTTGGTCGAGCACCGCGCGCGTCAAGTTGGGCTCACCCTGGTAGAGGCTGGGGTCGAAAAGCTTCGCAAGTACGTATTCACCGGACGGCGTCTTCGCCACCGTTGCCTTAATGGTCGCTACGACATCGTCAAACGTGGAACACGCCTCGTGCGAGACGTCGGTCCAGTCCAGGTTGAGCAGGGAGGTCCAGATGTGCATGTGCGGCTCGATGAGTCCGGGAATGACAACGCCATCGGGCTTGAGCAGCTTCGTCGACGGGCCGATGAGACCCTCGAGGTCGGCTCGCGAGCCGATGCCAATGATTTTGCCGCCCGACACGGCCATCGCTTCGGCGGCTGGCTCACCGAATGCACCGGTCACGATGGTGCCTTCGACGAGCAGGTCTGCCTTGTCGGAGCCGGGGTTCGCTGCGGCATGGTTAGCCGGCGCGATCGTGGTGCCGGCGCTTGCGACGGCGGCGCCGAGGTGAGCTTGAGCGATGGGGCTTGGGGCGCAGCATCCTGCAGACATGATGACTCCTTTTTAGGCGTGAGCGAAGAAAGTTGAAACCCGGCTCGTGGCTCAGGCTAGCACTCTAGAAAAGAGTTTTAGCGAGATGCGACGCGAGAGAATTTGCGAATTGAGAGGGGCACAAAAATGGCGAGGAGAATGCCCGCGCCGATGAGAACCGCGAGAGGCGCGTGTTGCTGCATCCACGTGTCACCCACCGGTGTGCCGGCAGGGACGTTGCCGAACAGCTCGCGCACGGCCTGCACGAGTGCCGACACCGGGTTCCACTCCGCGAAGATGCGAAGTGGCGTGGGCAGAGTGTCGGCCGGAACGAAGGCGTTTGACACGAAGGTGAGCGGGAAAAGCACGATGAAGCTCACGTTGTTGATGACCTCGGGGCTTCGCACGCTCATGCCAATGAACGCCATGACCCACGACATGGCATAAGCGAAGAGGAGGAGGAGCCCCACGGCAGCCATCGCCTGAAGTGGGCTCGAGTTGATGCGCCATCCCACGATGAAGCCCGTTGTCATCATGACGACGACCGACAGGAAGTTGATGGCGAGGTCGCCGTTGGTACGACCGACGAGCACGGCCGCATCGTTCATCGGCAGTGTACGGAAGCGGTCGATGATACCGTCTTTGAGGTCTTGCGCCATCGCCGAGCCGGAGTAGGTGGCTCCGAAAACAACAGTCTGGGCAAAGATGCCCGCCATCAAGAACTCGGTGTAGTTGCTACCGGGAATCGTGATGGCTCCGCCATAAACGTAGGTGAAGAGAAGCACGAACATGATGGGCTGCAGGAGCGTAAATACGAGGATGTCGGGCACGCGCTTGATCTTGATCAAGTTGCGGCGCGTGGTCGTCCAACCATCGCTCAAGAATCGGGTCAACGGGGTGTGCGGTCCCATTAGTTCGCCGCCTTTCGCTCGCGTCGCGAAACTTTAGTTTTGGGCTTCGCGGTCGAATCGTCGTTGTCGTCTTCGAGCGTCGCCGCGTGACCGGTGAGCTGCAAGAAGACGTCATCGAGTGTGGGGCGACGCATTCCGGCATCAAGCGGTGAGATACCGCGCGACCCGAGTTCGCCCAGCGCGGTTGCGAGTGCGGCCGGGGCATTGTCGACGGGCACCGTCAGCGTGCGTCCATCGGCAGCCAGAATGGGCTCGCTACTACCGATCTTCTTCAAGATGGTGCGGGCCGTCGCGACCTCTTTTTCACTGGCCAGCGAGAGTTCGATGCGGGCTCCGCCAATGGAGTTCTTCAACTCATCAGTCGTGCCCTCAGCAATGACCTTGCCGCCGTCGATCACGCTGATGTGGTCAGCAAGTTGGTCGGCCTCTTCGAGATACTGCGTCGTCAGCAAAACCGTCGTGCCCTCGCCCGCAAGACTGCGAATCACGTCCCACAGTGCGAGACGGCTACGCGGATCAAGTCCGGTGGTGGGTTCGTCGAGAAACAGCACGCGAGGGCGAACGACGAGCGCTCCAGCGAGGTCGATTCGGCGGCGCATCCCGCCGGAAAAGCCCTTGACCGGGCGGTTCTGAGCTTCGACGAGATCAAACAATTCGATGAGCTCGGTCGCACGCGCACGGCTCTCTTTGGCGCCGAGGTGATACAGGCGACCGACCATCTCGAGGTTTTCGAAACCGGTAAGGTTCTCATCCACCGCAGCGTATTGCCCCGAGACGCCGATGATGGGGCGGATTCGTTCAGGATGCGCCATCACGTCGATGCCGTCGATCGTCATGGTGCCCTCGTCGGGCACGATGAGCGTGGTCAGCGACTTGACGGCCGTGGTCTTTCCCGCGCCGTTGGGGCCCAGGAGACCCTTGATGGTGCCCTGCGGAACCTCGAGGTTCAGCCCGTCGAGGGCGTGAACCGGGGGTGCGCCCTTCGGGAGGTATGTCTTGCGCAGACCGCGCGCTTCGATAAAAGCCATTCGACGAGCCTAATCTGCATTAGAGACGTGGGTCGACGTGAACCTTCGGGCCCGGGCCCGCGTTCGCTCCCCGCGCGCCCTCGAGTCGCGAGGGCACATCGTCGAGTGAGACGACTTCGCTGACGAGCGAGTCGGGCACGACGGCTCCCGAAGCGAAGGCGGCGATGGCGCCAGCGAGGCCCGGTGACGCCGACAGGATGCCCACGACCGTGATGTCGCGAAGAACAAGGTCGCGCGTATCCACTGTGCTCGGTGTTGAGGAAATGCCGATGTAAACGACGCGCCCGGCGGGACGAACCAACCGGATGCACAGCTCGGGTACCGACTCGAGGCTCGTCGCATCAATAACGGCGTCGAACGCGTCATCGAATCCGTGCGCGAGTTCGGCGATGGTCATCACGTGTGGCACGCCGAGTTCGCGCGCCAGTGCAAGCGCGCCGGGGCGCACTCCCGCCAGATGGACTTCGGCGCCTTCGGCGAGTGCAAACTGTGCACACAGGAGCCCAATAGTCCCCGCTCCGATGACGAGCACGCGGTGTCCGGGCTCGATTGCTGCCGCCTGCACGGCACGCAGCGAATTGCCGCCCGGTTCAACAAGTGCCGCTGCTGCGAGCGAAACCGAGTCTGGTATCGCGAGTGCGAAGCGCGTGGGAATGACCATCAATTCGGCGAGCGCGCCTGGCCAGTTTCCGCGGATGCCCAGCTCATTGCGATCGGGGCACACGTGTTGGTGCCCGCTCTGACAATAACTGCAGCGTCCGCACCCGAGCATGGTGTCGCCGGTGACAAGCTTGCCAATCCACCCGGCATCATCGGCCGAACAGGCGGCTACAACTCGACCCGCCCATTCGTGACCGAGGCGAAGCGGAAAGGTCGTGAAACCTTGCTCGATATACGCCATTTCCCCGGTGTAGAGCTCAACATCCGTGCCACAGATGCCCACTCGTTCGACCGCGACGAGAAGCTCGCCGGGTGCGGCAACCGGGTCGGCGATTTCTTGAACCTCGGCGACACCCGGGGAGACGACGACGAGTGCGCGCACTATTTGGCCGACGTGTCGGGCAGCACGCGTTGCGTCTGGGTGCCGAGTTTGCTGATGGTGAGCGTCATTGTCTCGCCGCCGACGAGATAAGTCGGAGGCTTCATACCGAGGCCCACACCGGGCGGAGTGCCGGTGTTGATGAGGTCTCCCGGTTCGAGTGCGAGAAATTGACTGAGATAGTGCACGAGGAATGCAGGGCCAAAAACCATCTTGTTCGTGTTGCCGGTCTGCCGACGAACACCGTCGATGTCGAGAGTCATATCGAGGTTCATGGCATCACCCACTTCGTCGGGAGTCACGAGGTAGGGACCGGCCGGGTTGAACGTCGGTGCCGACTTGCCCTTTGACCACTGGCCCGAGCGTTCAATCTGCCATTCGCGCTCACTCACGTCATTGACCAGAACATATCCAGCGATGGATGCGAGGGCCTCGGCCTCATCGGCAAGGTACGAGCTGTGGCGTCCGATGACAATGCCCAGTTCGATTTCCCAGTCGGTCTTGACGGAACCGCGGGGAATCTGCACACCATCGTTGGGTCCGATGAGAGTGTTCGGCGACTTCGTGAAAAGAATTGGCTCGTCGGGTACCTTGCTCCCACTTTCTGCCGCGTGGTCGCTGTAGTTCAGCCCGATGCACAAGATTTGGTGTGGGCGCGTAAACGGGGCGCCAAAACGTCGTCCGTTCACCGGCTCCGTGCGTCCGGCAGCGACGCGCTCGGAGACGATTGCTTCTAGCTGGGTGAGCTTTCCCGAACCGAAGAAGGCCTCGTTGAAGTCGCCCACCTCGTCGGTGAGGTCAACAAACGTGTCGTCGCCAACAAGAACACCGGGCTTCTCTTTGCCCAGGGGCCCCAACCGAACCAGCTTCATGTCTTCCTCTTTCTTCGCGTAATTATGCGCGGTCGTTCTCAATCCAGTAAGGCGTCGCCGTGCTGCCCGCCCAACGATATTCCGGTTTTCCAGTTGCGTCGACATCGGCGACAAAAAGTGATCCCGAGTCATCGGTGACTGGGTCCAGACCTTTTCGAGCTGACGTGATGGCGAGTCTATTCAGCGATTCCCCCACAAACCCGACGCACGTGGGTTGCGTGGCGTTGACCGTAAAGTCGCCGACGTGTCGACCGTCGGATGTGTACCGCGCGACGCGCGACCCACCCCAGAGCGCAACCCACAGGTCACCGTGTGCATCGACCGTCATGCCGTCGGCAAAGCTCGGAAAATCATCAATGACCGTCGCCCACGGCTCGCTGGCGTCGAAGTCTCCGGCGCCGTAACTGTGTCGCGATAGCGTGCCTGAGAGCGTGTCGATGAGATAGATAATCGTGCCGTCGGGCGAAAAACCGAGACCGTTCGACATCCCCATCTCGGTGCGCACGGTGTCAACCTGACCGTCGGGCGAAACTCTCAGCAACACTTCGCAGGGTTCTGATTGTTCGCCCTCGACTACCGTCGGTGTCTCATCAAGGGAGAGCGTGCCGACAAGAAACCGGCCCTGCGGGTCGACGGTGCCATCGTTGAGTCGCCACGGGGGGCGACCGTTCGGAACAACGGCCGACACTAGGTCGGGACCAAACGAAACCTGTCCGTCGGGCGAAATCGTGGCAAGCCCGTGAGCTGCCGCGACGAGCAACCCGCCATCTTGCGCAAGAGCAACGGCGCCGACCGTCTGACCTAGGTGGCGGTCATCCACGATGTCTATTCCATCGTCGGATAGCGTGCCCGCAAGCACTCGCCCCTCGCGAATGTCGACCCACCGCACGAGGTCGGCACGGTCATCCCACACCACTCCCTCGGCAAGGTCAAAAGTCGCAGCTGTCGCCGGCGAAATTCGGGATGTCACAGATGGTGGCCTTTCGTACGGTTCTATTCCGGGCGCAAGCGCAGTTCTTGCATGCCGCCATCAACGGCCACTGATGTGCCCGTAGTTGAGCCCGATCGAGGGCTCGCCAAGTACGCGACCGCGTGCGCAATCTCGTCGGGGCTCACCAGTCGACCGTGGGGTTGACGTGCTTCGAGTGCTTTGCGCTCTGCCACCGGGTCTGGAGTTTTCGACAACAACGAATCAATCCATGGGGTGTCGGCTGTGCCCGGGTTGACGGCGTTAACACGAATTCCTTCACGCAAGTGGTCAGCCGCCATTGCTCGTGTCATCGCGAGCACGGCGCCCTTTGTGGCGCTGTACAGCACGCGCTGCGGAACGCCAGCCGTTGCCACAACTGACGAGAGATTCACAATCGCCGCCGATGGTGACGTTCGTAGGTGCGGCAACGCGGCTCGGCTAACTCGTGCCATGCCGACCACGTTGACATCCCACACTCGGTGCCACTCGTCATCGTCATTACCCGAAACGTCACCCTGGGCGCCGATGCCGGCGTTATTCACCACAATGTCAAGCCGGCCGAATTTCGAGATGACCGCCTCGACGCCGGCAATCACACTTGCGTCATTCGCAACATTGACCTCCACACCAAACGCATAATCGGGAATGCCCGCGAGATTCAGATCAAATACGGCGACGGATGCACCACCCTCGTGTAGCCGGCGAACTACGGCCGAGCCGATTCCTGATGCGCCTCCCGTAATCACGGCAACGAGTCCTGCGAATTCGGTCATGAGTGGTTCCTTTCGCGAGTTGATGCGAGCGAGTCAAGCGTTTCAAGCACGTGAACATACTGGTTGCCGGTCGCGCGTGTCATGCCGATTTCGCACGTGCGGTTGCACGACACGTGGGCGTCCGTCTGGATTTCAGCCACTTCGCTCGCTTCGGCGGCCGTGGCACTCGCCGTCAGTTCGGGATGCAACATCCCGCGATCACCGGCAAAGCCGCAGCATCCCCAGGAGTCCGGCACTACCGCCTCATGCGCGCACGCACTCGCCACCGCCACAAGATTGGCGGTGGATCCGGCTCGCGTGCTCGAGCACGTGGGATGAACGACCACACTGGTCAGCTTTTCGTCAACCTGCACCCGCGCAAGAATCACGTTCGCTGCGAAGTCCACCGCGTCGACTATCTCGAGTGCCACATACTTAGGGTCGAGCGCGGCTGCCGACTTCACCGCGCCCACAAGTCCCTCCGAGCAGGACGAGTTATCGCAGACGACGGGCAGTCGGCCACCGTCAGACGCGACCCAGATCGCGTCGGCCGTTCGAGCAACCACCTCGTCGTATCCGACGGGCATACCTTTTGACTTCCACGGTGTGCCGCAACAGAGGGCTTCGAGGCCGGCAGGCCGAACCAAGTTAATACCGGCCTTGAGCGCCAACGAGTCGAGCGCGGTGGCGACACCGCTACTACCCTCGGCCGGCCCGAACATTGTTCCCACACAGGCCGAAAAATAAACGGCATCGAGAGTTGGCGTGGCAGTTGGCGAAGGCGTCACACTCGACGTGTCGGTTCGGTGCGCACCGCCAGCCGGCAGGTCTGGTGACCATAACGGCACGAGGTCGGTGCCGAGCACGCGCCGAGCAAGTCGGTTCGGGCCCGTGATCAGGGCTGCGGGCATCCGTTGCATTGCGCTCATCGCACGAGATGCCACACGAGTAGTGCCAGCCCAGCGACGTGCGGCAATGTTCCACGTGGCACGTTCCATCGAACCCGCCTCGTTGGCACGTAGTCGGCGGACCAGGTCGCCCGTATTGATGCGCACTGGACATGCCGTTTCGCACATGCCATC
>CANGKD010000083.1 GCA_947454495.1 Actinomycetota bacterium
AGAGTCATGGCCAAATCTTCTTCGACTGTAACAGTGCCGGAAACCGGCTACCGCAGAGGTGCGGTCATCCTGCTGGGTCTCATCGGCGCAATCCAAGTCGCCGACCCCATCGTCTCATCGCTGGCGCTGGTCAAGGCCTCAGATGAGCTCAACTTCACCGCATCCATTCAGGCGCTTGCCGCTGGTGTATCTACCCTCGCGCTCGCAGCGTTCGCGATTTCGGGTGGTCTCTTGGCCGACCGACTTGGTCGTCGCGGCGTATTGACCGCATCGCTCGTCGTCTCGTCGATTGGTGAATTGCTTACCGCGGTGAGTATGGACCCCGTCACCTACATCGCCGGTCGTGTCATCACGGGTATGGCGCTTGCGATCACGTTCGGATCTGCCTACGCAATGTTGCGCGCGGTATCGAGCGAGAAGTCGCTGGGTAACGCCATGGCCATGTTCAACGTGCTGAACGGCGTCGTTCCCGTGGTTGTCATGGTTTTGGCCGGTGTGCTCTTGGGCGTGAACTGGCGTCTGGCGTACGTGCTCCTGCCGATTGTGGCGTTCCTGCTGATTTGGTTCATTCGACCGGTTCTGCCCAAGATGCCTCGCACTGGTGGCGGAAAGGTTGATTACTGGGGTCTCATCTTCGTTGGTGTCGGAATCGCGTCGCTTCTCTACGGCATCAGCAATGCCGCTCGCGGACTTACGAGCCTGCCATTCCTGTTGCCGATCGCCGGTGGCATTGTCGGATTCGTGCTCTTTGCCGTCGTCGAGAAGCGCAGTTCGCACGCCGTATTCCCGATCAAGATCCTCGCGCACCCGGCCTTCCTCGGCGCTGTGATCATGGGCATCTTCTGGAACTTCGCTGCCGGTGGACTCAGCCAGATGCTGCCGAACATTTGGCAGTACGTGACCCACATCCCGTCAGCGCTCATCGGTGTGGCTCAGCTTCCGCTCTCGGGAGCCGGAATCATCGGTTCGCTCCTCGCCGGCGCGTTGCTCTCGCGCGGTGTTGCCTCGCGCTTCATCTCGGTGACCGGATACGGTCTGCTGGTTGTCGCGTTCATCGAGTTGGCGTTCATTGACGCCAAGAGTGGATACATCGCGTTCCTCATCGGCATGATTGTGGCCGGTATCGGTTACATGATGAACGCCACCACGCAGGGCAACCTGTTCCTCACGCTCGCGCCGAAGAGCGCATATGGCGCCGTCACATCAAGCAAGATGGCCGTGGGCCAGTTCGGTTACGCGCTGGGACTCACGGGCACCTCGACGCTTGTGAGCCTATTCACGTTGTCGAAGGTGGATGAGCTCTCGAAGGGCGCCGTCACCGGTGAAGACAACTGGGATGCCATCACCAGTTACATGTCCACTGGAAGCACCACCAACTCTGCGTTGTCTGCGGTTTCGGTAGCGGACATCGAGAGCGCCTATTCGGCCGCCTTCAACACGACCTCGCTGATTTCGGGTGCGATCGTGCTGATTGCGGGCATCTTCATGTTCATCTCGCTGAGCCGCAAGAAGGCTGCCATTCCGGTCGACGACTTCCTCGCGGGAGTCACGACGGTTCCGGCGGCGAAGAAGTAGCCATCACCTCGTCAGTCCGGCGCCGTTAGCCGGGAGAAACATCGCCTTGGGTTGCCGTTCGCCCAAGGCGATGTTTCGTTTCAATGGTCTGTGCCCAATAGGTCGATCCGACGATGAGCAGGCCACCGACGACCGCGAGCACGGTGAGCCCCTCGCCACCAAGAGTGATGCCGACGGCGACCGCCCAAATCGGTTCGGTGCCGAGAAGCAAGCTTGCGCGCGACGCCGAGGTGCGGCGGATACCCCACAGCTGAACGAGAAACGCAAATACCGAGCATGCGAGACCGAGAAATAGAATTCCGCCCCAGCCGGCCGGTGTCAGTGCTCGAATCGACGTCAGGGTGTCCCCTCCGGAGAGCAGAAGGGTCCACACGGTTCCGGCTAAGGCCTGAATGAGTGTGATGTTGACCGTGCTGAGCCTGACGCCCCGCGTGAGAACGCCCGACGCCGTGACGTGCACGGCACGCACTGTGGCGGCGGCCAGCATGAGAATGTCGCCGAGTGTCGGTGCGTGAAATCCCGACCCGGACACGAGTAATGCCACACCGACGACGGCCAGTGTGACTGCGATGAAGAAGGGGCGAGGGAGCCAACTTCGCAACCACAGACTCTCGAGCAGCGGAGTGAAGATGATCGAGAGGCTGATGATGAGCCCGGCGTTGGTGGCGCTCGTCAGGTGCACTCCCCACGTTTCCAGATAGAGGATTGCCGTTTGACTCGTGCCCAGAATCGCACCGACGACCCACTCGCGACGCGTGAGTCGACCGCGAACGAAGAGCCACACCACGGCCATGCCAGCGAGGGTGACGAGAAAGCGCAGCGCTAAGAGGCCGGGTACGGATATTTGCTCGGCAACGTCTTTGGCCGCCAGGTAGCTGCCACCCCACACAATGGCAACGAGAATCAGGCTCACGTCGATTCGCCACGTTCGCTCGCGTGTCACCACCTGCTTTGCCTGATTCACGTGACCAGTATTGTCTGTTGTCATGCGACTCATTGACGGTGGACTTTCGACACAACTCGCTGTGCACGGCGCGACGTTCGATGATGGCCTGTGGACGGGACGCACGTTGCTCGAAAACCCCGAACTGGTCGAACGCGCACACCACGACTTTGTTGTTGCCGGTGCATCGGCCGTCATCACGTCGAGCTACCAACTTTCACGACCCGGGTTTGCGAGTAATGGAATGTCCGCATCGGATGCGGATCGCGCGCTCTCCGCCAGCATCGAGACTGCCCGGCGCGCGGTGGCAGGTACTCCGGCGCACGTCGCGGCGAGCGTCGGCCCGTTCGGCGCAATCAGCCACGACGGAGCCGAGTACCGGGGAAACTACGGCGTGCCGCGAGCGGAACTCGCGCGGTTTCACCGTGAGCGACTCGAGGTGCTCGTTGCGGCCGAGCCCGACGTGCTCGCGATCGAGACCATTCCCGATCTCGTTGAGGCGAGTGTGCTGAGCGAACTACTCGAGGCGTACCCCGAGATTCCGAAGTGGTTCTCGTTCACCTGCGCTGACGAGCAACACCTGTGGTCCGGTGCGACCATCGAGGACGCCGTGGCTGCGATTGCCGGCACGCCCGGGCTGCGTGCGGTCGGCGTGAACTGCGTCGAACCGGCGTTGGTGTCCGGGCTGGTCCGGCGCATCCGGTCGGTTATCGATGTCGACATCATCGCGTACCCCAACCGCGGGGGCACGTGGAATGCAGAGACCGGCGAATGGGAGGGCGCACGCGCGGAATCATTCGCCGACTGGCTACCCGAGTGGTCGGCTGCTGGCGTGTCGATTGTGGGCGGATGCTGTGGCGCCGACGCGTCCGATATTGCCGAGTTGTCGGCCGCCCTCGCGAACTAGCACTCGATGACGTTGACGGCGAGGCCGCCCTCACTCGTCTCTTTGTATTTGGTGTGCATGTCGAGACCCGTTTGGCGCATCGTCTCGATGACGGCGTCGAGCGACACCAGGTGAGTTCCATCGCCGTGTAGCGCGAGCCGTGCGGCACTCACCGCGGTGGTCGACGCGATGGCGTTGCGCTCGATGCAGGGCACCTGCACGAGACCACCGATGGGATCACACGTGAGTCCGAGGTGATGCTCCATGGCGATCTCGGCGGCGTTCTCAATCTGGCGAGGAGTGCCGCCGAGCACTGCGCACAAGCCCGCGGCCGCCATGGCGCATGCGGGTCCCACTTCTCCCTGGCAGCCCGCCTCGGCACCCGAAATGGACGCGTTCGCTTTGAACAGCGCTCCGATTGCCGTTGCGGTGAGCAGGTACGTGCGAATGTCGGTCTCGTCGACTCCGGGCGTGAACCGCAGGGCGTACATCGCGACGGCGGGCACAATTCCGGCCGCACCGTTCGTGGGCGCCGTCACCACTCGGCCACCCGCCGCGTTTTCTTCGTTGACCGCCAAAGCGAAGGCGTGCAACCACTCCGTCGTTGTGTCGTGGTCGGGATTGCTCGCGCCCTCGAGATTGGCGCGCAGGGCCGCGGCGCGGCGCTGCACATGCAAACCGCCGGGAAGCTCACCACTGCCGGCGAGTCCTGCCGTGACGCACGCGTGCATGGTCGACCAAATCAAATCGAGTCGCTCGTTGATCTGCGCTTCCGTGTGCACCGCGAGCTCATTGCGCATCGCGATCTCGGCAATCGACAGGTCGTTTTCATCACAGAGCCGAATCAGCGTGGCGGCGTCAGCGAAAGGGAGTGGCCAGTCCACCGCAACGCGATCGGCCGATTCTCCGTCGCGTCGAATAAAGCCGCCGCCCACGGAGAAATACGTTTCTTCGGCGACCGTCTCACCGCTTGCGTCATACGCCGTCAGCGTGAGCGCATTGGCATGACCGGGAAGACGCGTGCGCGGCTGAAACTCGATATCGTCGCGGGCAAAGAAAACCGAGTGCGTGCCCGCAAGCAACACCGTGGGGTTGTCATCGAGTCGTTCCCAGGCACCACGCACGAGGTCGGGTTCGGCCGTTTCCGGAGCAAGCCCGCTGAGCCCAGCGACGACGGCACTCGGTGTGCCGTGCCCGATGCCGGTTGACCCGAGCGAACCAAAAAGAACACAATGCACCCGCGCGACGCCCTCGAGGGTTCCTGCCTCACGCAATCGTCGGGCAAAAAACTCCGCCGCCCGCATGGGCCCCACGGTATGCGAGCTCGAGGGTCCAAGTCCGAGTGAGAACAGATCAAAGGCAGAGACGTACGCAGTCACGATTGTGAGCCTATGACGAAAATGTGGCGCGGGCTAGACGTCACTTGAGGTCAGTCATGAGCCGCGTCAAATCCAGCTGGGCAACCACATATGGGCCTGCCAGAACCAGAACGGCACCTCGAGTCCGGTCCAAATGGGCAGGAAGAAGATGCTGATGACCAAACTCAGCACGCAGAACAGGGAGACGAATCGCACACCGCTTTCGCGCCGGTAATACGGCGCATCCTTTGTGCCTAAAACGTCGGCGAGAGCAAACACCAACGCCAGAATCAGGAACGGCTCAAACACGATCGAGTAGAACTGAAAAACGGTGCGATTCAGATACATCAACCAGGGAAGGTAGCCGCCGGCCACACCCACGAGCACGAAACCGAACTGCCAACGGGGTCGGCGAATCATTGTGTAGATGAGCCACACGAGGGCGATGACGGCGGCGTACCAAATGACCGGGTTGGGAATGGGCGTGATAGCGGACGCGCACTCGGAGAAGCCGCATCCGTTCTCACCGAGTTTGGAACTCTCGAAAAACATGCTCGTCGGGCGGCTCGCCAACAACCAGGTGAGTGGGCTGGTTTGGTAAGGATGCGATGCGGTAAGTCCGACGTGAAACTCGTAGGCCTGACGGTGGTAGTCCCAGAGCGCTTGGAACCACTCGGGCACCCAGGCGAATGCGCCACTCCAGCGCAGGTCTGCGTGTGCGGTGTACCAGTCTCGGTTGTAACCCCCGGCCGTCACAATCCAGCCGGTCCATGACGCAAGATAGACCACGGCCGCCGTGGGCACGAGTAACACAAATGCCCCAACGGATCGGGCCACGGTTGGTCGCGGGAACCAGCTCAACCCTGCGGAACGTCGATCGACAATGTCCATCACGACAACCCAGATACCAAAGAACGCGAGAATGTAGATTCCCGACCACTTGATGCTGCACGCGGCACCAAACGCGACGCCGGCGGCGAGCAGCCACGGCCTCCAGAATGCGGCATGGTCGCGCGCGCGAATCCATTCCCGATCGCGAAGCAAGAAATACGCGGCCGTCAACACGGCTGTCATCAACAAACCGTCGAGAATCGTCACGCGCGACAGCACGATTGCCTGACCGTCAATCGCGAGCAGGAATCCCGCGATGCAGCCCATGAGCGTGGATCCGGTGAGTCGGCGCGCAATGAGAATCAGCAGAAAGACGCCGAGCGTGCCCGCCAATGCGACCGCGATGCGCCAGCCGAACGGATCGATACCGCCGGACGGTGCCATTCCGAGCGCGATAATCCACTTACCCAAGGGTGGATGCACGACAAATGACGCAATCGTGTTGAACGTATTTGCGCCGCCCGTGTTGAACACCGGGTCGGTGTTCTCGGGCCAGGTCGACTCGTAGCCGAGGTTAAAGAGCGTCCACGCATCCTTGACATAGAAGGTCTCATCGAAGACCAGAGAGTGCGGAGACCCAAGGCCGATGACGCGGAGCAGCAACGCGAACACGGTGACGCCAATCGGGCCACCCCAAAACCAGAGTCGAGCGCGTCGAGGAGAGTTGACGAGGCGACCCCACCACTCGTCTACGCGGGAACCCGTGCGCTCCTGCGCGTGTTCGGCTGTGACAGACACGCCCCAAGCCTAGCTATGCGCTGGACTGGCAGACTGAATGCTGTGATCATCCTCGGCGGCACCCCCATCGGCAACTTGGGCGACGCCTCGCCACGATTGCGTGAGGTGCTCGAGACGGCCACCGTCGTCGCCTGCGAGGACACGCGCACCACCGCAAAACTGCTGGGTGCCCTCGGAATCTCAAACCGGCCCAAGCTCATCGCCCTGCATGAACACAATGAGTCGGCGCGCGTGGCCGAACTCGTCGAACTCGCGGCCGAAACCGACCTGCTTGTGCTCAGTGATGCGGGTATGCCGACCGTGAGCGACCCGGGTTTCGTGCTCGTGCGCGCAGCGGTGGATGCGGGGGTTCGAGTGACCGTCATTCCGGGTCCGTCGGCGGTCGTCACCGCACTTGCGCTCTCGGGGCTGCCCACCGACCGGTTCACGTTCGAAGGCTTTCTGCCGCGCACGTCATCTGCGCGTCGAGCCGCCTTCGCCGCACTCGAGCGAGAGCCGCGCACGATGGTGTTCTTCGAAAGTCCGCATCGCATCGCCGAGTCGCTCGTGGATGCCCGTGACACGTTCGGTACCGAGCGTCCCGTGGCAGTGTGCCGCGAACTGACCAAGATGTTTGACGAAGTGAGGCGCGGCACGCTGGCCGAGCTGGCCGAGTGGGCCCGCGACGAGGTGCGTGGAGAAATCGTTGTGGTGATTGGGGGAGCGCCGGCACGGGCATCCGTCACCATGGCGGATGCGCTCGCCGAGGTGGCCCGGCTCACGCTGAG
>CANGKD010000084.1 GCA_947454495.1 Actinomycetota bacterium
GATCTGACCGAGGTCTTGCGTCGCCGTCGCACCGGTTCGTAGCTTTTTTCACCTCGCTATAGTTAAACCGCTTGGGCCTATGGCGCAGTTGGTAGCGCGTCTCGTTCGCAATGAGAAGGTCAGGGGTTCGAATCCCCTTAGGTCCACAAGTAAATTGGCGATTCGAGGAGGAGGCGCGGCGTGCCGCGCCGACGGGGTCCCCTTAGGTCCACAAGTAAACCGGCGATGCCATCTGCTGGCAACTCACGCGCTACCTGTCATCTCGAATGCATGGCATCATGACTGCATGAGTAACGCGACCGCCGAAGATTCCGCCATCGACACCCGCCTCGAGCGCACCTGGATGGGTAAGCACGTCGAGGTCATTACGGCCGCCCTGCTCGGCATTGTGTCGTGCATGACCGCCTACGCCGGTTTTCAGGCAGCGCTCTACGACAGCAACATGGCCTCGGCCTACTCGCAGGCGCAGGTGCTCTCGACACAGGCCGAGTCGCTCTACCTCGAGGCAAACCAGACCTACACGCAGGATGCGCAACTCTGGAACACCCTGAGTGAGCTCTCCGTCGATATGGACAGCACCGACCCGGATCTCGCGGAACGCGCATCCACCAAGTACGCCGTGCTCTACGACGACGCGGTGACGCCAGAGTTCGACGGCGCGATTCAGCGTGCTCTCGCCGCATCCGAGGCGCAGGGCGGGGAATACGTTGACCCGCTCAACGATGAGGAATACCTCGCGGCGCTGTTCGGTGATTCCGGCGCGGTGGCCGACCAATCGGCGGCGAAGACCGAAGACGGCAACGTCGCCAATTCGTTCGGCGACAAGCTCACCCTCTACACCGTGCTGATGACGATCTCGTTGTTCTTGTTGGGTGTCGCGGCCGTGGTCAACCGCACGCTCATCAAGTTCATGCTGATCGGATTCTCGGTCGTCGTGTTTGTCACGGCAGTCGTGTTGACGCTGCTCGTGCCGTTCGTCTCGCTCGGTTAGGCGAGCGACTCGCGCCACGCTTTGTGCAGCGTGGAGAAGGTGCCCGTACCGGCAATGAGGTCGGCGGGTGTTCCGTCTTCGATGACGCGCCCGTGCTCCATGACGACGACGCGGTCGGCAATCGAGACGGTCGACAGGCGGTGCGCGATGATGATGGCCGTGCGGTCGGCGAGCAATGTCTGCAATCCGCGTTGAACCAGTCGTTCGCTCGGGATATCGAGCGACGCGGTGGCTTCGTCGAGGATGAGTACCGTGGGGTCGGCGAGGAACGCCCGCGCAAAAGAGAGCAGTTGGCGCTGGCCCGACGATAACCGCCCACCGCGCTTGTTGACGTCGGTCTCATAACCGTCGGGAAGCGACATGATGAACTCGTGCGCGCCGACTGCCCGCGCGGCCGCTTCGATTTCGTCGAGCGTCGCATCCGGTTTGCCGAGGGACAGGTTCTCAATCACGCTGCCGGAGAACAGGTACGCCTCTTGCGTCACCATGACGACGCTTCCGCGCAAGTCGCGGTTCGAAAGGTCGCGCAAGTCGATTCCATCGAGCTTCACGGATCCGGCATCCGGGTCGTAAAAACGCGCGATGAGCTTGGCCAGCGTCGATTTGCCGGCGCCCGTTGTGCCGACGAGGGCAACCGTTTGACCGGCCGGGATGTGCAAATCCAGTGCGGGCAGCACCGGGCGTCCGGCAACGTAGCTGAACGACACGGCGGTGAGGTCGAGCGAGCCGCGCGGGTGCTCCAGTGACGTCGGGGTGCTTGGTTCGGCGACCGTCGGCTCTTCTTCGAGCACGCCGGAGATCTTTTCGAGCGCACTGCCGGCACTTTGCAGGCTGTTGTAGAACATCGCGAGGTCGTTAACGGGGTCGTAGATGCGTCGCACATAGAGCACGGCGGCGAGCAGCACACCAACTTCCATGCCACCGTCGAGCACCCGGAACGCACCGAGCAAGAGCACGATTGCCATGACGATGTTGGCGACGAGTTTGAGCCCGGGATCAAAGATGCCAAAAAGTGAGATGACTTTTTGGTTGGCGTACCGGTAATTGTCGACCTGTTCGCCGTAGGTGCGTTCGTTGTGCTCTTCGCGACGGAACGCTTTGACGGCCCGAATTCCGGTCATGGTTTCGACGAATTGCACGATGAGTCGTGCCGAGTAGACACGGGAGATGCGGAAGGCCTTTTTCGACGCGGTTGAGAACCACCAGGCGAAGAAGAATACGGGCACGAACGAGATAACCACGGGGAGCATGCTCGGCGGGTCGAGCGCAATCAGGGCGATGGCGGTAAAGGCCATGTAGAGCACGCCACTGATGAGTTTTTCAACACCGGAGTCGAGAAACTCTCGCAGGGTGTCGAGGTCACTGGTTTGCCGGGCGATGATTTTGCCCGAGGTGTACGACTCGTGAAATGACATGCTGAGTCGCTGCGTGTGGCGAAACACGCGCAGACGCAGATTGAAGAGAATGCCTTGGCTCACGCGCGTCGACGTGCGAATGTAGGTCGAAATGAAGACACCGCCGAAGATGCCCGAGGCGATGTAGCCACCCACGACCATCAGCGTGGGAATCCAGTCGCGGTCGTTAGTGAGTGCGGGCAGGGCTTGGTCAATACCGATGGCGAGCAGTGCCGGCCCAGCGACCGAGGTCAGCGTTCCGAGAACGACGAGCACGCCACTGAGCGCAATGCGCCAACTGAACGGTTTCGCCAACGAGAGAAACAGCGCGATGCTGCGCTGACGCAATCGGCGGTTTTCCAACCGCGTGAAGTCACTACGTTCTTCTGAAGACACTCCGCTCACGCTCACGGTGCCACCACCTCGTCACGATCGGAATCGAGGTCGTGGTGGTCGACGGCGCGCAGTTCGTCAACGCCCGTTGCCACGTCGAGTTCGCGTTCGTCGTCGACGTTTTCCAGGATGCGCGGCTCATCGCTTTCCGATGAAATGACGTGTCGGTACAGGGCGGATCGGGCGAGGAGCTCGGTGTGTGTTCCCACGTCGGCAATCACACCGTCGTGTAGCAGCGCCACGCGGTCGGCGAGCATGACGGTCGACGGACGGTGCGCCACGATGAGTGCCGTCGTTGTTGCGAGGACACGGCGAAGCGCCGCCTCGACGAGTTGTTCGGTGGTGACGTCGAGTGCCGAGAGTGGATCGTCGAGCACGAGCACCGCCGGTTGGGTAACAATCGCACGGGCGAGGGCGAGGCGCTGACGCTGCCCGCCCGAGAGGCTCAACCCCTCTTCGCCAATCTTGGTTTCGAGTCCGTCGGGCAGTTGGTAGACAAACTCGGCCTGCGCAATGTCGATGGCCTGCGCCAGAAGTGTTTCCGCGCGCTCCCGGGTCATCTCATCGACCGGGTTCGCGAGGTCGGGTCGACCGAGCAGCACGTTCTCGCGCACGGTGGTCGAGAAGAGCGTCGCGTCTTCGAACGCCATGGACACGCGGGTGCGCAGTTCCTCGAGTCGCACATCCCGAATGTCAACGCCGTCAATGAGGATGCGCCCACCCGTGACGTCGTACAACCGGGTGGTGAGTGCCGTAAGTGTGGTTTTTCCGCACCCGGTAAGCCCGACGAGTGCCATCGTTTCTCCCGGCCGCACCTCGAGGTTCACGCCGCGGAGCAGGTCGGGCGTGGTGGCCGCGCGCGTTTCGCCCGCGTCGTCAAATCGAAAGTGCACGTTGTCGAACACGAGCGCGCCCGACGCGGCCGGCAGGCTCACGGGATTGTCGGCTTCTCGCACCCGAACGGGCACGTTCATCACGTCGAAGAATCTGTCGAGCGCGTTGCGCGCATCAATCGTGAGCTGCATCAAGAACCCGATCGAGTCGATGGGCCAGCGCAACACGGCGACGGTGGTGAAGAACGCGAACAGCGTTCCGACCGAGATTGCTCCGGTCGAGGCGAGGTAGATTCCGACAAGCAGCGATGTTGCGTACGCGAATGCCTGTAACGCCGTCAAGCTCAGCGCGAGCGTGCCGCTGGCTTTTCCCTTGACGAGCTCGGTGGCGCGCAGGCGGGTGGCGCGGTCGGTGAAGTTGTCGATGGCGTAGGCGCTGCGCCCGAATGACTTGAGCACGCGAATGCCGTGCACCGACTCCTCGACGGCGGTGGCGACGTCACCGGCTTGGTCCTGGCCCGAGCGCGAGAGTTTGCGATAGCGCAGGTCGAACCGAATCCCGAAGTAGAACATGGGAAGCGCGCACAGGGTGAAGACCGAACCGAGCACGGGATTCCACACGAACAGCATCGTGAACCCGATCAGCAGCGTGATCACGTTCACGGTGAGCATCACGAACCCGAAGGATAGCCAACGCCGAACAGTCGATACATCGCTCATCGCGCGTGAGAGAAGTTGACCGCTCTGCCATTTGTCGTGAAAAGACACGGGCAGTCGTTGCAGGTGATTGTGGATGTCCGCGCGCATGGCACCGTCGACGTGCGTGCCGGGCTTGAGCACGAGCCAGCGGCGCAGGGCGACCAGAATCGCTTCGAGCACGCCGAGCCCCGCGATGAGTCCGACGGCTGGAAAAATCTGATTCGGATCGTTCGTCGTGAGCGGGCCATCCACGATCCACGACAACACGACCGGAATCGAGAGTGCGACGATTGCCCCCGCGATGGCATCAATGATGCCGAGGATTAGACGCGTGTACGAGCCCTTGACGTACGGGTGGAGCCTGGCGAGTGCGGCAATCGTTCGGGGCCGTTCTGTGTTCGCCTGTGCGTCACGCACTGCCCCGGTCATCGTCATTCTTTTTCACTCCTGTATATGAGGCTATCGTGAAGGCATGAAGTCGCGTGTCGCCGTGGTCACTGGCGCAAGTTCGGGTATCGGAGCCGCCACGGTTCGCGTGCTGACCGCACATGGCTGGACGGTGGTTGCCGCCGCTCGTCGCGCCGACAAGCTCGCTGCGCTCGCCGCCGAAACCGGTTGTCATGTTGTGACTGCAGACTTGACGCGTGCGAGCGACGTCGAGGCCCTTCGGCTTGCCGTGGCCGAGCACGGTCCGCTGACCGCGCTCGTCAACAACGCGGGTGGTGCCTTGGGCGGTGCGACGACTGTTGAGGCCAGCGATGCGAGCGATTGGCTGCGCATGTTCGAAATCAACGTGCTCACCACGAAGATGGTCACGTCGGCCTTGCTGCCCGCACTGCGTGCGGGTGCCGAGCGCGACGGGGGAGCGAGCATCCTGTCGGTGGGATCGACCGCCGGACTCATCTCGTACGAAGGCGGCGGCGGGTACAACGCGGCAAAGTTTGCCCTGCACGGTCTGATGTTGGCGTTGCGCCTCGAACTGGCCGGGGAGCCCATTCGCGTGATGGAAGTTGCGCCAGGCATGGTCAAGACCGACGAGTTCGCATTGACGCGTTTCGGCGGTGATCAATCGAAGGTGGATGCGCTCTACGACGACGTGCGTGACCCTCTGGTTGCCGACGACGTGGCCGACGCAATCGCGCATCTGCTCGAGCTGCCGGCTCACGTGAACGTCGATCACATGATTTTGCGGCCAACCGCACAAGCCGCGCAGCACAAGCTCGTGCGGGGCGAGTTGAAGGTTTCCTCGTGAGCCTGCGCTGGGATCCCCAGACCGTCATCGACGAGGTCGAGGCTCAAGAACGCGAGCTCGCATTTGCCGAGTTTGACCACGACGACGCCTGGGACCTCGGTTCGCTGGTGGTGGGAATCGCGCGCGCGCGCGAATTACCCATCGCCGTGGCCATTGACCTGCACGGGCAACGCGCCTTCATGGCGGGGTTGCCGGGGTCATCGGCCGAGAATGACTCGTGGATTGATCGCAAGATCCGCACCGTGCGTGACTTCAACGAGAGTTCGTTTCTCGTCGGCCGCCGCTTTGAAGCGCGCGGTGAGGCACCCGACGACGCACTCGACACGAGCATCTACGCCGGACACGGTGGTGCGTTCCCGCTGCGCGTCGACGGTGTTCTCGCGGGCATTCTCGTGATTAGCGGACTACCTCAAGAAGATGACCACGCGCTCGCCGTCGAGTGCGTTCGGCTCTACCAGCAGGCCTCGACGAACGGCACCCCATCATGACGCTCGTTCAGATTGCCGCGCTCGTGGGCGTCACGCTCTTTGGTCTGCTCGCCATCTTTCAAGTTGCACTCCTGCTCGGTGCGCCGTTCGGCGAGTACGCGTGGGGTGGTCAGCAGAAGACTCTCGACCCAAATCGTCGCGTGGGATCGGGGCTCAACATCGTGCTCTATGGCGTCTTCTCACTCTTGATGCTCGCGCGCGCGGGATTCATCTACAGCGCGGCACTCGAGCCGATTCTTCCTTTTGCTCTCTGGATGATGGTTGCGTTCGCCTCGGTCGGTATTTTTCTTAATGCCATCACGCGGAGCCGCAAGGAACGCGCGGTCATGCTGCCCACGGCTATCGTCTTGTTCGTGTGCCAACTCATCGTCGCGATTGGCTAAGGAGCCCCACTTGTCTGAGAACTCTGAATCGACGACCCCCGAAACGCGCACTCCCGAAACGCGCACTCCTGAATCCCTGACGCGCCACACCGATTACGGGCACGACGGACTTCTCGAGAGTGACGTGGTGGGGCATCCGCTCGCTCATTTTGCTCAGTGGATCATCGATGCCGAGCAGGCTGACATCTTTGAACCCAACGCGATGGTGCTGGGCACGATTGATCCGGATGGTCGCCCGTCGAGCCGCACAGTACTGCTCAAGGGACTCGACACGGGTGACGATGGCGGCCCAGGGGCACTCGAATTCGTGACGAACTACCGCTCGCACAAGGGTCGTGCGTTGCTGGCCAACCCCCTCGCGACGGCTCTGTTCCCGTGGTACGCGCTCAAGCGTCAGGTGATTTTCACGGGTCGCGCCGTGCCGACCGA
>CANGKD010000085.1 GCA_947454495.1 Actinomycetota bacterium
CGGCGAATGAGCCGCCTCGATCGAACACATCAGCAAATACAGCCGGAGTCTGAATCAGATCTGAATTGGCAACGAGTTCGGAAAACCGTGTGAAGGTGAAAAACGAGAGCGAGACGGCGACCAGTGTAAGTACCACGCTCGAAACGGATGCAATAGTGAGCCATAGGTGCAGGCGAGAGCGTTCAGGTCGCATTCGCCCATCTTTCCACGTGTTTCCCTCGCGTACAGTTGAGTGACGACACACGCAGGAGGCATGCCGTGAACTACGAAGTGACCAAGTCAAGCGACGAGTGGAAAAACGAACTCGACCCCGAATCATTTGCGGTGCTGCGTCAGGCCGCGACCGAGCGCGCATGGACTGGCGAATTGCTCGACGAAAAGCGCGAGGGTCTCTACACCTGCAAAGGCTGTGGCAACGAGTTGTTCAAGTCGGGCACAAAGTTCGATTCCGGATGCGGATGGCCGAGCTTTTACGAATCGGTGCGCCCCGACGCCGTCGAATTGATTGAAGACACGACACTCGGCATGGTGCGCACCGAAGTGCGCTGCGCAAAGTGCGGTGGACATCTGGGCCACGTCTTTCCCGACGGCTTTGGCACGCCGACCGGTGACCGCTACTGCATGAACTCGCTCGCGCTGAACTTCACGCCCGAAGACTAGCGTCCGGTCTAGAGCACTGACCCGTCGTCGAGACGGTGCCAGGCACGATCGTGATACACGAGCGGTGCCAGATCGTCGGCGTCGTCAGCAATCACCACGTCGAGTACTTCTCCCACAATGAGCGTGGATGCGCCCGCCTCCACCCGCTGGGCAATCCGGCAGCGCAGCCGCACGGCGGGCGCCTCAAAGTACGGCTCCCCCGACTCGTAGCGCGCCCAGGTCCAGACGTCGCCCG
Source organism: Actinomycetota bacterium (assembly GCA_947454495.1). GTDB lineage: Bacteria > Actinomycetota > Actinomycetes > Actinomycetales > Microbacteriaceae > RFQD01. The sequence goes on from CANGKD010000085.1 coordinate 896, forward strand.
CGAAGCGGTCGGCACCGTGCTTCGCACAGAGCTTTGCGAGATCGAGTTGTGGGGTGGCGATGAGGTGCACAACCAAGGTGTCGACCTCGTGCAACGGCTTCGACGCGCTGGCCATGTGTGACACAGAGAAGACGAGCATGGGCGGCTCGGCGCTGACGGAGAACACCGAACTCGCGGTCAAAGCGACGGGACCGGCGCTCGACTCGAGGGTGATGACGGCGACGCCCGACGGGTGGTGGCGAAATGCCGCCTTGAACAGATCGGCCGAGCAACTCATCTATTCAGCGTACGTTACGTGCGCTCATCCCGAATCACGGCGACGTCGGCGACGCCTGCGTGAGGATTGACGCGCGTGAGCTCCGCGGGCACGGTCTGGGCACGACCCGCCACGCTCGCGGTGATGAGGTGAGCAACCGCATTGCGCAAACCGCGATAGGCCGCCTCGGCGGCCGCGGCCTCGGGTGAGGTCGCGTCGAGACCGAGTTCTGACAGGGCATCAATGACACTGCCGGCGGCGAGAAAGTCCTCGACCGCGAACGCGGCACTCGCGGTGATGACGGCGATCGCGAGCCGACGCTGCACGTCGGTCTGAAAGTCGAGCACCCAGGCGGCCGCAGCGCGACTCGTGGGCAGGTCGGTGGCGATGAGCGTTGCGCCCACGGGCGCCTTACCCAACAGGGTGAGCAGGGTCACGTCGCGCGCGGGAGGGGTCGACCGGTCGTCGTCGAAGGTGCCGGGCAGCGCATCCACCCAGATGATGACATCGGCGTCGGCGGCGCAGTCCCGGAGCCCCTCTAGCCCTGCGCCAAAACGCACTTGATAACCGGCCTGTTGCATGGCTAAAGCGTAACCTTGAGCCATGCCCGTTGACGCTCGCGCCCATCTGATTTCCGTTCGCTCGCACGGCGAGCCAACCGTCGATTCAACCGGATTCGTTGCGGCGGGTGCCGTGCTCGCCGGCAACGTGACGATCGCGGCCGGGGCCGGCGTGTGGTTCAACGCCGTGCTGCGCAGCGATTCGGAGCCCATCGTGATTGGCGAGGGATCGAACATTCAAGACAACTGTTCTGGCCACGTGGATGCGGGCTTCGCCCTGACCGTGGGTCGAAACGTGTCGGTCGGCCACAACGCCGTATTGCACGGATGCACGATCGAAGACGACGTACTCATTGGCATGCACGCCACGGTCATGAACGGCGCCGTGATTGGCACGGGATCGCTCGTGGCCGCCGGAGCACTCGTGCTCGAGGGCACCGTGATTCCGCCAAACTCGCTCGTCACGGGTGTACCGGCGAAAGTTCGCCGCGAAACGACGGATGCGGAACGTGCGGAGATCATCGAAAACGCGGTGCACTACCGCGAGCGCATTGCGCAGTACAGCTAGCCAACGAACGAGCTAGGGCGCGCCCGATTATCGCGCTGTCTCGGCGAGCCGCACCACGTTCGCGAGAAGCATGGCCCGCGTCATGGGCCCGACACCACCCGGGTTGGGTGAGAGCCAGCCGGCCACGTTGGCAACGTCGGGGTGCACATCCCCCGTCAGTTTTGCATTGCCCGATGCCGAATCGTCGACGCGCGTGATGCCCACGTCGAGCACAGCCGCGCCAGGCTTAATCCATTCGGGGCGAACGAAGTGCGGCACACCAACCGCGGCGACGACGATGTCCGCGCGCGAGACTTCTTCGGCGATGTTCGTCGTGCGCGAGTGAAGCAACGCCACCGTGGCATCGAGTCCCTTGCAGGTGAGCAGCAGTCCGAGAGGGCGGCCCACCGTGAGACCGCGACCGAGCACGGCGACGTGCGCACCCGGAATCACGACCTCATTTCGAATGAGCAACTCGACAATGCCCGCCGGCGTGCACGGCAACGGCGACGTGATGCCGCCCTCGACGCCCATGACAAGGCGCCCGAGGTTGGTCGGATGCAGACCGTCGGCGTCTTTGGCCGGGTCGATGAGCTCGAGCATCTCGCGGTCGTCGATGCCCGCCGGCAGCGGCAACTGCACGATGTATCCGGTGACCTCGCGTGCGGAGTTCAAATCGGCAATCGCCGCACGCACGTCGGCGGCCGACGCCGACGCGGGCAGGTCAACGCGAATTGATTCAATGCCGACCTCGGCACAGTCGCGGTGCTTGCCGCCCACGTATGACTGTGAGCCGGGATCGTCTCCCACCAAAAGTGTGCCCAGACCAGGGGTTTTCCCGTTTTCGCGAAGCGAGCGGATGCGCTCGCTCAGTTCCGCTTTGACCGCAGCGGCCGCGGCCAGACCGTCGAGTGCTCGTGCGGTCACGTGGCTGTTACCAGGTCTCGAGACCCGGGTACAGCGGGAACTTTGCGGTCAAGTTTTCGACGCGGGCCTTGAGAGCCGCGCGGTCGGGGTTCGGCATGAGCGCGTGAGCGATCACGTCGGCGACCTCGGTGAACTCGGCGTCGCCGAAACCGCGTGAGGCGAGTGCGGGCGTACCGATGCGCAGACCCGACGTGACCATCGGCGGGCGCGGGTCGAACGGCACCGCGTTGCGGTTGACCGTGATGTTCACGTCGTGCAGAACGTTTTCGGCCTGCTGACCGTCGAGCTCGCTGTTGCGCAGGTCGGCAAGGATCAGGTGCACGTCAGTGCCACCTGTGAGCACGTCGACCCCCGCGGCACGCGTGTCATCGGCGACGAGACGCTCGGCGAGAATCTGGGCGCCGCGAATCGTGCGCTTCTGGCGCTCGACGAATTCTTCGCTCGCCGCAATCTTGAACGCCACGGCCTTTGCGGCGACGACGTGCATGAGCGGACCGCCCTGCTGACCGGGGAACACGGCCGAGTTGAGCTTCTTGCCGAGTTCTTCGTCGCGACTCAAGATGACACCCGAGCGCGGCCCGGCGAGCGTCTTGTGCACGGTCGACGAGACGACGTCGGCGTAGGGCACGGGGCTCGGGTGCACACCCGCGGCAACGAGACCCGAGAAGTGCGCCATATCGACCCACAGCTTGGCGCCGACCTCGTCGGCAATCTCGCGGAACGCCGCGAAGTCGAGGTGACGCGAGTAGGCCGACCACCCGGCGATGAGCACCTTGGGCTTGTTCTTCTTGGCCGCGTCGCGAACCATGTCCATGTCAATCAGGAAGGTGTTCGGGTCCAGGCCATACGAGCTAGCCGTGTAGACCTTGCCCGAGAAGTTGAGTCGCATGCCGTGCGTGAGGTGACCACCGTGCGCGAGCTCGAGTCCGAGGATCATGTCGCCGGGCTGGGCGATGGCGTGCAGCACGGCCGCATTGGCTGTCGCTCCAGCGTGCGGCTGCACGTTGGCGTAAGCCGCGCCGAACAGGCTCTTGGCACGCGAAATGGCGAGTTCTTCGGCGATGTCGACGAATTCGCATCCACCGTAATACCGCTTACCGGGATACCCCTCGGCGTACTTGTTCGTCAGCACCGAGCCCTGCGCCTCGAGAATTGCGCGGGGAACAAAGTTCTCGCTCGCGATCATCTCAAGGAAGTCGCGCTGGCGACCGAGCTCCTGGCTCAAGACCGCAGCAATCTCGGGATCGACCTCTTCGAGTGGGGCGTTGAAGGTTGGGTTGAGAGACACGAAAGATTCCTTTCAGACGCCGGCAGCAGACTCTGAAATCCTACCAATCGCTCGGCACATAGGCTTGTTCCATGTCTTCGGCTTCACACTGGGTGCTCACGTTTGTCTGTGATGACCAGCCCGGCATCGTGCACGCGGTCAGTGGCGCGGTGGTCGCAGCCGGCGGAAACATCACCGAGAGTCAGCAGTTTTCGAGCGATGACACGGGCCGCTTCTTCATGCGCCTCCAGGTCGAGACCACGGTGAGCCAGGCCGAGTTTGAGGCGGCTCTCGAGCCCGTCGTGCAGCGCTACTCGATGGATCACCGCGTCGACGTGGTCGGTCGCCCGCTTCGCACGCTCGTGCTCGCCACGACGGCAGCGCACTGCCTCAACGACCTGCTTTTTCGTCAGCGTGCGGGACAGCTCGCCGTCGACATTCCGCTCGTGCTGAGTAATCACGACAATCTCGCCGATCTGGCTCGTTTTTACGGCGTGCCCTTTGAATCTATGCCGGTAGCGGATGCGCGATCCAAGGCCGCGTTCGAGGCTCGCATTGTGGCCGCCGTCGAAGAACACGACATCGAACTCGTCGTGCTCGCGCGCTACATGCAGATTCTCTCGCCCGAACTGTGCGCGGCGTTGGCCGGCCGCATCATCAATATTCACCACTCGTTCTTGCCGGGATTCAAGGGAGCGAACCCCTACAAGCAAGCACATCAGCGTGGCGTCAAGCTGATTGGCGCAACCGCGCACTTCGTGACCACCGACCTCGATGAGGGGCCGATCATCGAACAGAATGTTGTGCGCGTTGACCACACCCGCACACCCGCACAATTGCAGGCCATCGGTCAAGATGAAGAGAGTCGCACGCTAACTCAGGCGGTCAAGTGGTTCAGCGAAGATCGCGTGTTGCTCGACGGCGCACGAACCATCATTTTCCGCTAGAACTCGTGCCGCGACCGCTCATTGACGACCCATTCTTCATTCATAGGGTTCTCATAGGGTTGCCATAGGGTTTGTACAAGCGCACCAGAGAGTCTCAAAGCATGTCTTCCACGCAGTCCGTGTCGCGCGCATCCAAAAGTACACCGCTCACCCCCAACGGCGAGCGCATCGCTAAGCGGTATCAGCGTCGCCTTCGTGGCATGGATCTGCTCGAAACACTCGTGTATTTTTCGGTCGCCATCTCGATTGCGCTCTTTCTCGCCGACGGCGGTGCCGTGTACTTCATCAACCCCACCGCGTGGGGCGACATCACCCGCGGCCTCGGCATCGTGCTGGGGCTCGTCGGCAGTGACCTGCTTCTCGTGATGCTGCTGCTCAGCGCCCGCCTGCCCCTCCTCGACCGCGTGTTTGGTCACGATAAGGTCATCGCGCAGCACCGCAAGCTCGGAAAGCCCGTGCTCTACCTGATCCTCGCGCACATGGTGTTCCTGCTCGTCGGGTACGGACTGGCAGAGAATCTCAACCCCGTTGCCGAAATCTTCTCGATGCTCGGCAACCTGCCCGACATGCTCCTCGCGTTTGGTGCAATGGGCCTGATGGTGCTCATCGTGGTCACGTCGCTCGTTATCGTGCGCCGCAAGTTGGCGTACCAGTTCTGGCACGCCGTTCACTTGCTCGCCTACGTGGCCGTGCTCGCCGCGATTCCCCACCAGTTCAGTAACGGTCAGCTGTTTGCCGATGGAAAATGGGCGCGCTGGTACTGGATTGCGCTCTACGTGGGCACGCTCGCGTCGATCGTCATCTTCCGATTCATCGTGCCGATTGCACGCTCGTTTCGTCACGATCTCGTCGTATCCGAGGTGCGCAAAGAGGCGAACGACGTGGTGACGATCACCATGCGCGGGCGCGACCTCGAATCACTGCCGGCCAAGGGCGGACAGTTCTTCAACTGGCGGTTCTTGACACCCGGGTTGTGGCTCGAAGCGCATCCGTACTCGCTGTCGGCCGCCCCCGATGGAACACACCTGCGCATTTCGGTGCGTGAATTGGGGGATGCGTCCCGCCGCCTGCTCGCCATGAAGCCCGGAACACGCGTGTTCTTCGAAGGGCCCTACGGACTCTTCAGCGAATCCGCACGCACCACCGAGAAAGCCGTGTTCATCGGCGCCGGTATCGGGGTAACTCCGTTGCGCGCGATGCTCGAAGACCCCAACATCGGCAACCGTCAGGCCACCGTGATTCTGCGCGGGTCGACCGATGAAGAGGTTTACCTCTGGCAAGAGACGTACGACTTGTGTGTCGCCAAAGAGGCGTGGCTGCGCGTGCTCGTTGGATCGCGACCACCCGGCGTGCAGACATGGCTCTCGGCCGACGCCTATAACCAAGGCGAGCGACTCACCACGCTCGCACCCCAGATCACCGACTCCGACGTGTTCATCTGCGGGCCCACGCCCTGGACC
>CANGKD010000086.1 GCA_947454495.1 Actinomycetota bacterium
AGCCGTCGGTCACGGCCACGCTCGTGCCGATGGAGGTGTCGATGCACAGGCGAATCATGCCGACCACCTCGACCCGTGCCCGGTGATGGTAACGGTGCGCGGTTCCACGGCAGCCTCGTCTGTGGAGGCGTCTGCGGCATCTGCTGCATCTGCGACGTCTGCTGCATCAGCGGAAACGCCCGTGCCGTGCGGCCGCTCAATCTCAACGTCGAGCCAGGAATCGGTCAGGGTCTCGACGAGTCCGCGACCCCACTCGACCACGGTGATCGAGTGGGCGAAATCGATGTCGAGATCGTCCAGCTCGAGCGCGGTCGAGAGGCGATACGCGTCCACGTGCACGAGAGGCGTTTTGCCATCGAGGCTCGGATGTGTTCGCGCGAGCACGAATGTGGGGCTCGTGACGGGTCCGCGCACGTTGAGTCCTTCGCCGATTCCGCGCGTGAGGGTCGTCTTGCCGGCACCGAGCGCACCGGTCAGCACGAGCACATCGCCCGCGCGAAGGGTGCGAGCAAGTTCGAGTCCGAGCTCGTGCATGTCATCCGGCGTTGCGATGTCGCGAGTCTGCGCGCGCGCGTGATTTTCCACGCTCTCACGCACCCACGAATGTGCGCGTGAGTCGACCACCCAAACGGGTGACGACCTCGTAGCCAATCGTGTTCGTTGCGGCAGCCCAGTCCGCAACCGACGGATGCCCGTTCGCGGGATCGCCAAACAACACGACTTCGTCCCCCACATCCACCGCGTGCGCGCCACAATCGACGACAAACTGGTCCATCGCCACGCGTCCGGCCACCGTGAATCGTTCTCCCCCGATGCTCACCGGCCCCCGGTCGCTCGCGGCGCGGGGAACTCCTTCGCCGTATCCGATGGGCACGAGGGCGAGCCGGCTCGCGGCGCTCGTGCGGTAGGTCAAGTCGTAGCTCACGCCCGTTCCCGCGGGTACCTCTCTTACGGCCGCGACCCGACCTCGCAGCGTCATGACTGGGCGCAATCCGTAGTCGTGCGGCGCAACCGCATCGTCGGGCGAGATGCCATACGTGGCGATACCCACGCGCACCATGTCAAAGCTCAGTTGCGGCAAGGTGAGGGCCGCGTTGCTCGCGGCGAGGTGGCGAATCGTGGGCGCGAGCCCCGCGTCACGTGCGAGCGCCACACCGGTTTCAAAACGGGCGGCCTGCGCGAGGTCATCCTCAACCGACGCGTTGGAGAGGTGCGAAAAGATTCCCTCGACCGCAATCGAGCCGGCGACTTCGAGTTCGGCTGCGCGCGCAAACAGAGCGCCCCACATCGTGTCGGCCGCGCCGTTGCGGCTCAGGCCCGTGTCGATCTTGATGTGCACGGTCGGCGGCACCTCGGGTGCAAGCCCGGCTGCCGCGCCCGCGTGAGCGACCGCATCGAGTTGCGTGACGCTCGAGACACACACCGTGATTCCCGCCGACACGGCCGCGATGAAGTCTTCATGGGGGTCGTGCAACCACGCCAAGATTGGGGCCGAAATGCCGGCGGCCCGCAAAGCGAGAGCCTCGGCGATGTCGGCGACACCGAGGTGGGTCGCACCGCCGGCGAGCGCGGCGCGCGCGACGGGAACCATGCCGTGGCCATACGCATTCGCCTTGACGACCGTGAGGTAGAACTGCGACGGAATGCGCGCACGCAGGGTGGCCACATTGTCGCGCACGGCCGAGAGATCAATCACGGCTTCGCGAAACGGGCCGTCGACCGGAAGCGCTGTCACGCGCCTTCCGCCACAACGAAGGCGACGGCCATGCCGCCGTCGTGCGAAAGCGAGAGTTGCACGTTGGTGATGCCCTTGGCGTCCGCCATCTTGAGGGCTTCCCCGGCAAGCACGAACGAGGGTTTTCCCGCCTCATTTTTGACGACGCTCACGTCGTGCCAGCCCATGCTTCCCGATTCGCCGAAGGCCTTGATCAGCGCCTCCTTGGCGGCAAAGCGTGCGGCGAGCGACGCGGGGGGCAATCCGCGCTCACCGAGCGTAAACAGTCGGGATGCGAGGCCGGGCGTGCGCTCGAGCGCGGCCGTGAAGCGCTCGATGTCGACCGCATCCACTCCGATTCCGACAATCATGATGTGCTCGCGTTACTCGACCGTGACGGACTTCGCGAGGTTGCGTGGCTGGTCGACATCGAGGCCCTTCGCGTCGGCGAGCTCCATCGCAAAAATCTGGAGCGGCACCACGGCCAGAATCGGCTCGAACAGCGGGCCGGCCAGCGGAATGCGAATGACCTCGTCGGCAAACGGCAACACCGCGGCGTCGCCGGCTTCGGCAATCGCGATGACGCGGGCACCGCGCGCGCGAATCTCCTGGATGTTGCTGATGACCTTGGAGTGCATTTCGGCCGAATTGCGCGGGCTCGGCACAATGACGAACACCGGTTGCCCGTGATCAATCAGCGCAATCGGACCGTGCTTAAGCTCGCCGGCGGCGAAACCCTCCGCGTGAATGTAGGCGAGTTCTTTCAGCTTGAGTGCACCCTCGAGTGCAATCGGGAATCCGACGTTGCGTCCGAGGAACAACACGGCCTGCGAATCGCTCATCCACTTTGCCAACGTACGGATGTCTGCACCCACGTTGAGCACCTCGGAAAGTTTCGCGGGCAAGTCGCTGAGCTCTTGCGCGTTGGCCGCAAGCAGGGCCTCAGAAACCGTGCCGCGCACGCGCGCAATGTGAAGTCCAATCAGATACAGCGCCGTGATCTGCGCAACAAACGCCTTGGTCGACGCGACAGCAACCTCGGGGCCAGCGTGCGTGTAGACCACCGCATCCGACTCGCGCGGAATCGTCGCACCCTGCGTGTTACAGATGGAAATGGTCTTGGCGCCGCGCTCCATCGCGTATCGCACGGCCATGAGGGTGTCCATGGTTTCGCCCGACTGGCTGATGGAAATTACGAGCGTGCTCGCGTTGAGCACCGGGTCGCGATATCTAAACTCGTGGCTGAGTTGTACATCCACCGGAATACCGGCCCACTTCTCAATCGCGTACGAGCCCACGAGGCCGGCATACGACGCCGTGCCACAGGCGAGCAACACGATTCGCGAAATGCCTTGTAAAAAGTCGGGGCCGAACGCATCGATTTCGGGAACGACGACCAGACCATCGTGGATGCGCCCACGGATCGTGTTGGCCACCGCGTCGGGGTTCTCCGAAATCTCCTTCGACATGAAGCTCGGCCAGCCACCCTTCTCGCTCGCCGACGCGTCCCACGCGATCTCAAACTCTTCGGGTTGAACGGGCGCGCCGTCAAAGGTGGTGACGGTGACGGCGTCGGGGGTAATGGCAACAATCTGGTTTTGTCCCACGGCGGCCGCGCGGTGAGTGAATTCGACAAATGCGGCCACGTCGGAACCGAGAAAGTTTTCGCCGTCGCCAAACCCGATGACGAGCGGGGAGTTGTGTCGAGCGGCCACGATCAGATGCGGTTCGTTGGCGTGCATGGCCAACAGGGTAAATGCGCCCTCGAGGCGGTTGACGGTGCGGGCAAACGCCTCGCGCAGGTCGCCCGTCTCGGCGTAGTTGTCGGCGAGCAAGACGGCGGCGACTTCGGTGTCGGTTTCGCTCAGAAACTCGTGACCGCGCGCGAGCAATTCCGTTTTGATTTCGTAGAAATTCTCGACGATTCCGTTGTGAATCAACGCGAGTCGGCCGTTGTCGGCGAGGTGCGGATGCGCATTCACATCAATCGGCGCGCCGTGCGTTGCCCAGCGCGTGTGGCCGATGCCGGTGTGGCCCGCTGAAATGGGGTGTGCTTCTAGGTTGTCGACGAGCACCTTCAACTTGCCGGCCTTTTTGGCCATGACCAGTTCACCCGAATCGGTGAGCACGGCGACGCCGGCGGAGTCATAACCGCGGTACTCCTGGCGCTTCAAGCCACCCAGCAACACACCGAGCGAGTCTTGCCTGCCCACATAACCGACGATTCCGCACATGCGCCTAAGTTTACGCGTGCGGTGAACGGATGCGGTGTGCGCGCGGCCCCCGTACGACGCGAGCCCCGTCGCAGGGCAGAATAGAGCCGTGTTCGACGACGCCCCGGTGCCTGATCCCACCGCGCCCATGAGCGTCATCGAATCGACGCCGTTTGTGGAGATTCCCCGCGCCGACTGGGCCGCACTCGCGCCGGTGACCGCGCAGCCCCTGACACCGGAGGACCTCGAGAGCGTGCGGGGCCTAGGTGACCGACTCAACCTCGACGAGGTGGACGCCATTTACCGTCCCCTGAGCCGACTGCTCTGGCTCTACGCGCACGGGGCGAGGGACCTGCACTCGGCGACGAACGGGTTTCTGCAGCGGCGCGCATCCACTACGCCGTTCGTGATTGGAGTCGCCGGCTCGGTGGCCGTCGGCAAGTCGACCGTGTCACGGTTGCTGCAGTTTTTGCTGGCCCGATGGGAAGAGACGCCCAACGTCGCTCTCATCACGACCGACGGGTTTCTCTACCCGAACGAGGTGCTCGAAGCACGCGGCATGCTCGACCGCAAGGGTTTCCCGGAGTCGTACGACCGTCGCGCGCTGCTCAACTTTGTGAGCGAGATTAAGAGCGGTGCCCAGCAGGCCAAGGCTCCGGTGTACTCACACCTCGACTACGACATCGTGCCCGGTGAGTTCGTCACGGTTGCTCGGCCCGACATTCTCATCGTCGAGGGACTCAACGTGTTGCAACCCCCTGTCGGTGGCGGCATGGCCGTGAGTGACCTCTTCGACTTCAGTGTCTACGTGGATGCGCGTTCCGCCGACATCGCCAGTTGGTACGAGGATCGCTTTCTCACGCTGCAGCGCGGGGCATTCTCCGACCCCCAGTCGTACTTTCACCGCTTCGCCGGTTTGTCAGAAGCAGAGGCGCTCGGGATTGCCCGGGATTACTGGCAACGTATCAACATGCCGAACCTCGAGCAGAACATCCGTCCCACGCGTTCGCGCGCGCGACTCGTGCTGCGCAAGGGTCCGGATCACTCGGTGAAGAGTGTGTTGCTGCGCAAGATCTAGCGCACCATCTCCCGACTTAGCTCCGTCGAGATCGGGTAGCCAGAACCACACCACACGCGACGAGCGCAATGCCGAACGCAAATGCCAGTCCCGCCGCCTCGGTGTCGGTGCCTGTCTCGGGCAACGTCGCGTCGCCGCCATCGGTCGAATCGAACGCACCCGCCACCCAGTACGGCAAGGTCGCATCAGGTGAACCGGCCGTGAGTCCATCGGGGAATGTCGCGCTCGAACCCGAGTAATAGCCGCCGCCCCAGTAACCTGCATAGGCGTGGCCTGCCCGATCGAAACTAACGGAACTCACTTCCGTCTGATCAATGCCGACTGTCTGCAAATTTGATTTGCCGTCGGACGCACTGACCGACTTGACGACGAGCGTTCCAGAGTCGTCGACTCCCAGATAGAGGGAATTCGAGTTTGGCTCGAAAGCAAGCCATCCGATGGTGTCAAACGTCTGTGCGGAATCCGCCGAATACCATTCGTCCGTATCGAAATAGATGATTTCCGCCGGACTAGAGTCCGCATGAGTGCCGGCAAAAAACACACCGTCGGCGTTGATGGCGAGACCCTCGCATTCGATACCGTTGCCGTTGTAGAAATCCGCTGCAGCCGGAGTCGAAACTCCCGTCTCGATGTCAATGATGATGACCTCGCAGTCGTAATTCATGGCATAGAGGTCTCCGTTGACTGGGTTGAACGCAAGACCAGACACGTTGGAGATTCCATCTCCCGGGGCCGACGGGAAATAGGCCACGTTCGGAATGGGGGAGATTTCGAGTCCGGAAACGGGATCAATGATCCCTAACGATCCCGAGTCGTCCGGATTTAAGCCCACGAGAACAACGTCGCCAGTTGACGCCAAACTCGGTGTCACAAACCCGACTGTCACTGTCCCGAGAGCAACAACCGCCGTGAGGGCACCAACCAAAACTCGACGCACGAAACTCGACATTTCCACTCCTTCGGTCAAACTAGTCGCTTTCACGCTATTTACCCTCAACATCGCTTCGTTGCTCAACGTTCGGTTAGCCGAATGCAGAGCGGGTTAGTGGCACGCACGCGGTCAACGTCGTTTCCGTCGGTCCTTGGCTCAAATCCCACGTCAAACACAGCTCGTCAAGCAAGCGGTGACCGAGGCCAGGCCTGACGGACGATGATTCGTGGCCATCGTTCGTAGCGACAACGAGGGCGTTGAGGCCCTGACGTGAGACGTTCACGCGGATGTGGCGGGCGTCTCCATGCTTGATCGCATTCATCACCGCCTCGCGCACGATTTCGAGCACGCAACGACCTGTTCCTGGATATTCGTCAATCGACGCAACGAAACGAACGTCAGCTTGAATCGACACGGATGCGATGGAACCCCAGATTGATTCGATGTGCATGATCGCGTCCTCGAACGTGGCTCGAGAAATGGTCTCTGGTGACGCAAGTTGAGCCACTGCCTCCGTAATGTGGTTCTCCAAATCGCGCAATTCGTCAACGGTGAGGTTTCGCGCCGAGGCGATGCGCATGGCGGCGACCTGAAACGCTGCTTGAACGGGGCCATGCAACGTTGTTGCTAACGCAGAACGCTCAACCCACAGCCGCTGGCGAAGTTCCGCGTTTTTGCGGGCTAGGTCTAGATTTGCTTCTCGCAATTCCGCTTCGACCTGGTGAAGTCCGCTCAGCGTGAGGCGGTAGATTGCGAGCACGATCGCGATCGTGATGATGATGACGCCAACCTGAATGGAGACGTTGACCGGTATCGCGGGAGCCACAGTCTGAGCCAATGTCGTTC
>CANGKD010000087.1 GCA_947454495.1 Actinomycetota bacterium
ACGAATGCATCCCGCACTCTCCTCATGAACATCAACACGTTGCAATGGGACGACGAGCTGTGCGCCGTGTTCGGAATTCCGAAACAAATGTTGCCCATAATTTTGCCCTCATCAGGAATTTTTGGTGTTTGCGCAGGTCTTCTCGCCGGGGTCCCCCTGTCGGGAATTCTCGGGGATCAGCATGCAGCAACGTTTGGGCAGTGCGCCTTCGAGCCAGGCGAAGCCAAAAACACGTATGGCACGGGGAACTTCTTGATGCTGAACACGGGAACGGAACCGCGCATATCAACCAACGGTCTCATCACGACTGTTGCGTACCAGCTCGGCACCGAACCGGCACATTACGCGCTTGAAGGATCGATCGCCGTCACCGGGTCACTCATTCAGTGGTTGCGAGATAATCTTCAACTCTTTGCGTCGTCGTCGGACGTCGAGACACTGGCGTCATCCGTGCCCGACAACGGAGGCATTGCCGTCGTTCCTGCCTTCAGCGGACTCTTTGCGCCGCATTGGGATGCGAATGCTCGAGGTGCCATCGTCGGTCTCACCCGGTTTGTCACAAAGGCTCATATCGCGCGTGCGGCACTCGAGGCCGTCGCCTTCCAGACGGCGGAGGTCTTAGCCGCAATGAACGCCGATACCGGCGTTCCGCTCACCGAGCTGAAAGTTGACGGCGGGATGGTCGTCAACGACCTACTCATGCAGTTCCAGTCCGACATCATTCGAGTGCCCGTCATCCGACCGCGGGTTATCGAGACCACTGCACTCGGCGCCGCGTTCGCGGCCGGCCTTGCTGTCGATTTCTGGGGCTCTCTCGATGAGCTTCGCGAGCTTTGGCAGGAAGACTCCCGATGGGCACCTCACATGCCCGAGCAAGAATCACAACGCCTCCTGCGCGTGTGGTCAAAGGCTGTCGAGAAAAGCTCAGCGTGGGTCGACGCTGACTCCCCTAGTACCTAGGAGGTCACGGAGTGTGTTGCCTCGACCCAGGCCGCCAGCTTTGATTCGGCGGCACCTGAGTCAATTGCGCGTGCACATGCGGTCATGTGACGTGCGAGTCGTTCGAGAATCGGAGTCTCAATTGAGCTCGGATTTTCCGCGAGGTCGAACGCGACAAGTCCAGCAGCTGCATTGAGCACGACGACGTCTCGAATGGCCCCGGACTCACCCGCGAGCACCTGATGAACCACCTGCGCGTTTTCTGCCGGAGTTCCACCCCGGAGGTCATCGAGTCGGGCACGCGGGAGGCCAAGGTCTGCCGGGTTGAGATCGTGTTCGACGACACGCCCTCGGCTCACCTCCCACAGATGGCTGTGGCCCGTCGTGGTGAGCTCGTCGAGGCCATCGTCACCACGGAACACGAGGGCCGTGGCATCGCGAGTCTGAAACACCCCGACCATCAGGGCCACACGATCTAATTGCGCGCATCCAAGAGCAGTCGCATCCGGCCTAGCCGGGTTGCAAAGTGGGCCGAGGAAGTTGAAGAGCGTCGGCACACCAATCTCGCGCCGAGTTTCTCCCACATGGCGGAAACCGGGGTGAAACAGGGCGGCAAAGGCGAACGAGATTCCAATCTCATTGAATACGCGCGCCACGCCTTCGGGTTCAAGGTCGAGATTCAAGCCCAACTCACCCAACACGTCAGACGAACCGGATGCACTGCTCGCCGCGCGGTTGCCGTGCTTGATCACCGGAACACCCGTTGCGGCAGCCACGATGCTTGCCATGGTCGAAATGTTGACCGTCCGATGACGGTCTCCCCCGGTGCCCACGATGTCGAGAGCCCGCGGATTTACAGGCAACTCTCGGGCATGTTCGAGTACCGCATCTCGGAATCCCACAATCTCGTCAACCGTTTCGCCTTTGGCTCGAAGAGCGATGAGGAATGCCGCAATCTGAGACGCACTCGCCGTTCCGCCGACCATTTCGTTCATGGCCCACGTTGCCTCAGCGATCGACAGATTTGTGCCCTCAAGCAATTGCGTCAAAAGTGTCGGCCACGTGATGTTGTCACTCATGAATCAAGGTTACTTCCCTCGCGTGGCGGGCCCCAATGAGCCCACTTGCCGCCGCGCATTCCGACATAATGGAACACGTGACTAACGCCTCAGTTGCTTCTCGCATCCCCGTCCCCATGGTGAACCGACCCAACCCCGTTGCGGTCGGCACCATTGTCTGGTTGGGCAGTGAGGTGATGTTCTTTGCGGGGCTCTTCGCCATTTATTTCACGCTCCGTGGAGCCGCCCCCGAATTGTGGGCGACGGACGCGGCAAAGCTGAACTTCCCCTACTCGCTCACCAACACAATCATTCTGGTGTCGTCATCGTTCACGGCGCAGTTTGGTGTTTTCGCTGCGGAGCGCCTCCAATCTCGCTCCACCGGATGGAAACCGACACAGTGGGGAATGGTGGAGTGGTTCTTCATCACGTACGCGTTGGGTGCGGTCTTCGTTTCCGGTCAGGTGTATGAATACGCGCAGTTGGTATCCGAGGGCATCACTCTCGACGGCAACGCCTACGGCACCGCGTTTTACCTCACGACTGGGTTCCACGGTCTCCACGTGACGGGAGGCCTCATCGCCTTCTTGCTCGTCATTGGACGTGCTTATGCCGTGAAAAATTTTGGGCACAAGGAAGCGACCAGTGCGATCGTGGTCTCGTACTACTGGCACTTCGTTGACGTTGTCTGGATTGCCCTGTTCCTCGTCATTTACGTCCTGAGATAGCGCATCACTCGCACGTGTCCCTGCATTCCCGACCGAAACCGAAATCGAAGACAAAAGACATGAATCGACAGAATCGCAAGTCCGGTCGCCGCTCCCCCGTGGCCTCCGTATCGCTGTTGCTTATCGGCTTGCTCGCGACGGGTGGCGCCTACGCAGCCTTCACGGCATCCACCGCATCTGCCGCGGTTGACCTCAGCAGCCCTGAGGTCATCGATCAAGGCGCAAAACTCTTCGCGGCCAACTGCGCCACGTGTCACGGTCAGCAGGCGCAGGGAACCCAGAATGGCCCCAGCCTTATCGGTGTCGGCGCAGCGTCCGTTGACTTCCAAGTTGGTACCGGGCGCATGCCCATGCAGGCCAGTGGTCCACAAGCACCGAGCAAGCCGGTTCAATTCGAAGAATCACAGATTAAGGCTCTGGCTGCCTATGTGGCGTCCCTCGCTCCCGGCCCTGCAATTCCCTCGGAATCTCAACTGACGGGTGGTGACGTCGCAGCCGGTGGTGAACTGTTCCGCATCAACTGCGCCATGTGTCACAACGTTGCTGGTGCGGGCGGGGCGCTCACTGAGGGCAAATATGCACCCGTTCTCAAGGGTGTTGCACCCGTTCATGTTTATGAGGCAATGCTCACTGGACCGCAGAACATGCCTGCGTTCAATGACTTGAACCTGACACCCGATGACAAGAAGAACATCATCGCGTACCTGCAATACAACGAGGAGAATCCCTCTGCTGGTGGCCTCGAGTTGGGATCCCTGGGTCCCGTGTCGGAGGGCTTGTTCCTCTGGATTTTCGGACTCGGTGGCATCGTCGCGTTGACCGTGTGGATCACGGCCAAATCCAACTAAGTCTTCACTTTTATCTGCACTAAGGAGAAACATGGCTCAGAACGAGAATGGCTCGTCTGACATCGTTCCGATGACGCCGCCAAGTGGCGCAGTCGTTGGAACCGGTGTTGTCCCAGCCGACACGTTCGAGAATCCTGGTTTACCGCCACACCGCCCTCGGGTGACGGATCTCGACCCGAAGAAGAAGAAGCGCGCCGCGCGATTCGTCGTGGCGATGTTCTGGCTTTCTGTCATCGGTAGCCTCTTTGCAATCTTCGCGTACATGTTCTTTCCCATTGAGGATGGCAACATGGCCTCGGTGCGGCTGAACACCCTGTTCATGGGTCTCGGCATTGCGCTCTCGCTCCTGGCCATTGGAATCGCCGCTGTCCACTGGGGCAAAGCCGTCATGGCCGATAAGGAAGGCGTGGATGAGCGTCACCCGGTTCGCGGAACCGAGGAAACCCGTGCGCGCGCCGTCGAGATCTTCAAAGAAGCTGACGAAGAGTCCGGCTTCAGCCGTCGCACGCTGATTCGCGGCGGACTCATTGCGTCACTTGTCGCCTTCCCCCTCCCCGCCATTGCGCTCTTCCGGGGCCTTGCGCCGATGGATGTTGACCCCAACACCGAGTTAAAGCACACGATGTGGAAGAAGGGTCTCCGTCTCACACAAGACCCAACGGGCACCCCCATCAAGGCTTCTGACGTCACAATCGGAAGTGCATTCCAGGTCATTCCCGAGGGTCTCGTGGATTTGCCTGAACACGAGAAACTCGACGCAAAGGCCAAGGCCGCTGTGTTGCTCGTTCGATTGAAGCCCGAAGACCTCAACTGGACAAGCGAACAGCGTGCTTCGTGGTCGTACGACGGAATCGTGGCGTACTCCAAAATCTGTACCCACGTGGGATGTCCCGTGGCGCTTTACGAGCAACAAACACACCACCTGCTGTGCCCGTGCCACCAGTCACAATTTGACATTGCCAACGAATGCAAGGTCATCTTTGGGCCGGCAGCACGGCCTCTGCCCCAGTTGCCGATCACGGTCGACAGCGAAGGCTACCTCGTCGCGACAAGCGACTTCACCGAACCCGTTGGACCGAGCTTCTGGGAGCGTTCCACATCATGAGCACCACCTCTGCACCCGCACAAAAGGGCTTCATCGCCTCCGCGTCGAACTACCTCGATGAGCGCACCAGCATTTCGGGCGCGGTCAAGGAATTTGGTCGCAAGATCTTCCCTGACCACTGGTCGTTCCTTCTTGGCGAAGTAGCGCTTTATAGCTTCGTCATCATCCTCTTGTCAGGTAGCTTCCTTACGTTCTTCTTCCAGGCGTCGATGACGCCGGTCGAATACGCAGGGTCATACGTTCCGCTCCGCGGCGTCGAGATGTCCGCAGCAATGGCGTCAACCTTGGATATTTCTTTCGATATCCGAGGCGGACTGCTCATGCGCCAGATTCATCACTGGGCTGCGCTGCTCTTTGTCGCCGCCATTGGCCTGCACATGTTGCGCGTGTTCTTCACGGGCGCTTTCCGTAAGCCACGCGAGCTCAACTGGGCGATTGGTTTCGTACTCTTCGTGCTCGCGATGGCCGAGGGATTCACCGGTTACTCGCTCCCCGACGATCTGCTGTCGGGCAACGGCTTGCGAATCATCGACGGAATGGTGAACGCTGTCCCTGTTGTTGGCACGTGGATTACATTCCTGCTGTTCGGTGGAGAATTCCCGGGTAACGACATCGTCGGGCGTCTCTACACGTTGCACATCCTGCTTCTCCCCGCCCTGGTGCTGATTTTCATCGTGCTTCACCTCATGTTTGTCGTGATCCACAAGCACACCCAGTACCCTGGCCCGGGCAAGACGGAACAAAACGTCGTTGGATACCCGGTTTTGCCCGTGTACGCGGCCAAGGCAGGTGGCTTCTTCTTCCTCGTATTCGGTGTTGTCGCACTCATCGCCGCGACGGTCACCATCAACCCGATTTGGAACTACGGACCGTACGACCCATCGCCCGTCTCCGCGGGAACTCAGCCGGACTGGTACATCGGATTTGCCGATGGTGCCCTGCGGCTGATGCCCCCGGGCCTCGAGACGGTATGGTTCGGCTACACCTGGTCGTGGAACATCCTGATTCCGATCATTGTCCTCGTGGTATTCCTATTGCTTGCGTTTGCGTACCCCTACGTTGAAGCATGGGTTACTGGCGACAAGCGGGAACACCACCTGTTGGATCGGCCGCGCAATGCGCCGGTTCGCACGGCCATCGGTGCTGCGGGTGTCACGTTCTACGCGGTGCTGTGGGCCGGAGCCTCGTCGGACATCATCGCGACGCACTTCAAGGTCACGATGGAGGGTGTCATCAACACTCTCCAAGCGCTCCTTATCCTCGGACCAATCATTGCGTTCATGGTGACGAAGCGTGTCTGCCTTGCACTCCAAAAGAAGGACCGCGAGATGGTCCTCCATGGCTTCGAAACCGGTCGCATCGTGCGCCTGCCCGGCGGAGAATTCATCGAGGTTCACGAGCAGCTCGACGAGTACACGCGCTGGCAGCTGGTCTCATTCAACGACAACGCGCCTCTCCAGCTCAAGCCGAACCCGCTGGGCAAGATTACGGCGTCACAGCGTCTCCGTGTATCAATGTCACGGTTCTTCTTTGAGGACCGCATTGCCCCCGTCACGCCGACGGAATACCAAGCGGCATTGGAACACTCGAGCCACTAGGTTCATCTTCACGAGTGCCCCGACACGTCTCGTGTCGGGGCACTCCCTTTTGTGTTCATCCCCGAGGTGTAGGTGTCGCGATGCCTCTGCGCCATAGGCCTATGCACCAACGAATCGTGACTTCGAATCCGTAAGAATTCCCCGATTGCGATATCTGGCGGTTGATGGCCACGGCGACCCTGACGCCCCTCGTTTTAGGAGCGCGGTGACTCGT
>CANGKD010000088.1 GCA_947454495.1 Actinomycetota bacterium
ACACGGCCGTGAGGTTGTGCTTCACGGCAAGGTCGGCGAGGTCCTTTAGTTCGTCATCCGGACGGAACAGAACCGAGTCGACACCCATAACCATCTTGGCGATGGCGAGGTCGGGAATGCCGGGGAACGATTCCTTGCAGAAACCAAAGAAGTCGAGGTAGGCAACGTAGCCGAGGTTCAAGAACTCGAAGTGGTGTTCCCAGTTCTTGTAGGCAAGCTGAATCAGACGGTCGTAGTCAGCCATCATCTTTGCGGTCGGGTCGATGCCGGCACCGCTGGTGATGACCTCGATGTCAACCATCTCGGGAAGCTTCTCGAAGTTAATCGCGTCCATCTCTTCGATGGTGGCGAGCACCTTCTTCTTCCAGTTTTCGAGCAGGGTGTTCCAGTTCTGGAAGTAGTAGCCCGCGCGCTCCATGAAGTGAGGAACGCGGTCGCCGATGAGTTCGGGGGCAACCGCCACGGGGCTCATGTAGCAGAAGCCGTTGTGGATGCGGAACTCGATGCCATTCGCCGGCGGAATGATGTAGTGGCGCGTGTTGTAGGCGCCGAGGCAACGAACGGCGAATTCCACGCCGACCGTTTCAAACGGCTTGAAGACGTTGGGCCAGTGCTGCGAGTCGCAGAACCAGAACTTCGCGTTCTCCTTGTCCTTCAGGTTGTCCTGGAAGACGAGGTTGTAGGGGTAAAGGTCTTGCCATCCCTCGGCACCCTTGGGTGCTTTGAGATCGTAAGGCGAGACGAAGCTCTTGCGAGCAGTCTTGGGCGTCATTGCTTTTGTGCCTTTCTTGCGTAAATCGAGTGGTGCTCTACTCGTCGTTGAGTTGTGTTGCAGTGTGGTGCGTTGTGGTGCTTACTTGCGATCGCCGATTTGGGCCATCAGCGACTTTGTGATCGCTTCAATGCCCGAACCGGTTGAGGTGATCTTCACCTCTTGCTTCTTTTGCGACCACACCGTTTCGGGGCGGCTCTGCAAAAGGAGAACGTTGGCACCCGCAGGCAGGTCGGCGTCAATCGCCCACTCAATGTCCTGCACGGTTCCGTAGTGTTTGTGCGCGGCCTTCGCGAGCGAGGCCACGAGCATCAACTCTTCGTCGCTCAAGCTCTGACTGTTGCGTCGGTCGGCGTCGACCTCTTTGCGAATCACGGTGCCGTGACCCGAGGGCACGAGTTCTTCGTGCTTATCCGAGATGGTGCGCTTGACGACGTGCATCATGACCTTGTCGATGACGAAGTTGTCGGGCGTAACCTCACCCGAGACCACCATTTCGCCCAGGCCCCAGCTCGCGTCAACGACGATCTTGGACTTGTCACCGTTGCTCGGGTCAATCGTCATCGCGACACCGGAGGTGCGGGCGTTGACCATCTTTTGCACGGCAACGGCCATCGAGAGACCCTCGTCGGGAATGTTGTTGGCCATGCGGTACGTGATGGCGCGGGCCGTGTACAACGAGGCCCAGCATTCGCGAATCTTGAGCAGAACGGCCTCGAGTCCAACAATCCAGAGGTAGGTGTCTTGCTGACCAGCGAAGCTCGCGTCGGGCAGGTCCTCGGCCGTGGCACTCGAGCGCACGGCCACCGGAACCTCGCTGCCACACAGTGCCATGAGCTCGTTGTACGCGGCGATGGTTTCGTCACGCACAACGTCGGGCACCTCTTGAGTCATGATGAGCTCGCGAATGTGGGCGGCGCGCGTGTCGACATCCACGACGTCATTCGGGTCGAGACCTTGAAGGTGCTTGGCGATGTGGTCACGCAGCGTGGTCTGGTCCATGACGGCATCGAACGCGTCGGTCGTGACCGCGAAACCGGGAGGCACCGGCATGCCGGCCGACGTCATGATGGCGAGGCTCGTGCACTTTCCGCCGAGGCGGTCGTGCTCGGGGGTCTCGGTGCTGTCAAAAGCGAAGGTGAATTTCGACATGATGTGTGTCCTTAGTTCGTCCACTCGACCGGCACCGCGGTGGGCACTCGGAACGAGAGGTTGTCGTGGAAGTTGATGTGGGCACCCGGCATCATGCGCAGGGTGGGCATCTTCTTGGTGATTTCTTCGAGGGCGACTCGGGCCTGCAGTTTCGCAAGCAGATTGCCGAGACAGAAGTGGATGCCGTAACCGAACGACAGGTGATTGCGCGCGTTCTCGCGCTCGATGTCGAACGAATCGGGTTCGTCAAACACCGACGCGTCACGGTTCGCGGAACCCATGAGCAGCAGGACGCCAGAGTCTTTGGGAATGTCGACCGATCCGATGACGCAATCGCGCGTGGCCTTGCGACGCCAGGCCACGATGCTCCCGCTGTAGCGCAAGACCTCGTCGACGGCTCCCGGGATCTTCTCCGGATCGGCCACGAGGGCCGCGTACGATTCCGGGTTCGCCAACAACACACGCAGGGCGTTGGAGATCAGCGTGGTCGTCGTTTCGTGACCGGCGAACAGCAGACTGTAGGCCAACGACGCGATTTCGTGGTCGCTAATGTCGTCACCCTCGGATTGAAAACGCACGAGGTCGGCGACCAGATTGTCGCCGGGGTTCTCTTTGTTTGCCACGACGAGCCCCTGGCAGAAGTTCCAGAACTCGACGAGCGCGTGAGCATGAGGAATCTGTTCCTCGTCGGTGAGGTCGCCCCAGGTGAGAATTCCGCGCGCGTTCGACCACACCTTTACCTCGGGGATGCGCGTGATGGGCACGCCGAGCAGCGTAAGAATCGTGATGGTCGGAAGGTCGTGAGCGATGTCCGCGAGGATGTCGCCGGGTGCGCCCTGGGCAATCATCTTGTCGATCATCACGTCGACGTTCTCGCGAATCGCCGGCTCGAGCACCTTGTAGCGACGCGGAGTGAACGCCTTCGTGGCGATGGAGCGGATGCGGGTGTGCTCCGGTGGAATGCGAGCCGAGAGGCCCGAGTAGGCAGTGAATCCACCGTCAGCCATGATCTTCTTGGCGGGTTCGCCCATGGGGCGAACGGGGGCCTGGGCGTTCTCCGACGAGAATGACTCCCAATCTTCAAAGGTGGCCTTGATGTCGTCATAGCGCGACACGACGAAGTAGCCAATGCGGTCATCGAACATGACCGGGGCTTCGCGGCGCAGCTCGGCGTAAGCCGAAAATGGATCCGCCATGTCGAACGGCTCGTAGCCGTGGTAGTCGACGGTGGTACCGGATGCACTCATGAGCGTTCCTCCTTGAACGTGCGATAGTTCATCGTCACCCCACGGGGAGCGTTCACCTAGCACCGTTTCTCACTGAGTGAGAATCTGAGGAAAAAGTTGCGGCCGGTCAGCCGATTGGCCGGCTCGACAGCGCCGACTCGATGCGCTCAACGGTGCCCTGCAACAGAGGAAGTAGTCGCTTCGTCTCGGAAACCTTGGACTTGTCGAGCACGAAACCGACGGCCGCAATCGTTTCGCCGTGCACGCGCACGGGCAGGGCCACGGAAAACTGACCGACGCGCATCTGCTCGATCGTGACCGAGTAACCCACCGAACGCACGCGCTGCACCTCGTCGCGCAGCACCTCGGGGTCGGTCACGGTGTGCGCGGTGGGCGCCTCGAGCTCGCGTTCGAGATAGGCCTCAACAAACCAGTCGGGCTGGGCCGCGAGCAGCACCCGGCCCACCGCCGTGGCGTGCATGGGCAGCCGCCCTCCCACGCGCGAGATGACGGGCACCTTCTTCGAGCCATAGATCTTGTCGGTATAGAGAGTCTGGGTTCCTTCGCGCACCGCCATGTGAACGTTCTCGTGTGTCAAATCAAAAAGATCTTGCAAGAACGGATGCGCGCGGTCACGCAAGCGTCGACCCGCGAGTTGCCCGAGCTCCCAGATTCGCATCCCGACCTGGTATTTTCCATCACTGGTCTTCTCGATTCCGCCCCAGGATTCGAGCTCGTGCACGAGTCGATATGTCGTCGACAGGGGCAGGTGAGCGCGCTGCGCGATTCTCGACACACTCAGCGGGCCGACGGAGTTCTCGAACGCGCCGAGCACGGACAGAGCTCGAGCGGTGACACTCGCGGAGTCGCCCGCGGCATCAGCATGCGTCACTCGGAATCACCGACTCGTGCCCACATCTTGGCCATGATCCACCACCTACCGTCGAGCTTCACGAGGTTCAGGTAGTCCTGCATGACTCCGCCAAACATCTCAAGCTGAGGTTTGACCCACGCGATTTCGGGTGAAATCTGGTCGAAATCGAGGATGCTGTCCCGGCGCGCATTACCCAGGCTCTCTGGCGATTCGCGCGCGACGACCGCCTCGCGATACACGTCGTGAGGACGAATGTTAAGTTGTCCCTCGACGACCCCGTAAAGAACACAATTCGGGTGAAATACGTTATCGAACTTTTCCATGTCTTGCGTGTGCATCGCATCGAAGTAATCGTGCATCAATTGCTTGATGCCGTCATCGGCAGCCTCGAATGCGGTTGTCATGGCACTAACTTATCGCCACAGATTTACGCCTGAAAGGCCACCGTGCCATCAATGTAAGTGGCGCTGACCTTGATGGCGTCCCAGCCCTCGGGGCTGCTCGTCCACGGGTCGACGTCGACAATCGCGAAGTCAGCGCGCTTGCCCACGGCGAGACTGCCGCGGTCATCCGCGTGAATTTGCCACGCTGCGTTGGTCGTAATGGCTTCGAGGGCCTGCTGCGGTGTTGCGCACTCGGCCGGATTGAGCACCGTGCCGTCCGCAAGCAGCTTGCGCAGCACGCCGGTCTTTGCGCTGAGCAACGGCTGCACCTTGCTGACGTTGTAGTCGGAGTGGTAGCTCGTCGAGATGCCAGCCCGCATGATGGACGCCGTGCGGTCGAGGTGGTTTGCGCGCTCGGGTCCGAGAATCGTGTCGCGGAACGCAGCACCCCAGTAGTAGACATGATTCATCAGCAGGGTCGCCGACAAGCCGGCCTTGGCCGTGCGCGCAATCTGATCGTCCGTCGTGACCGAGTAGTGGATGAAGAAGTGGCGCAGATCTTTTTGCGTGTAGTTCGGCAACAGTTCTTCGAATACACCGAGCACCATCTCGACGGCTGCGTCGCCATTAGTGTGAATCGTGACCTGCCAGCCGTCATCGAATCCCGCTTTCATCGCGTCGAGCAATGACTCGGGAGTCCAGTTGGCGTGACCGCCGGTGTCTTCGCCGAGGTAGGGCTGCATGAAGTAACCGGAGCGACCCTGATTTGACCCGTCGGAGGTGAGCTTCCACGCATCCGCACGCACCATTTCGTCGCCACTGAATGGCGTGACACCGGCCTCTTTCCACGTGGCAGCGACCTCAGTCGGTGTCTTGCCGGGCATGATGGCGAACTGCGACGTGGATACGCGCACGGGCAGGCGGCGAGCGGCGTTGAGCTGGTGCAACATGGCGAGCTCACCGACACCCGCGAGCGTGCCGGTCGCCCCCTCGCGCAGCGAGGTGACGCCCTGACTCGCACACGCGTTGAGAATCCGCGTGATGCCGTCGGCAATTTCTGCAGGTGTGGGCTTCGGGAGTTTTGCGATGAGCAAGATCATGGCGGGGACCTCGCCGATGACGCCATTGAGTTTTCCATCGGTGCGACCGAAGGTGCCGCCCGCGGGGTCCACGACGGTGTCGTCGATGCCGACGAGGGCAAAAGCTGCGCTGTTCGCGTAGAGGTAGTGCATCGACGCGTTCATTACGAGCACGGGGTTGTTCGGTGCGATTTGGTCGAGCACCGCGCGCGTCAAGTTGGGCTCACCCTGGTAGAGGCTGGGGTCGAAAAGCTTCGCAAGTACGTATTCACCGGACGGCGTCTTCGCCGCCGTTGCCTTAATGGTCGCTACGACATCGTCAAACGTGGAACACGCCTCGTGCGAGACGTCGGTCCAGTCCAGGTTGAGCAGCGAAGTCCAAATGTGCATGTGGGGTTCAATGAGCCCGGGGATGACCACGCCGTCGGGCTTGAGCAGCTTCGTCGACGGTCCGATGAGACCCTCGAGGTCGGCACGCGAGCCGATGCCAATGATTTTTCCACCCGAAACGGCCATCGCTTCGGCGGCTGGCTCGCCGAATGCGCCCGTGACGATGGTGCCTTCGACGAGCAGATCTGCCTTGTCGGAACCGGGATTCGCGGCGGCATGGTTAGCCGGCGCGATCGTGGCGCCGGCGCTTGCGACGGTGGCTCCGAGGTGAGCTTGGGCGATGGGGCTTGCGGCGCAGCATCCGGCAGACATGATGACTCCTTTTTGGGCGTGAGGGAGAGACGTAGGAACCCGGTTCGTGGCTCAGGCTAGCACTCTAGAAAAGAGTTTTAGCGAGATGCGACGCGAGAGAATTTGCGAATTGAGAGGGGCACAAAAATGGCGAGGAGAATGCCCGCGCCGATGAG
>CANGKD010000089.1 GCA_947454495.1 Actinomycetota bacterium
CAAGCTGCGCTCGATGCCCGCCAAGTTCTCGCGCACGAGACGAACAAGTGGAGCGTCGGCATCAGTGTTCTCTCGAATCCACGCGTGAAGGGTGTCGGCGAGATGTTGGTTGGCGAGTCCGCCGGGGAAAAAGTCGACAATGAGCGTTTCGGCAATGGCATACGACCGGTTCGACCAGACGTCGCGCAGTGCCGCGGTGTACTGGTCGACAAACGGAGCCAAGAGTGCAACATCGGTCGTGCGCTGGAAGCCGAGTGCGGTTTTCTCGACAATCGTGTTCGGTTCGCTGTCGGACTTGTACACCGAGTCCCAGGCTGCCTGCTTGTCGGCGGGCGTCGCGAGGGCCGCACGAGCGTGGGCGGCAGACTGGCGGCCGGTCGCAGTGTCATCTTCGGCGAGATACGCGTCGATGTCGGCACGCGTGACCTTGTTCCCTGCGGCAAGGCTGATGAGCAGCTCCCACCCGAGGTCGGTGTCGATGTCGAGTCCGCTCAGGGTTCGCGTGCCCGCACGCAGGTCGGCGACAATCGCGAGTTGCGCATCCGTCGTGGCCAACGATGTGAAGGCACGCAAGAACTGGAACTGTGCGTCGGAGCCCGCCTCGGCCGAACCGACGAGATCCCACAATCGGTCAGCAACGCGAATCGTTTGGGCGTCGCGGGTGGTGGGGTCAACGTAGACAGTCGCGGCGAGGGAGAGCTGACCCAGCACCGTGCGAATCGTTGTTGACTCGGTTTCGCTCGCGATGTTGTTCAGCACGAGGTCGATGAAGTCGCGTGCAGGTGTTTCGGCATCACGCGTGGAATCCCACACAGAACCCCACACCAGCGATCGCGCGAGGGGTGACGCGATGTCTTTGAGGTTGGCGATGGCCGACTTGAGTGAAACGGAATCGAGGCGAATCTTTGCGTAGGCCAGGTCGTCGTCGTTGATCAGCACGAAATCGGGCATCTGGTGTCCGACGAGGTCGCGCACCTCGGTGCGTTCACCGTCCACGTCGAGTTCGATCCGGTGGATGCGCTCGAGACGTGTCCCGTCGTGCGAGTAGAGCCCCACGGCCATGCGGTGCGGGCGAATCGTGGGCCACTCGGCCGGTGCGGTCTGCACGATATGGAACGAGGTAATCGTGCCATCGGCGTTCACCTCAACCTCAGGGCGAAGCGTGTTGACTCCCGCCGTCTCGAGCCACACTTTTGACCATGTCGACAGGTCGCGCCCGCTGGTCTTCTCCAGTTCGACGAGCAGGTCGCTCAACTCGGTGTTCTGCCACGCGTGCTTCTTAAAGTAGGCGGAAACGCCGGCCAAGAACTCGTCGAGTCCAACCCAGGCGGCCAGTTGCTTGAGAACCGAACCCCCCTTGGCATAGGTGATGCCGTCGAAGTTGACGCGCACCGAATCGAGGTCTGGAATGTCCGCCACAATCGGGTGAGTCGACGGCAGCTGGTCTTGGCGATAAGCCCAGCTCTTTTCCATGGCGGCAAACGTGGTCCAGGCTTCGTGCCACTCGGTCGCTTCGGCCGTTGCCAACGTGGATGCCCACTCGGCGAACGACTCGTTGAGCCACAGGTCGTTCCACCAGCGCATCGTGACCAGGTCGCCAAACCACATATGAGCGAGCTCGTGCAAGATCGTGACGACGCGACGCTCGCGCACGGCATCCGTCACCTTCGACCGAAAGACGTACGCCTCAACGAACGTGACGCAGCCGGCGTTCTCCATGGCACCTGCGTTGAACTCGGGCACGAAGAGCTGGTCGTACTTCTCGAACGGGTAGGCCACACCGAAACGCGACTCGAAGAATGCGAATCCCTGTCGTGTCTTTTCGAAGATGTAGTCCTCGTCAAGATATTCCGCAAGGGATGCACGGCAGAATACGCCGAGCGGAATCGTGCGGCCGTCGCTGCTCACGAGCTCGCTGCGCTTTGCCACATACGGCCCGGCAACGAGAGCCGTGATGTACGACGAAATGCGCGGGGTGGGATCGAATGCCCACGTACTCGACTCATTGCCGTTGTCGACTGGCACGGGAGTCGGCTGGTTGCTGACAACCTGCCAATACGAGGGCGCCGTGATTGTGAACTGGAACGTGGCCTTGAGGTCGGGCTGCTCGAACACGGGGAACACGCGGCGGGAATCCGGAACCTCGAACTGCGTGTAAAGGTAGGTCTCGTTATCGACCGGGTCAACGAAGCGATGCAGGCCCTCACCCGTGTTCGTGTAGGGGGCGTCGGTCACGATGACCAGTTCGTTGTCGAGTGCGAGGTTCTCGAGCGCGATGCGGTGTCCGTCACTGACTACCGCCGGGTCGAGGTCGACACCGTTGAGCGTTACCTGTCGCACGGTCGACGTGATGGCATCAATCCACGTGGATGCTCCCGCTTTTCGTGCGCCGAAACGCACGACCGTCTTCGCGGCAAACGTCTCCGGGCCCTGCGTTACATCGAGCTCGATTGCGTAGCTCTCCACGTGCAACAGTGCGGCGCGCTCCTGCGCTTCGATGCGGGTGAGGTTGTCAGTAGGCACGGATGCTCCCTTTGCGTGGACGGCGATTGCCAAGGCTCAAGCCTAATCGCCCTAAAATCCTGAGTATGCGCATCCACGTGGCGACCGACCATGCCGGTCTCGAGTTCAGTCAGCACCTTCAGGCACACCTCACGGCCGCCGGACACGAGGTCATCGACCATGGCCCCACGGAATACGACGCGCTCGATGACTACCCGGCGTTCTGCATTAACGCCGCCCTTGCGACGGCTCGCGATCAGGCGCGCGGCGTGGAGGCGCTCGGCGTGGTTTTCGGTGGGTCGGGTAACGGCGAGCAGATTGCGGCCAACAAGGTGCGGGGTATCCGTGCTGCCTTGGTATGGAGCATCGCCACGGCACAACTCGCTCGACAGCACAACGACGCCAACGTGATTTCCATTGGGGCGAGACAGCACACCGTGGATGAAGCGGTCTCATTTGTCGATGCATTCATTTCCGAGCCGTTCTCGCACGACGAGCGCCACGTTCGACGCATCGCTCAGCTTGCCGAATACGAAACCACCGGTGACATCGCCGGTAAGGGTGTCGACCACTAGGTGCCCGAGGGACATTCGGTTCACCGCATCGCACGACAGTTTCGTGCGAACTTCTGTGGCGTGCCGCTTCGAGCGGAGTCACCGCAGGGTCGATTCTCCGAAGGAGCCGCTGTTCTCAACGGTCAGAGCATGACCGAGGTGTTTGCCGTCGGCAAGCAGATGTTTGCCCACTTTGACCACGGTGACTGGCTTCGTGTTCACCTCGGAATCTATGGTGCCTGGGATTTCTCCGGCGACATCGTTGTCGACGACACGATCGCATCGGCTAATGGCCGAATGGGCCAAACGAATCAGCGAGGAACCGTTCTCGACACCGCGGGTGAAAACTCCGTGAGTTCAATTGGGGCACCACGACTTTCGCGAATGCGCATGTCAGAGGAAAGCCGCGTTGCCGACGACAACGACACTTTTCCTCCCGACCCCGTGGGCGCCGTCCGTCTGCGACTTTTGACGCCCACGGTGTGCGCCGATCTGCGCGGACCCACCGCCTGCGAGGTGCTCACCGATGCGCAGGTCGCCGCCGTGATCGAGAGGCTTGGTCCCGATCCGCAACACGACGCCTCGGTCGAAGCCGAAACTAAATTTGTGATCGCGGTGCGCAAGCGCAGCGTTCCCATCGGGCAATTGCTCATGGATCAATCGGTTGTCGCGGGTATCGGAAATGTGTACCGCGCGGAAATGCTGTTTCGCGCGCGAATGGACCCCTATCGACCGGGCAACCAGATCAGTGCCGAGGAGGCCCGTCAGCTCTGGCAAGACTGGGTGATTCTACTCGCCATCGGCATCGACACGGGTCAGATGATGACGATGGATGGCCTCACACCGAAACAGTGGAAAGCCGCCATGGCACGCCGCGCTGACCGTCACTGGGTCTACAAGCGTGAGGGCTTGCCATGCCGCATCTGTGGCACCAACATTGCGCTCGCCGAGATGCAAAACCGCAAGTTGTACTGGTGCCCCTCATGCCAGACTTGAGACATGTCGCTGACGATTGCCAATGCCCGTATTCCCGGTGATCGAGGACTACTCGGCAGCATCGTCAACATTCACATCGATGACGCCGGCAAAATCTCTGACATCGAGTTCGTCGGTGGCACGACGGCCATCACATTGCGCGACACCAACGCGCAGACAATCGACGCGGGCGGCCGGTTCGTCATTCCCGGGCTGTGGGACGCCCACACGCATTTCACCAACTGGGCTCTGACACTCACACAGGTTAACGTCGAGCACATCGGGTCGACGGCTGAGATGGCCGAATTCGTCGGTCAGTGGATGCGCGACAACGACGTCGACATGGTCGGTCGAGATTTTCGCCCGAGCCAGTGGGTTGTTCGACCGCACTATTCGATACTCGATGCCGTGACGGGTGACCGTCCCGTCGCACTCATCTCCGCCGATCGTCACAGCGTGTGGTTGAACACCGCGGGTCTCAAGAAGTACGGGTACGAGGGGCATCCGACCGGATATCTCGTCGAGCATGACGCATTCGATGTCGAAGTTCAGATTCACGACGTCGACGCCGAGGTGGGCGACGCGGCAGTTCTGGAGGCGTCGAAACAGGCGGCGGCGCGAGGCGTCGTCGGCATCGTCGACCTCGAATTTGCCGCATTCACGCCCGACCAGTGGCGGCGGCGAATCGGCAACGGAAACGACTATCTGCGCGTCGACGGGTGTTTTTACACGCCTGACCTCGATCGTGCCATCGACGCGGGGCTTCGCACGGGTGACGTCATCGCCTCGACCGGTGGGCTGTTGCGATTTGGCCGGCACAAGATCATTACCGATGGCGCCATGGGCTCGCGAACGGCGTACTGTCACCACCCGTATCCGGGCATGACGGGGCCCGATGCGTATGGCGTTCTGAACATCCCGCTTTCCGAACTCGTTGCCGTGATGGCAAAAACTTGGGCGGCCGGTATCGAGTTGGCCGTGCACGCCATCGGTGATCACGCCAACGAAATTGTGCTGGATGCGTTTGCCGCCACCAAAGCGAAAGGCACCGTTGAGCACGCCCAACAGCTCACCTCGGCCGACGCCCTGCGTCTGGCGAGGTCAGGACTCATCGCAAGCATGCAACCGGAACACGCGATGGATGACCGCGATGGCGCCGAAGAACTCTGGGCTGACCATCACGACTTCACTTTCGCTCACCGCACGATTCTCGACAACGGGGGAGTTCTCGCGTTTGGATCCGATGCTCCTGTCGCACCGCTCGAACCGTGGTTTGCGATTGCGTCGGCTGTGCATCGCTCGCGTGACGGGCGTGAACCGTGGCATCCCGAGCAACGCATCTCAGCGCAAGAGGCACTCGATGCGTCGACGCGCACACGAGTGGCCGTCGGCGAAGTTGCGGACCTCGTACTGATCGAGTCGGACCCACTTGACGCCGACGTGGAGACGCTGCGCAACATGACGGTTGCTGCGACGTTTATCGCGGGCCGGGCAACGCACTCGGCGCTCTAGGGCACACGGCAATGACTCAGCTCGCAAAATCAACGCTGACGGCACACCGTCAGCGTGGTTACGGGTGGTTTCTCTATCCCGGCTTTGCCGTGCTCGTGCTGTTCTTCGGCGCGATGTTTGTGTGGAATATCGGAATCTCGTTTTTGAAATGGCCCGGCTATGGGCCGGCCAAATGGATTGGGATCGATAACTACACTCACCTCTTCGAGAAGCCCGAGTTCTGGGAATCCTGGGCTCACGCCTTTTTTTACGTGGTCCCGTTCGCGCTGATGCCCACACTCGTTGGGCTCGCACTCGCGTCATTGGTCTACGAATCATTTCGCGGACACATTTCTCGCGCACTCGTTCCCATTGCCCGCGCCGGTTTCTTCCTTCCGCAAATCGTGCCGATCAGCGTGGCTGGCTTGATTTGGTTGTGGCTGCTCGACTCGATGTCGGTGACGTGGCTGGACGAACCGATTCCGGCGCTGCTCGTGCTGAGCGCATTCATGTTCTGGCTCCAGATGGGCTTCGCGTTCGTGGTCTACCTTGCAGGATTTTCGCGACTCGACCCCGCCCTGCTCGAGGCGGCCGACCTCGACGGCGCGAATTGGTGGCAACGACTTCGATACATATCCGGGCCATCGGTGTGGCCGGAAACATCCGTCATCCTCGTTTTTCTCGGTGTCGGCGCGCTCAAGGTTTTCGCACCGGTCTACTACCTCACGGGTGGCGGGCCCTACGACAGCACGATTTCGCCCGCTTCGTATGCGGTCACGAGTTTCTTTGGCGGCCGGTCAGTGGGATACGCCTCGGC
>CANGKD010000090.1 GCA_947454495.1 Actinomycetota bacterium
GTCACCAGTTCGGCGGCGTTGGCGACGAGTTTCATCCACTTCGACGAGCGAATGTCATCCGTGATCTCGACCTCTCCCGCCGCCGACAACACTGCAGCCACCTCGCCGGCCCTCGCCTGCACCGCCGGCGTGAGTCCGCCGAGCGCAAACCACATGCCCGTCTGCTGGTTCACCACGCCGGGCTCGAACATGTTGGCCGCAACCTCGATGACACATCCGACCGTGCGCTCCACGCCAACGATGTCGGCCATGTCATCGACCGTCATGCCGTTTTGCACGCCGACGACGAGCGACGAGGGTTTCAGCAGAGGCCGAATGAGTTCGCACGCCCATCTCGTGTCGTAGCCCTTGACCACGACGAAGACGATGTCAAACGGCTCGCGCAGTGTGGCGACCTCACACAGGTGATACGCGTTGAGGCGAGTGGTCGTCGTTTCACTCGGTGAGTGGATGGTCACACCGACGTCACGAATTACCGCGACGTGCTCGGGCCACTGTTCGATGCTCGTCACGTCGTGACCCGCTCGTGTCATGCTCGCAGCGAGCGCCGCGCCGTTCGCGCCGGTACCCAGTACCGCGATTCGACTACTCATGAACCCACCCTAGGACGACGGCGCAACGGTCGTTCTGCTCGTGGTGGCCTCCACATGTGTGGCGCGAGCCACACGAATACGACTTACACAAAAGAGCGTGACCCAACGGTCTCGTTGGGTCACGCTCTTGATGCTGATGCCTATTTTTTGGCGGAGACCACGCGCTTGCGTCGCACAACCACCAACGCTGCAATACCCGTCAACGCGAGCAGTGTGGCCATGGCAGCACTGGCAGCACCCACGCCACTGTTCACGCCCGTGTTCGGCAAAACAGGCCCGGAAGACCCGGAGGCATCGACGCCGAACGTGACCGTGACCGTCTCGAAATCTGTGCCCGTGGCCCGAATCGTGTACGTCGTTACGGCGCTCTCTTCGAGAGGCGTTCCCGAAATCTCTCCCGTCGATGGATTGAGGGTCAGACCCGCGGGCAGGTCGGGATAAATCGAGTAAGAGACCTCTGTCATGAAGTTCGTTGCAGTGAGTGGACTGGTCGAGAAAGGTTGACCGACAACTGCGTTCGCTGGGGCCTGGGTTGCCGGAGTCACCGTGGGCACGTTGACCAGGTCATAGCGATAGACCTTGTCGTTGGGTTGATAGCTGGAAACCCACAGGGATCCCTTGAAGGCCAACGAGTCATAGACCATGTTGCCTGCCAGAGGAGTGACGTAGGGGTTGCCGAGCACGGTCAGGTCGTTCGCGTCGACCGTCGAGACATCACCATTGAGCTGTGAGACGTAGATAACCCCACCGGAGACATTCATGAGCCAGGGGAATGACGTAATTGCGGTGCTCGTTGCAAGCACCTGTCCGTCACTCGTGCGAATTTTTGCAACAGTGTTTGAGGCGAACTTTCCGACAAACAGGTTGTCACCGGAAATTGCGATACCAATGATTTTCGTTCCCGCTAACGCCCACTGAGGGTCAATCGTGTTGTCAGTCAAGTTGACGCGAATAACACCGCCCTGCGTGTTGCTTGCTCCGGCGATGTAGAGGTAGTTGCCCGAAACGACGATGTCCGACGTCCACGCGTAAGGCGAGGTCAGCTGAGTGACGCTAGAGGGATCGTTAATCGGAATCCGGGCAATGTTGCCAGAACCCCCACCACCACTGACAAAGATTTCGGTGCTATTCGACGTGATCCATTCGGCTTTGAAGCCGTTGGACAGCGTGGCCCATGCACCGACAACTTCACCCGTGGCCAAATTAATGCGCGAGATCGTCCCGGGTGCCGTGTTGGACATGTTCCAGAAGTTTGCCGTGTAGAGATAGCCGTCAACGATGGTCATCTCGTAAGGTTGCGACCCCGCCGGCAGCGTGAACGTGTCGACGATTTGGTTTGAGGCGGGATCGATGCGAATCACCTGACTCTGTGCGAGCAGCGAGTTGTAGATGTATCTGTCGTCGTGAGCCAAACCGGCCGACCAACCGCCGGAATCAATAACGGCCGATGGAGCAAGGGCAAAAGCGGGCGACACATTGAAAACGGCCACGAGTGCCGCGACGACCACGCTGACGAGAACAGAGGCTTTACGCATGAAAAGAGACTACAAGAATCTTTAGAACAAAGTAACAAGTTCAGGGCGAAGCCCCGTTCCCACATCTTCTACAGCAGCTGCGGAACAGGAGCAGCAACGCCTCAGCGTCACCGTCAGAGCGGGGGAAGACTCCGTGCGGCGGCAACCGCGTTCTGCCACCCTGCATAGAGGGACTCTCGCTGGTCGGCGCTCATCTCCGGTTCGAATAGCCGCTCAAGTGACCAACGAGTGGTGATGTCGCGAACACCCCAGAACCCCGCTCGCACGCCGGCAAGGTGGGCGATACCGAGAACCGTGCGTTCGAGTCCCACGGGACGCGCGACGGGAATGCCAAGGATGTCCGCCTGGAACTGGCAGAGCAAGTTGTTGCGCGTGGCGCCGCCATCCACACGAAGCTGCGGAATCGAGATTCCACCCGAAACGAGTCGCTCGACATTGTCGCGCGTTTGATACGCCAGGGATTCGATACTTGCCCGGGCGATGTGCTCGGCTCCGGTTGACAGCGTCAGCCCGAGGATCGCAGCACGCACGTCCCGATCCCAGTAGGGGTCACACAACCCGGCAAACGCGGGCACGACGTAGACTCCCCCGTTGTCGGGCACCCGGCTGGCGAGGGGCTCAACCTCGTCGGCAGACGAGAAGAGATGCAGTTTGTCGCGCATCCATTGAATGGTTTGACCGCTGTGAAAAACCACACCCTCGGCTTCATACGTGACGTCGTTGCCAATCTTCCACGCCGCACTGCTCGACATGCCGTCCATGATTGCGGGCGTCGACCCCACGTTCGCGGTGAGTACGCCCGCGGTGCCAAAGGTGTTCTTCGTGCTC
Source organism: Actinomycetota bacterium (assembly GCA_947454495.1). Taxonomy (GTDB): domain Bacteria; phylum Actinomycetota; class Actinomycetes; order Actinomycetales; family Microbacteriaceae; genus RFQD01. Next base: position 2,957 of record CANGKD010000090.1, read on the forward strand.
CCCGCCTCCAAACAGGCCTGTCCGAAGAGACCGGCCTGCTGGTCACCAAGAATCGCGGTGATGGGCACCGAGGTCGAACCCGATGCGCCTGCTTTTTCGGGCAGTACGCCCGGAGCGACGTCACCAAAGTGGGCGTCAGATGACACTAACTCAGGCAACAAACTCAACGGAATGTCGAGCATGGCGCACAACTCGAGGTCCCATTCGGCACGATGCACATTGAGAAGTGCGGTTCGGGAGGCCGCACTCGGCTCGATGCGGTGCGCGGTTCCGCCGGAGAGGTTCCACAGCAGCCACACGTCGGGCGTGCCGATTGCCAGCTCTCCGCGATCGGCACGTTCACGAGCGCCAGGTACATGGCGAAGCAGCCACGCGATTTTGCCGGCGGAAAAGTAGGAATCATTGCGAACGCCGGTACGCTTCCGGAATTCTTCGTCGAGGCCCCGTTGCGACCACTCTCGAACGATGTCATCGGTCTGCTTCGACATCCACATGATGGCGTTATGCACCGGTTCACCCGTGGCACGATCCCACATGACGATCGTTTCACGGTGTGTGGTCACGCCGACGGCCGCGATGTCTTCACCGGTGAGATCGGCCTTGGTCATTGCGTCGGCGATGCACTCACGCGGTGCATTCCACAGGTCCGCCGGATTAAGTTCGACCCAACCCGGGTGCGGAAATTGCGCGTCAATCGTGCGCGATGCTTCACTCACGGGGTTTCCCGCGTCATCAAATATCACGGCGCGAGCGCTACTGGAGCCCTCATCGAGAGCGAGGATGTACCGAGCAGACATGATCGTGAACTCCTTCGTGGCCTTGAGGTTTCTAACCTAAGCCGACACGCCTGCCATCGCGGGAACGCGAAGGTGATCGAGCCACGCCCGGTAGTCCGCTTCGTTTGCCTTGCGTTGCTTGGCCGTCCAGCCAAGCTCCGCTCCGAGTATCTGCGCCGCACGATCAAGACTCTTCAATCCGTGGCCGGGCTCGAAGGCGAGCAAAATTCGTCGGGCGAACACGTCGGTCAGAGTCTCTGCGTATTCGTTCTTCACGGCAAACACCAACTCCGCTGCAATGGCGGCCGAATTGGGGTCGAAGCGCTCGGCAAGTTTCGGATTGCGCTTGACGAGCGCAACAACGTCCTCGGCTCGCGTACCGTAGAGCCCGACCAGTCGCGCGGCGGTGTCACGATCGACCCCGGCCGTCGCGATGAAATTTGCTGCGAAGGCAACCATGTCGCTCGTGCGTGCGCCAGGGAATTGCGCATCTTTGCTGACGGTCTTGCGCGCGCCGCGCTTGAGTTGTGCGACGACGACGTCGGTCGCGTCTTCGGCGAGTTGGCGGTATGTGGTGAGCTTTCCACCCACGATGGAGAGCAGCCCGCGGTATCCCGTCTTCGCGTGATCGAGCACGATGTGGCTGCGCGGAATCTTCCACTCGCTGACACCGGGGTTGTACGGCAATGGTCTAACGCCGCTGTATGTGTAGAGCACGTCGCTGACGGTGAGGTTGGCCTGCGGCATCAGCGTGTTTACCTCGGTGAGCAAATACTCAACTTCATCTTGCTCACAGCGCGCCGAATCGGGATCCCCGTCAAAAAGCTGGTCAGTCGTGCCAATCAAGTACCGGCCCATCCACGGAATGACGAGCACGAGGCGTCCATCAGTTTGTGACTCGTAATAGACGACATCACGCGGGGCTCCTGGAAAAGCATCCACGATCAGGTGGCTGCCCTTCGACCCACCGATGAGGCGCTTGGATTCGACCGGGTTTGCCGTGCCACTTCCATGCAGAACCGTGTCAACCCACGGACCACCCGCATTGATAGTGAGGTCGGCTGTCAGCGTAAAAACTTCGCCATCCGAACGCGTCACTTCAACGCCATTAACGCGTCCGTTGTCAACGAGGATGCGCGTGACGCGTGAGTGCAAGAAAAAACGTGTTCCCGCCTCACCCGCGGCGACCGCAAGTTCGGTGCAGAGACGTTCCGCGAACTCCACCTGACCATCGGTGAACAGAGCCGCGCCACTCAACCCGGCTGTTTCGATACCGGTGAATCGCTCCGTCACGGCTTTGGCGTTCATGACCCGGTGTGACTTCACGCTCTTGTCGAACGACAGCACGTCGTACGCAATCATGCCGAGACGGATCATCCACGACGGTCGGGTGTTACGCGAAAAGAACGGCATGATCAGGCGAACGGGCTTGACCAAGTGAGGTGCCACGTGAAACAGACGCTCACGCTCGCGCAGCGACTCTCGAACGAGGGGAACGTCACCGTGTTCGAGATAGCGGAGGCCGCCGTGAACGAGTCGTCCTGACCAGGCGGAGACACCGGCACAAAAATCCTCTTGCTCGACCAGCGCGACGTGCAGCCCACGCTCCGCCGCGTCACGCACGATACCAAGCCCGTTGATGCCGGCGCCGATCACGATGAGGTCGAAATGCGAGCTGTCTGGCGTGTGATTCACGAGGTCCCCTCAAAAAATGTGCTCAAACTTTTGCATAAATACTTAGTCAAGATTTGATTATGCATTCACTATACTGTTTCACGGGACAGATTTCCATCGCTTGCGTGGTCCGTCGTGGCACATGATGCGTGGGTTACGCGTAATGGAAAGTGAATTCATTCCTAATCTGACAAAATATTCATGCACCACAACTCGAAACATAAAGGACCTCACTGATGAGCCCGGATCCCGATCTCGACCAGCTGCGAATGATGACGAAAGTTTCGCATCTCTACCACAACCGCGGAATGGTTCAGTCGGAGATTGCGCGACAACTCGGTCTTTCTCAAGCTCGCGTGTCGCGCCTGTTGTCTGCGGCCGAGGAAGCAAACATTGTGCGCACCATCATCGTTCCGCCACCTGGATTGAATTCAGATTTGGAGCAGCGACTTGAGAGCGAGTTCGGTCTGCTCGAGGTGCACGTGGTGGATGCGACGGGCGATGACGAAAAGGAGCGTGCGCGCACTCTCGGCCGAGCACTCGCCAACGTTTTTGAGATCATGCCCATCGAAGACAAAGACATCGGCTTCACATCGTGGAGTAACTCGATGCGGGCATTCGTCGATGTCTTGAATCGACCTCACGCGAAGGCCAAGCAAATTCTCGAGATGCTCGGTGGTGTGGGGCAGCCGGGCGTACAGCATCTCGCCACTCAGGCAACCGAAAGTCTGGCCACTCTCACCGACGCGAAGCCCATGTTTCTCCGCGTACCCGGAGTCGTGCCATCGGTTGCCGTGAAGACGGCGATTCTCGAAAGCGACACATTTGCGCGCTCAAC
>CANGKD010000091.1 GCA_947454495.1 Actinomycetota bacterium
GAATTGTTGTCGAGGGCGAGTTCGCCCGAGCGGGCATCCTGATGCACTCGGATAAGCGAGGTCTCCTCAGGTGACGCGAGTGTGGGAGATTCAGCAAAAGTACGAAACGTGTGAATGGCACCGAGCGTGATTGCACCGTAGGCATCCCCCATGACAACCGTCTCAGCGGGGTTCGGGGAGCCGACGCTGACGTCGCGAGCCACCGTTCGTTCACGCAGCGCTGCCACAATCAACCGGTCGGCGGCATCGGCGGCCACGAGTTCCGGGGCCTCAAAGTCGGGCCAGCGACGCAGTTGCGCAAACGGAAAGTCGGTCACCTCTTGACAGTAGTCCGGCGCTAGCGCCCGAGGGGGCGCCAGACGACGACGTCGGTGCGACGTCGCACCCGCGTGCCGGTTCGGAGAGTCTCAACCTCGCCCTCTGCTCCGGCGGCAAAAACGCGTCGACCGGGTTGCGCGAGCAGGGCATCCGCCAGGGCGGTTTCGAGTTCCCGTACACGGGTTCGCAGGGCGATGACGGCGTCTTCGAGATCGAGTACTCGACGGATGCCTTCAAGCGACAATCCTTCGGTGCTCAAGCGCTGAATCTCGCGCAGTTTTGTCACGTCGCGTAATGAGTATCGTCGGCTTTGTCCGGCCGTTCTTCCCGGCTGAACCAGACCGAGCCGATCGTACTGACGCAACGTCTGCGGGTGCATGCCCGCGAGCTCCGCGGCCATCGAGATGGTCAGAATGGGTCGCGTCTCATCAAGATCAGACATGCGTATTCCTGTGCCCTATCGCTTGGCCTTTGCGAGCATTTCCGCTCGCGGATTTTCGGTGGGAGCCACTTCAGCGAACTTCTCAAAGGCTGCAAGTGCGGCACCCTCGAGGTGCGACGGCACCGCGACCTGCACTTCGGCCAACAGATCGCCCGCGTCTTTTCCGTTCGAGATGCCGCGACCCTTTACACGCAGGATGCGCCCACTCGGCGTTCCCGGTGCCACCTTGAGTTTCACTGTCTCACCCTCGAGTGTGGGCACCTCAATCGTCGCGCCATTCACGGCCTCGACAAAGGTCACCGGAACTACGAGTCGCACGTTCAAACCGTCGCGCTCGAACACGGGATGCTTACCCACCGTCACGGTGAGAACCATGTCGCCCGGTTGACCGCCGTCGGGTGACGGATGACCCTTGCCGCGCAGGCGAATCTTTTGCTTGTCGGCGACGCCCGCCGGAATCTTCGCTTTGACCGTGCGGCCGTCCGGCGTTTGCAGCGAAATCGTCTCACCGTGAACCGCTTCGAAGAAGTCGATGTTCACGCGCGACACCATGTCCTGACCCTTCGTGGGTTGACCCCAGCGAAAACCTCCCGAGCTGCCGAAGCCGCCTTGCGGGGATCCACCGCCGAACATGCCCGACAGAATGTCTTCGAACCCGGCGCCCTGAAACCCGCCGCCGCCCCGGCCGAAACCGCTGAAGGCGTCGTTGAAACCTCCGGGTTGACCGCCCGCGGTAAACCGAGCGCCCGAGCCCATCGCGCGGATTTGGTCATATTCGGCGCGTTGGTCCTTGTCAGAAAGTACCGAGTAGGCCTCGCTGATTTCTTTGAACTTCGCCTCAGCTTTGTCTTTGTTTGCCGGGTCCGCCGAATCAGGGTGAAACTTGCGTGCGAGCTTTCGGTACGTCTTCTTGATGTCCTCGTCCGAGGCGTTCTTGTCGACACCCAAGACCTTGTAGAAGTCCTTCTCGAACCAATCTTGACTAGCCATGGGGAACTGCAACCACCACCTTGGCGGCCCTCACCTGTGTCGTGCCCAGAAGGTAACCGCGTTCGGCGACGTCGAGGATGGTCTCCACGGTGACGTCTGCCGAGGGCTGCTGAACGATTGCTTCGTGGATGTTCGGGTCAAAGACCTCCCCCGCCTGCGCGTAGGCCGTCAGTCCGAGTCGCTCGGCGACACCGCGCAACTTGGCCGCGATGGCCGTGAGCGGCGCACCCTCTGCCAAATCGCCGTGCTTTTCGGCGCGGTCGACATCGTCGAGCACGGGCAACAGCAATCGAACCGTGTCGGCGACCGCGCGTTCGCGGTCAACCTCGCGGTTGGCCTCGGTGCGCTTACGGTAGTTCGCGTATTCGGCGGTCACGCGCTGCAAGTCGGCCAGTCGCTCAGCGGCAAGTTCGTCGGCTGCCTTATCGAGTCCGGCAAGATCATCCACCGTCAGGTCGGGCATGTCGGCATCGGGGGAATCCACCGAAGTGGACTCCCCTTCTGCCTCAGCACGTACCTCACCCGTTTCCGGATCGACGCGTCGCTTATCGCGAACAATCGGCTCCTCGTTGTCGGCATTGTGCTCGGTCATGCTTACTTCTTGTCCTCGTCCTCATCGACAACCTCAGCGTCGACGACATCCTCATCGGATGCGCTCTCTCCGGCTTCGGCCGAAGCCTCGCTCGCCTGAGCCTGCTCGTAGAGGGCGTCACCCAGCTTGCCCTGGCTTTCGCTGAGCTTCTCAAACGCGGTCTTGACGGCCGCATCATCGTCACCGGCGAGAGCCGACTTGAGGGCGTCAACATCGGCCTGCACCTCAGACTTGACGTCGTCGGGAAGCTTCTCGTCGTTTTCCTTGATGAGCTTTTCGATGGAGTAGACCATCTGCTCTGCGGTGTTGCGTGTTTCGGCCGACTCGCGACGCGCTTTGTCTTCGGCTGCGTTTTCTTCGGCTTCGCGCACCATGCGTTCGATGTCTTCCTTCGGAAGGCTTGATCCACCCGTGATGGTCATCGACTGCTCTTTGCCCGTCGCCTTGTCTTTGGCCGACACGTGCACGATGCCGTTGGCGTCGATGTCGAACGTCACCTCGACCTGGGGCACACCACGCGGGGCCGGCGCGATACCGGTCAGCTCGAAGGTTCCCAGCGGCTTGTTATCCCGCGTGAACTCGCGCTCGCCCTGGAACACCTGAATCGACACGGCGGGCTGATTGTCATCGGCTGTCGTGAAGGTTTCCGACCGCTTGGTCGGAATCGCGGTATTGCGCTCGATGAGCTTGGTCATAATGCCACCCTTGGTCTCGATACCGAGGCTCAACGGGGTGACGTCGATGAGAAGCACGTCCTTGCGCTCACCGCGCAAGACTCCGGCTTGAAGCGCAGCACCAACGGCAACAACCTCATCCGGGTTGACGCCCTTGTTGGGTTCCTTACCGCCGGTCAGGCTCTTGACGAGTTCCACGACGGCGGGCATGCGGGTCGACCCACCCACGAGCACGACGTGTGCGACATCCGCCACCTTCACGCCCGCTTCGCGAATCACGTCTTCGAACGGCTTTTTCGTGCGGTCGAGGAGGTCGCTCGTCATCGACTCAAACTGTGCCCGCGTGAGCGTCTCGTCGAGGTTGGCGGGTCCGTTCTCGGTCAGTGACAGATACGGCAACTGGATGTTCGTCGTCATCGACGACGAAAGTTCCTTCTTGGCCTGCTCAGCCGCCTCTTTGAGTCGCTGCAGTGCAATCTTGTCGGTACTGACATCGACACCAGTGGACTCCTTGAAGCGCTTGATGAGGTGCTCGACCACTCGCTGATCCCAGTCGTCACCACCGAGTCGGTTGTCACCCGATGTGGCCCGCACCTGAATCGTCGAGAAATCGTCATCTTTTCCGACCTCGAGAAGCGACACGTCGAACGTTCCACCACCAAGGTCGAAGACCAGGATGAGCTCGTCTTCCTTGCCCTTGTCCAGGCCGTACGCGAGAGCGGCGGCGGTGGGCTCGTTGATGATGCGGAGCACGTTGAGGCCGGCGATTTCACCGGCGTCTTTGGTCGCCTGACGTTCGGCGTCGTTGAAGTACGCGGGCACGGTGATGACGGCGTCGGTCACCGGCGCGCCGAGATACTGCTCCGCGTCGCGCTTGAGCTTGCCCAAAATGCGAGCGGAAATTTCTTGGGGCGTGTATTTCTTGTCGTCGATGGTCGTGGTCCAGTCAGTGCCGATGTGGCGCTTAACGGAGGCGATGGTTCGATCAACGTTGGTAACGGCCTGACGCTTCGACGGTTCGCCGACCAGCACCTCGCCGTCCTTCGTGAACGCAACGACCGAAGGGGTCGTACGGAAACCTTCGGCGTTGGCAATGACGGTGGGCTCGCCACCTTCGAGTACGGCGACAACCGAGTTGGTCGTTCCGAGGTCGATGCCTACTGCTCGTGACATATGTGTTGTTCTCCTTTTTGTTCTCCCTCGGGCGAGGAAGATACGTGGTCTGGCTCGCGTGAGACTTGAGCCTTAGTGACTCAACTATGACACGGGTCTCCTCCGCGTGTCAAGCGAAAACGCAAAAACCTGAGCCGTCTAGGCTCAGGTTTTTGCGTTGCGTTGGGCCGCTACTAGCTACGCGCCGTCGCAAGGAGGCGTTCTACGTGCGACTGCATGAAGCCGTCCCGATGGGAGTCAATCTCGGCCACCGAGGCCGAGGGAACGTGTTGCCCGCTGCTCCACACGGAAATGCCCAGGGTTGACCACGAAACACTCGCGGCCACGCTCATCACTTCTCGGTTGCTCGCTGCAAATTCGCGAAACTCGGGGGTGAGCTCGTCGGGCCACGGCGTCGCGGCGCCGGTACGCACGTCGGTAATGAGGTGAATCAGCGCGGCCATGTTGTACTCGAATAACTCACGCATCTCGTCGCCGTGTCTTTCGCGAAGGAGACGGGATGATTCTTGACACGAATCGGGGTAGTTCAACACCGCACCCCACCCGCGCATGTCAACCGTCCATTTAATCTGTCCCCACACCCACGCACGGAAACGATCATCGGGCGCGTTCGCAGCGGCTTTCACGCTCGCGTGGAGGCGCGAAATGTACCGTCGATACACGACGAGCGCGGCCTCGGCCACAAGGCCATTGCGTCCGCCGAAGTAATGATTGACCATCGGGTACGTCACGTTGATGCGGTCGCAAATCGAGTACGAATTGAAGTCGTTCGGACCGACTTGTGCGATTTCGTCAATTGCGAGGAACAGGAGCTTGTCTCTGACGCGAGGGTCGGGGTCGTCGCCGAATTGAAGCCAGTAGTCACTTGGCGGGGGCATGAAGCCCGCTTTGGGCGGGCGAGAAGGTCTGGCCATCGCTACGTCTTTTCAGGAGAACGAACTGGAGATTAATCAGGAGTTTCGGGGAGAGACTCACACTAACTTACGGTGCGTAAATTGGCGCAACAATTTCGCGTGAATTCAAAATCCTCACACGCCGCGTGCAATCGCGATGATGTTGTTGATGTGTCGTCGCACAGCCAAATCCGTGCTGAAGCTCGGATCCGAGGACCGTGCCGAAACCAAGTGCGAGCCCGTCGACCACATGACGAGCCCGTGCAGGGCCCACGTGACACTTGTCGTGTCGAGCGCAATCGTGGGGTTAGCGAGAAGCTTTCGGCGTGGCACCGTATCCGCCTCAAAATCAATGTCGGTGACGCGCCCGGTCCGGATGTCCGAGACCAAGATATTGACGATGGCCAGGTAGAACTCGAAGGCCTTCTGAAGCTGTCCGTGGAGTTCGTCCTTGAGGGTTTCGTAGGAGCCCTTGCTGATAATCGGATATTGCATCAAGACGCCAAGGCCTTTTTGCCGGCGCGCGGCTTCCACATCAAACGCAATCCACGCGCGAATTCTTTTTTCCGGGTCTCGCGGTGCCGCATTGACGGCTGCCTTCAGGTCGTCGACGGAACGCTCATAGGCCATTGCCACCGCTTCGGCAATGAGGCCGTCTCGGCCGCCAAAGTAGTAGTTGATCATGGGGTACTTGACACCCAGGCGATCACAGACGTCTTTTGCGTTGAAGTCACCCGGCCCCGCCTGACAGAGTTCTTCGATCGTCAAGTAGACGATGCGTTCACGAACCGTCGGGTTTGGATCGGTTCCGTAACGCAGCCAGTAATCGTCTCCAATCGACGAATCCGGAGCGGGATACACGGGTTTTGACGGTCGAGCCATGTTCCAACTCCTCTCCTTCGACTGCAACGAGACGTCCCCGAATTATTGGGTGCGAATTAAAGAATAGTCCGCCAGCCGCTCGGGGTCACCCACTCTTCGCCGCGTGTGTGCCTTCTTGTCATGTAATTGTTCGTCGCAACACGTGCGCTCACGCGTCAACGGGTCTACCCTCGTGGCATGAGCGAAGTGGCTAACGAGCAACGAATCCCCCGTCGTCAGGTCTGGAGTTGGGCGCTGTGGGACTGGGGAACATCCGCATTCAGC
>CANGKD010000092.1 GCA_947454495.1 Actinomycetota bacterium
ACTCTCGGAGTCTGCCGGAGTGGATCTCGTCAAACACGGCACCGTCAGCGACGCCGACACGATTCGCGACACGCAAATCGCTCAACCGCTCATCGTCGCCGCGGGAATACTGACGCTCGATGCGTTGGCAGACACCGATCACTTGTCCAAGACCACAGGCATTGCGGGCCACTCCGTCGGTGAGTTCACGGCCGCTGCGGGCGCTGGCGTGCTCGACGCTCACGACGCGGTGCGCTTGGTGGGTCTTCGCGGTCGCGCCATGGCAGAGGCTGCCGCCGAGATTGCAACGGGCATGAGCGCCGTCATTGGTGGTGACGAGTCAGATGTTTCACGCCGACTCGATGAGCTCGGTCTCTTCGCGGCCAATTACAACGGAGGCGGGCAACTCGTCGTTGCCGGTGAACTAGACGCACTTTCTGCCCTCTCAGAACAGCCACCCGCAGGCGCGCGAGTGATCCCGTTACAGGTTGCGGGTGCGTTCCACACTCCGTTCATGGAGTCGGCCGTTGCCGCACTGCGCGACGCCGCGTCAGCTGTGAATCACGCGGACCCACGGCAGAAACTATGGACCAACCGCGATGGTTCGCTCGTCACGGACGGGCGCACTTTCCTTGACCTCATGATCGGTCAGGTCTCCTCCCCCGTTCGCTGGGATTTGTGCATGGAGTCTTTCGCCTCCTCCGGCGTGACCGGCATCATCGAGGTGGCGCCGGCCGGTGCACTCGTGGGGCTGGCAAAGCGCGCACTCAAGGGCATCCCCACTGTTGCCATCAAGTCACCCGAGGACCTGACTGCGGCGCGTGAACTCATCGATTCACTCGCGTAGGGTTCGTTCAATCCACCTCAAGAAGAAGGACTGGTCATGGCTCACATTCCATTGACGGAGTCGCACGGTGCGGCACACTCGCGGATTTACGCGCTGGGAGCGGCGCGAGGCGATCTGGTCGTCACCAATGATGATCTGGCCGGCCCCATCGAATCGAGTGACGAGTGGATTCGCCAGCGCACCGGTGTCGTTACGCGCAAGCGCGCCTCCGCAGGTGTGACGGCAGCCGACCTGGCCACTGAAGCGGCTCGCGAGGCCATTTCACAGGCGGGCATCGAGCCGCACCAGATTGACGCGGTGCTCATCTCCACGATTAGCAACACAGTGCAAACTCCATCGATGGCGGCGCTTGTCGCCGAGCGCGTGGGTGCGAATCCCGCCGCTGCCTATGACATTTCGGCCGCATGTGCCGGTTACACGTATGGCATCGCGCAGGCCGATTCGTTTGTGCGCAGCGGGTTGGCAACCTACGTCTTGGTGATCGGTGCCGAAAAGCTCAGCGAAATCGTAGAACCCACCGATCGGACCATTTCTTTCCTGTTGGGAGATGGTGCCGGTGCTGCCGTTGTCGGCCCCAGCGATTTTCCTGGCATTGCAAAAACCGTGTGGGGCTCCGACGGGTCAAAATGGGACGCGGTGGGCATGAACCACTCCCTCCTTGAATATCGTGACGGACACGGCGACGTCGCGTGGCCGACGCTCCGTCAAGAAGGTCAGACAGTTTTTCGCTGGGCTGTCTGGGAAATGGCCAAGGTCGCTCAACGAGCTCTCGACGAGGCCGGCGTCACGAGTGATCAACTCACCGCGTTTATTCCCCACCAGGCCAACATGCGTATCATCGACGAATTCGCGAAGCAGCTCAAACTTCCCGAAAGCGTCCTCATCGCGCGCGACATCGAAACGACGGGAAACACCTCCGCTGCATCGATCCCGCTCGCAACGCACCGACTTTTGCAAGAAAACCCACAGGCGAGCGGGGGCCTTGCCCTTCAAATCGGATTTGGGGCGGGCCTGGTCTTTGGCGCGCAAGTCATCGTTCTGCCCTAAAGTTGCCGGGCGCGAGTTCAGACTCGCGTAAACTTGCACACGGTCAAACACCACCACCAAGGAGAAAAAATGGCACTGTCCAACGACGAAGTTCTCGCAGGTCTGGCAGAACTCATCAACGACGAGACCGGTATTGCGACCGAGACCGTTGCGCTCGAGAAGTCGTTCACCGATGATCTCGACATCGACTCGATTTCGATGATGACCATTGTGGTCAACGCCGAAGAAAAGTTCGACGTGAAGATCCCCGACGACGAGGTCAAGAACCTCAAGACCGTCGGCGACGCCGTCACGTTCATTACGTCGGCCGCCGCCTAAGCACGTCACTTCTCGTCGCGGGCGACACACGTCGCATGCGTGGGTTGCCCGCGACGACAAGCATCACCGCACTGATACCGTGCCGCGCCTCCGCGGTGAACATCGAAGGAAATCCTGCCCATGGCTGCTAAGAAGATTGTTGTCACTGGAATCGGTGCCACGTCTCCGCTCGCTGGTACCGCCCCCGAGACCTGGGCAGCCATTTTGGCGGGTAAGTCTGGGGCTCGCCCCCTGCTTCAGGAATGGGTCGCGGCTCTCGACCTGCCCATCACTTTTGCCGCTCAGGCCGCCGTGCCCGCAGCGGACATTCTCGAACGGGTTGAGACCAAACGCCTCGACCCGTCGAGTCAATTTGCCTTGATTGCCGGGCGCGAGGCGTGGGCCGATGCAGGCAGCCCAGACGTCGATCCGGGCCGACTTGCGGTCGATTGGGCCACCGGCATCGGCGGCGTCTGGACTCTGCTCGACGCGTGGGACGTTTTGAAAGAAAAGGGCCCGCGACGAGTTCTTCCGATGACGGTGCCGATGCTCATGCCGAACGGCCCCGCTGCCGCAGTCGGCATGGACTTGCACGCGCGTGCCGGCGTGCGCACGGTGGTATCTGCGTGCGCCTCGAGCACAGAATCCATTGTCAATGCCTACGAACACTTGCAAGCGGGATATGCCGACGTCATCGTCGCCGGCGGGTCCGAAGCGGCCATTCATCCGCTGCCCATCGCGTCGTTCGCCGCAATGCAGGCGCTCTCGAAGCGTAATGATGATCCCACGCGCGCCTCACGCCCATACGACGTCAACCGCGATGGCTTTGTGCTCGGTGAAGGTGCCGCCGCTCTGGTGCTTGAGACCGAAGAGCACGCACTCGCCCGTGGCGCGAAGATTTATGCCGAAGTCGCCGGAGGTTCCGTCACGAGTGACGCGTACCACATCACGGCACCCGACCCCGAGGGCAATGCCGCCGCCCGGGCCATGCGCCAAGCCGTTGAAATGGCCGGCGCAAGTCTCGCTGACGTTGCGCACATCAACGCGCACGCGACGAGCACACCGGTCGGCGACATCGCGGAATACAACGCACTCCGTCGCGTTTTTGGTGACCACCTCGACAACATCGTCGTCTCCGCTACGAAGGCATCGACCGGTCACCTCCTCGGTGGCGCCGGTGCCATCGAAGCGCTGTTCACGGTGTTGGCGTTGCACAACCGCATGGCTCCTCCCACAATCAACCTTGACGACCAAGATCCCGAAATTGTTCTCGACGTCGCGACGTCTCCCCGCGCACTCCCGACCGGAGATGTTCTGGCCATTAGCAACTCCTTTGGTTTCGGCGGCCACAACGCCGTCGCCGCCTTCCGCAGCTACAACTAGCGGTGGGCGAATTGCACCTCTTTTCTAGGGTCTAGCCGACGCTATGGAGCCACGTCACCGGAGCACCGTCGGCCACGCCTCTAAAGGTGTCGAGTTCTCGATCCCACGGGCCGCCCAGAGTGCGATCGAGTTCGTCACGCAGACTGCGGGCATCGAGTGAGAGATCTTCCATCAGTGCACGCAGGCGATTTTCGGTAACAAGATAATTGCCCGCGTCATCGACATGAATGTGGAATGCACCAAGCGTCGGGGTATAAATCCATCGCTCGCCGCCATCACCAGCGTCGCCATCTTCCGTGATTTCAAACCGGACGTCCCGCCACCCGATGAGCGATGAGGCAATCAGAGAACCGGCGCCGTGCGGCCCAAACCACGTGAACTCCGTGCGGACGGAGTCTCTAATGAGCGGTTGCGGTCGCCAATCAAAGTTCACGGCCATGCCGATGGCACGACCAACAGCCCACTCGATGTGTGGGCTCACTGCGTTCGGTGCGGCGTGGATGAACACGACGCCCCGAGTATTTTCTTCACTCATGATTCCTGCCTTACCTCGTTCGAAGATTCGTCTTCCCCAACGACCTTCGAGGTGGCAACAGGAACTGTGCGCCCCACGAGTGTGTCATGCAACAACTTCTCTTCGCAATTCGTTGCGTTTGTACCGTCAGCGAATTCACAGGCTCGTTCGTGCGTAAAGTAGTGTCGCTCTGACACGAATTGGGGGGTGAGTATGAGCGTTCGAGACGCAATTCTGGGCATCCTGACGCTCGGTCCGGCATACGGGCACCAACTCCTGTTCGAGCTCCAAACCCGCCTTCCTCATCGATCCACGGTGAATCCTGGCCAGGTTTACGCAACTCTAAATCGCCTCGTCGCAAGCGATCTGATTCGGGGTGCCGGAGCCACACCGACGAATTTGCCCCTCTATGAGCTCACGAGCGACGGAGGTCGAGTTGCCGATGCGTGGTTTCGAGGTGATGGCTCGCTAGATGTCAGTGACTGGTCCGAAGTCCTCGATGTCGTCTTGCTCGCCTCCACGCTCCCCCACCGCGATACGAAGACAACGTGCGACGGTGTAAGTCGTCACATCGACGTGTGGAGCCAACATGCTCCATCATCGTCGGATGCACGGAAGACGCTTGTGACCTCGAGTCGTGCCCATCATTCGAGTGCCGTGCGCGCATGGCTCGGCGATGTTCTTGCCGCCGAGGCATCGAAGCAGGCCTCGGCCTGGGGCTTCAACGACGAACGGCCCGGTCGAGGTCGTCGACCAAACACCGAGAAGTCGGCTCTCCAAGATTAGTGAAGCAGCTGTCCCGACTTGTCGAGAACCTGCTTCTCGCCTGCCGTGATGGAGAATGGGAAACGATTTTGAGCCGGGGGCATCGGACAGTTGAAGTGATAGCTGAAGGCACAGGGTGGAAGATAGGCGCGATTGAAATCGAGCGTAATTGTGCCGTCCGCGTTGGGTGCACACATTAAAAATCGACCAACCGAGTAGCTCTCGTTCCCGCTGGTGGCATCCGAGAAGACGAGCAACAGTGCACGGCCCTCCTGAAATGCGGCAACCGTATACTCGACGCCGTCAATCGAAAAAGTGATGTCCGCGGGAACGACCTTATCTCGGGTGCTTCCCTCGTCCTTAATGTGGTCCACGCCGACGGCACGCCCTCCAGGAATTGGCTCAAACTTTGCCGAAATTACCCAGTCGGGGTTGTAATCAAAGGCGTCGATTTTTCCAAAGTTGGCAAGGTCAGGGGAATTCGGATCCCACACGCGGAGAGCGTAGTTTCCTTCCTCGTTGGCGATGACGAAACCCGACTTGCCATCGGCAAACGTAATTGCCGACGGTGCCACCGTATTCTTGGCTCGAACCATCGCTACCCCGTCGACCTGAACGTCATCAATGAAAATTCCGTCATCACGGGATGCGCGTACGCTCAACCCCGACTCGGGTTCGGCGGCCAATGCCCATTCGCCTGAAATTCCCCACACCGTTTCAAACGTCTCCGGTTCGCCCGTAAACCATTGCGTCAGAACAAGTGCGAGATTTCCCTGAGGAAGTGTGACCATTTCGTGGCGGCGCCGACGAAAGAACTCATAGGCCTCAATCGGCGTTGGAGCGGGCTGCGTTGGGGCGGGGGTCTCGGACACGCCTCAATCGTAGGTTGACGAGCGCGTCGCTTTCGGCAGACTCGCGCCAGATATTGGATGTTTCTTTGATGCGCCCGCGCGCGAGTTTCCTCTGGAACGTGGTTTGCTAGTCACATGGCGATTTCGGGCAGTTTTGTGCGTCGCGTCGTCGCGCTCGGCGTCAGCATCGGCGTAGCGACGACGGTCGTCGCACCGCTGGTCGCCTCGGCCTCCACGTCGGAAACCACGTACATCATCCAGGTACCCGAAGGCGCGCAGTCCGATCTCTTGGAAACGCTCTCCTCACTCGGCGTCGAGCCCGACGTGGTCTACGACGACGCTCTTAATGGCGTTGCAGTGACCCTGACTCCCGGAGAATTGTCGAC
>CANGKD010000093.1 GCA_947454495.1 Actinomycetota bacterium
GGTCCGTCACGTCTTTGAAGCCATCACGTTCAACGCGGGGCTGACCGTGCACGTGAACGTGCTGGCCGGTCGCGATCCGCACCACATCGCCGAAGCCGAGTTCAAGGCCTTCGCACGCGCATTCCGACAGGCGAAGGCACTCGATCCACTCGTGCAGGGCATCCCGAGCACAAAAGGCGCACTGTGACCACGACCGTCGTCGTCTTCGACTACGGAACGGGCAACATTCACTCGGCCATGAAGGCGGTCGAAGCCGCCGGAGCCACCCCGGTTCTGACGCGCGATAAAAAGGCCTGCGCCGATGCCGACGGATTGCTCGTGCCCGGTGTTGGTGCGTTTGCTGCGGTGATGGATGCGCTGCGCACGCACGGGGGTGACGAGGTCATCGAACGCCGACTCGCGGGCGGGCGGCCCGTGCTGGGAATCTGCGTGGGAATGCAGGTGCTCTTTGCGCTCGGTGTCGAGGGTGGAACCGAGACGCCGGGTCTGGACCAGTGGCCCGGAACCGTGCGCCAACTTGAGGCGCCGATACTGCCGCACATGGGGTGGAATACCGTCACGGCCCCGCCGGAGTCAACCCTCTTCGCGGGCGTGGCCGAGGAACGCTTCTACTTTGTGCACTCGTTTGCTGCCACCGAGTGGACGCTCGACGTGATTCCGCCGTTTCCGCAGCCGGCCGTGACCTGGTGCACCTACGGTGAGCCATTTATTGCGGCGGTCGAGAACGGACCGCTGAGCGCGACGCAGTTCCACCCAGAGAAATCGGGGGAGTCGGGCATCCGCTTGCTGACCAACTGGGTGAACTCGCTCTAATCAGCGACCGTAGAATTGGGACTCGTGAGCGCACCCATTCTCGAACTTTTGCCCGCCGTTGACGTTGCCGAAGGCAAGGCCGTTCGACTGACCCAGGGAGAGCTCGGCACCGAGACCGCCTACGGCGACCCGGTTGACGCCGCCTTCGACTGGGCGAATCAGGGAGCGGAATGGATCCACTTGGTCGACCTTGACGCCGCGTTCGGCCGAGGCGAAAACCGTGCGCTCCTTCGACGCGTGATCGATCAGGTTCCGGGCGTCAAGATTGAACTCTCGGGCGGGATCCGCGACGACGCGAGCCTCGAGAACGCGCTCGAGAGCGGCGCGACCCGCGTGAACCTCGGTACGGCGGCGCTCGAGAATCCCGAGTGGGCCGCATCCGCCATCGCTCGTTTCGGGGACCGCGTCGCCGTGGGCCTCGACGTTCGCGGCGAAACGCTGGCTGCCCGCGGCTGGACCCAGGAAGGTGGCAACCTCTGGGACGTGCTCGCTCGTCTCGAAGATGCGGGATGCGCGCGCTACGTCGTAACCGACGTGACGCGTGACGGCATGCTCAACGGGCCGAACCTCGAGTTGCTCACGAGCATCACGCGCAAGACGGGCAAGCCGGTCGTCGCATCCGGCGGTATCTCGTCTCTGGATGACATCGCCGCGCTTCGGGCGCTCGTGCCCGAGGGGGTCGAGGGCGCCATCGTCGGCAAGGCGCTCTACGCCGGAAAGTTCACCCTGCGCGAGGCAATTGAGCTGGCCTATGCCTAGCCACGACGAGGAGGCAGAGACACAGCTCGGAAACGTCGCGGACTCTGCCGGCCAACCGTGGAGCGGGCGCCACTTCGAACCCAACGCGCGCGCCGACGATGACGGGTCGGCCGATCCGTTGGTGATCAGCGCGCTCGAACTCTTTCGTTCCTATGATCCGTCGGCACCTCAGCGCGCGGCGGCTCAGGCGGCTGCCGTGGGCGCGATCGCCCGGTCGCGCCTTTTGGTTCCGCTGGTTGCCGAGGCCGGTGACGAAGGTCTTGGAGCCAACGGGCTTGTCGTCGACAAAACACAAGAACTTGCCCTCGTGACCGTCGCCGGGCCTGACGGTCAAAAAGTGCTGCCCGCGTTCACGTCGGTCGACGCGATGACGAAATGGCGAGCGGATGCGCGACCCGTGCCCGTCGACGCGCGACGCGCGGCACTCGCGGCCGTCGCGGAGGGTGTCGCATGGATCGTCATTGACCCCCAGAGCGCGACAGAGTTTGTCATTCGTCGCCCGGCCGTGCGTGCCATCGCGCAGGGACACGCGTGGCGCCCGAATCATGCCGACCCCGACTTACACGCGGTGTTCGAAAAGAGCGTGGCCGCGGATCCGTATGTGCGGTCGATCCGCATGGTTCCGGGCGACCCGGATGCGCGCGGTTTCGGCGAAGAGCTGATTCTTCAGGTTGTGCTCGTGCCGAACCTTCCGCAAGAAGACGTGATGAGTTCGGTGCAGGCGCTCTCGTCGGCGTGGGCGGGGGAGAGCATTATCTCCGAGCGCATCGACTCGATGAAGATTCAGATCATTCCCGGGGCCTAAGCCAGTCGGCGTGCGCTGCGGTGATTAGGTGACCGGTCCGGTCCACTTCTCGCCGGGACCCTTGCCGATTTCATCGGGAATCGGAGAGGCCTCGCGAAACGCGAGCTGAACCGAGCGCAGTCCATCGCGCAGGGGGCGCGCGTGCGAGTCACTGATGTCGGGAGCTGCCGCCGTGATGAGCCCGGCGAGAGCGTTGATGAGTTTGCGCGCCTCGTCGAGATCGATCATCGAGGGCTGGCCCTCCTCGTCGGCCAAACCGCACTTGACGGCGGCCGCCGACATGAGGTTGACGGCAACTTCGACGATGACTTCGATTGCGGGGACTTCGGCGATGTCGAGCGTCTGACGTGTCATGTCGTCATCGGATGCGTGCGGGTGCGATTGGCTCACGAGGTGTGTCCTCTGCTAAGGTTGTGAAGTTGCCCGCGAGAAATCGTGAGCAACGTGAGTCAAGTGGAGCAATCCCACCTGATGACCGTTCAAGGTTACTTCAGGTCTTACACTCCGCCGGTCGGGCAACTCATCGGTAGACAGGGTGTAATCGTCGGAAATCCGGCGAACGAGAAAAATGTGCACGACGTGCCAGGTTTCTCAGGTTCTTCCTCTTCTCTCACGGCCACTCGCGCCAACAGATTTCGTCAAGAGGAGAACACCATCAGCGATCCACGCACCAACGACCGCATTCGCGTCTCTGAAGTTCGTCTCGTCGGGCCCACCGGTGAGCAGCTCGGAGTCGTGGCGATCGACGTTGCCCTGCGACTTGCTGCCGAAGCTGATCTCGACCTCGTCGAGGTTGCCCCGAACTCGCAGCCACCCGTCGCCAAGATCATGGATTACGGCAAGTTCAAGTACGAAGCCGCCCAGAAGGTCAAAGAAGCCCGCCGCAACCAGGCGAACACCGTTCTTAAAGAGGTCCGCTTCCGCCTCAAAATTGACGAGCACGATTACGACACCAAGCGTCGCCACGCGATCAGCTTTTTGAGCCAGGGCGACAAGGTCAAGGCCATGATTCTGTTCCGCGGCCGTGAGCAGTCGCGTCCCGAGCAGGGTGTGCGCTTGCTGCAGCGTTTCGCGGCCGATGTTGCCGAGTTCGGTGCCATCGAGTCAACGCCCACCGTGGACGGTCGCAACATGGTGATGATCATCGGTCCGCTTCGTTCGAAGTCGGATGCGCGCGCCGAGGTGCTCGCCAAGCGCGACGCCGCCAAGGCTGAGGCCAAGGCCGCTCGTCTCGAGAAGTCTGCCGAGCAGACGCCGAGCGACAAGCCTGCCGCCAAGGCACCCGTCGCCGAGAAGGCGCCGGTCACTCAAAGCGCTCCGGTTGCCGAAAGCGCTCCGGTTGTCGAGAAGCCGGCCAAAGCGCCTGCCGCACCGAAGGCCACTGCTGCGCCAAAGGCTCCGGCGGCGGCGAAAGCCCTGGCCGCTGAAAAGGCTCCCGCGGCCGAGAAGCCAGTCAAGGCGCCGGCTGCACCCAAGGCGCCCGCAGCGCCGAAGGCACCCGCTGCACCAAAGGCCGCAGCGAGCGCATCCAAGACCACCAAGCCTGCGACCCCCAAGGCCGCACCCACACCCTCAGCAGACGCTGAGTAACCCAAGGAGAAACAATGCCCAAGCAGAAGACCCACTCCGGGACGAAGAAGCGCTTCAAGCTCACCGGCAGCGGCAAGGTGATGAAGCAGCAGGCTGGCATGCGCCACAACCTCGAGGTCAAGTCGAGTGACCGCAAGCGTCGCCTCAACACCGACCAGGTCATGGCTCCGGCTGACGCCAAGATCATCAAGAAGCTTCTCGGCAAGTAACGCTCGCGTTACCTGTACCGACCGACGAATAAGGAATAAGAAGAAATGGCAAGAGTAAAGAGGGCCGTCAACGCCCTGAAGAAGCGTCGCACAATCCTGGAGCGCGCCGAGGGTTACCGCGGACAGCGTTCGCGCCTGTACCGCAAGGCCAAGGAGCAGGTCACTCACTCGCTCGTCTACAGCTACAACGACCGTCGTGCCCGCAAGGGTGACTTCCGTCGCCTGTGGATTCAGCGCATCAACGCCGCTGCTCGCCTGAACGGACTCACCTACAACCGCTTCATCCAGGGCCTCGCGCTCGCCGGTGTTGAGGTTGACCGTCGCATCCTCGCCGAGCTTGCGGTGAACGAGCCCAAGACGTTCGCGTCGCTTGTCGCCACGGCGAAGAAGGCTCTTCCGGCCGACACGTCGGCCCCGAAGGTCAAGGCCTAGCAAGTCATGCTCGACAACCCCCGCGCGGATCGCGTGAAGGCGGTTGCGAAGCTCTCACAGAAGGGAGCCCGGTCTGAGACCGGGCTCTTCCTGTTGGAGGGTCCGCAAGCGGTGGCCGAGGCACTCGCCTATCGCCCCGAGCTCGTTGTCGAGCTCTACGCCACGCCCACCGCACTCGAGCGTTACACCGACATCGCCGAGACGGCGGTTCTCGCGGGTGTCGATGTCGAGTTCGCCTCCGAGCGGGTCATCGAAGCAATGGCCGACACCGTCACCCCGCAGGGGTTCATCGCGGTGGTGCACCAGTTTCCGACGGCACTCAAACACGCGCTCGGCACCGGTCGAGCATCCGATGAGCCGCGCCTCGTCGTAATCCTCGAAGAGGTGCGGGACCCGGGCAACTTGGGCACGATCATCCGCGTCGCTGACAGCGCCGGAGCGGATGCCGTGATTCTGACCGGACGCTCGGTCGACCTGTACAACCCGAAGGTTGTTCGCTCGACCACGGGGTCGCTCTTTCACCTGCCGGTCGTGATCGACGTCGAACTCGACTCGGCCCTCGACGCCGTGCGCGTCGCCGGGTTGCAGGTACTCGCTGGTGATATGCACGGGGATGCCCTGCCGTCGGTGCGCGAATCCGGTCGCTTGAACGCCCCGACGGCGTGGTTGTTTGGCAACGAGGCCCGGGGTCTCTCGGCCGAGTCGCTCGCGCTCGCCGATGTCTCGGTCGCCGTGCCCATTTATGGCGACGCCGAGTCGATGAACCTTGCGACCGCGGCGAGTGTGTGTCTCTACGAGACGGCGTTCGCGCAGCGCGCGTAGCCTTTGCAGAGCTTTAGTGCGCGACGATTCAATGACGTACCGGTTAGTGTGGAGCGAGGTAATTGCACCTCATTACGTCGACCTAGCGAGGAAAAAGCCGTGAAGACCAACCGCACCCTCCGCGTTGTTGCCGCTCTCGTTGCCACCGTGCTGGCCGTCGTTGCGCCAACCGCGGCGTTTGCAGACGGGCCAACGTCCACGTCGGTCGGCTTTTCCCTGACCTACACGTTGACCAGTGCCATGTCGCCCGACGGTTCAACAATCGCGTGGACAGACGCGACCGGCGGCGTTGTGTTGCTTGACGTGGAGACCAATACGGCCACAACA
>CANGKD010000094.1 GCA_947454495.1 Actinomycetota bacterium
ACCCGCTGGGGAGCGTGTTGCGACAGCGAATTTGACGGATAACTCGGTGCCACTGTTCACCAACGAAGAAGCCATCTCGATTCACGCACTGGCGGCCATTCTGCAAAATCCCATCGTCACCGGCGCCGAATTCAGTGAAAAAGGCAACCGTTTCCGCATTGCGGGCGACAAGTTCGTCATCGAGGTCGTCGTCGAAAATGGACTTGTCACGCAGAGCGCAGTCGTTGGCGCCGCGTTCGGCTCCGACACACCGCAATCGGTTGTGACAGCGTACGGGCTGAGCGACGACGTGAAGAAGCTCTTCGCGACCGCCACCTACCCGGCAGCGGCCGCGACGCCGAAACCCTAGCTTTCGAAGGCCTCGGGCGGCGGGCAGGCGCACACGAGGTTGCGGTCGCCGAACGCGTTGTCGATTCGGCGAACGGGGGGCCAGTACTTGCCACGAACGCGCTGCGTGCGAGTGACCGCGTCGAGTTTGGCGGCGAACGGGTAGACCGCAACTTCACGCGAATAGGGGTGTGCCCACTCCGAGGAGATGGACGCGGCCGTGTGCGGAGCGTTGACCAGCGGATTGTCGTCAGCCGGCCAGGTGCCCGATTTCACGGCGTCGGCTTCGGCGCGAATCGAAATCATCGCCTCGATGAATCGCTCGAGTTCGACGAGGTCCTCTGATTCCGTGGGCTCCACCATGAGCGTTCCCGCAACCGGGAAGCTCATCGTGGGAGCGTGGAAACCGTAGTCGACGAGTCGCTTGGCGACATCGTCAACGGTCACGCCGGTCTCCGCGGTCAGCGGGCGAAGGTCGAGGATGCACTCGTGCGCGACGAGGCCGTTTTCGCCCGTGTACAGCACGGGGTAGTGACCGGCGAGGCGCGAGGCGACATAGTTGGCGGCGAGCACGGCCGACGCCGTGGCCGCACGAATTCCCTCGTCACCCATCATGCGCACAAAGGCCCACGAGATGGGCAGGATGCTCGGGCTACCGTAGGGCGCTGCCGAGACCTGCGCGCCCTCGTGGCGCACGCTGCTCACCGTGGTGCCGTCGACGAGCGCGTGTTGCGCATCCTGCATCGCGAAGTGACTGGGCAAGAACGGCGCAAGATGCTTCTTCGCCGCGACCGGGCCCACGCCCGGGCCGCCACCACCGTGAGGAATGCAGAACGTCTTGTGCAAGTTGAGGTGCGAGACGTCGCCGCCGAAGTCACCGAAGCGGGCGAATCCGGTCATTGCGTTGAGGTTCGCACCGTCGACGTAGACCTGTCCGCCGGCGTCGTGAACGGCAGCCGCAATGTCGCGCACGGCAATCTCGTACACGCCGTGGGTCGACGGGTAGGTGATCATGAGGGCCGCGAGACGATCGCCCGTCTCCGCAATCTTCGTTCGCAGGTCGTCGAGGTCGACGTTTCCGTTTTCGTCACACGCGACGACCACGACCTGCATGCCGGCCAATACGGCGCTCGCGGCATTTGTGCCGTGGGCGCTCGACGGAATGAGGCACACCGTGCGCTGTGCATCACCGCGCGAGAGGTGGTACCCGCGAATCGCGAGCAGACCCGCGAGTTCGCCTTGACTACCGGCGTTGGGCTGCAGTGACACCGTGTCGTAGCCCGTCACGTCGACGAGCCACGTTTCGAGCTGACGAATCATGTCGAGGTAGCCCTCGACGTCGCTCGCGGGGGCGAACGGGTGAATTCCGCCGAACTCGCGCCACGTGACTGCTTCCATCTCGGTCGCCGAATTGAGCTTCATCGTGCACGAACCAAGCGGAATCATTCCGCGGTCAAGCGCGTAATCGAAGTCGGCAAGGCGCTTGAGGTAGCGCATCATGCTCGTTTCGGAACGGTGCGAGTTGAAAACCGGGTGCGTGAGGTAATCGACCGAACGGGCAAGCGACGAAGGTACGTTTGCGCTCTCAACGGCGACTTCGGCGCCGGCACCGAAGAAGCCGGCAATGGTGGCAATCTCAACCGCCGTGACGGTTTCGTCCACCGAGATACCGATGTGGTCACCATCGACTTCCCGCAACAAGAAACCCGCATCCTTCGCGGCGGCATGGATCTGGTCGGCACGACCAGCGACGTGCACCAACAGCGTGTCAAAGAACGAGTCGTGCACAACAAGAACACCGGCGGCGCGCAGTCGGCTGGCGAGATCGGACGCCTTGTGGTGCACGCCTTCGGCGATTTCGCGCAGACCATCCGGCCCGTGATACACGGCATACATTCCCGCCATAACGGCGAGGAGCACCTGTGCGGTGCAGATGTTTGACGTGGCCTTTTCGCGACGGATGTGCTGCTCACGCGCCTGGAGCGTGAGGCGGTACGCGGGCTCGCCCGACGCATCCACCGAGACACCAACGAGGCGTCCGGGCATGCTGCGTTCGAGGCCGGAGCGAACCGCGAGGTATCCCGCGTGCGGGCCACCAAAGCCGAGTGGCACACCGAAGCGCTGGCTTGTGCCGACGGCAACGTCGGCCCCGTGGCTCGCGGGCGAGGCAAACAGAGTGAGTGCCAGCAAGTCGGCCGCGACGATTGCGAGGCCACCGTGAGCGTGCACCGCGTCAATGGTCGCGCTCGGGTCGACGAGGCGACCACTGGCGCCGGGGTACTGAATCAGCGCGCCGAAGCAGGCCGGAACATCCGCACCCGCAGCGAAGTCAACTTCGACGATCTCGATATCGAGCGGTTCGGCACGGGCAAGCAGCAACGACTTGGTCTGTGGGAACGCGTCGGAATCAACAACAAACACGTTGGACTCGACCTTGGTCGAGCGGCGAGCGAGCAGCATGGCTTCAACCGCGGCCGTGCCCTCATCGAGCATCGATCCGTTGGCGATGTCGAGCCCGGTCAGGTCGCACACCATCGTTTGGAAGTTCAGAATCGCTTCGAGGCGACCCTGCGAAATCTCGGGCTGGTACGGCGTGTACGCCGTGTACCAGCTCGGGTTTTCGAGCACGTTGCGCTTGATTACCGCGGGGGTGATGGTGCCGTAGTAGCCCTGACCGATGAGCGACCGGCGAACCGTGTTGCGCGAGGCGAGCTCGCGGAGTTCGGCGATTGCTTCGGTCTCGGTGGCCGCGAGCGGAAGCAGCGATGACCCGGGAGCCCGGAATTGGTCGACGTGAATCGCCTCGGGAATGGCCGCGTTGATGAGATCTTCCAGGTGGCTGTAGCCGAGCTGGTCGAGCATGTGCCGTGCGGCACGATCATCAATGCCGATGTGGCGGTTGCGGAATGCGGATCCCGCGGACGTCGTGGTGGTTCCGGTCTGGGTCATGGCGCTGTCTTATTCTCCGGTGAGTGCGGTGTACTGGTCGGCGGTGAGCAACTGTGGCAACGCACCGACCTCGATCTTGATGAGCCAGCCGTCGCCGAACGGGTCACTGTTGACCAGCTCGGGTGAGGCGACGACGGCATCGTTGACGGCAACGACGGTTCCATCGGCGGGTGCGTAGAGCTCGCCGACCGACTTGGTCGACTCGATTTCACCCACCACGGTGCCAGCCTTGATGGCGGCGCCAACCTTGGGCAGGTCTACGTAGACAACGTCACCGAGTTTTTCGGCGGCGTAGGCAGTAATGCCGACGACTGCGTTGTCGCCGTCAACCCGGAGCCATTCGTGTTCTTCGGTGTAGTGGAGATCGGTGGGATTCGACATGATTAGTCCTTCTTTCGGCGGTAGAACGGGAGCTGAGAAACGGTGAACGGGATGCGCGTGCCACGCACATCCACGTCGACGACACTGCCCACGCCTGAGTGTGCCGGGTGCACGTAGGCCAGCGCAATGGGGAAACCGAGAGTTGGTGACAGGGCACCCGAGGTCACCACACCGATGCGCGACTCCCCCGAGAAAACCTCGTAATCGGCGCGGGCGGCTCGCTTGCCCTCGCCGACAAGGGCAACGAGCACGGGTGCGTCCGCGGGCAACTCGACTTCGCTCGCGGCGCGTCCGACAAAGTCGCCCTCTTTCGAGAGGGCCACGACCTTGCCCAGACCTGCTTGGGCCGGTCGAATGTCGAGGGTGAGCTCGTGACCATAAAGCGGCATTCCGGCCTCGAGACGAAGTGTGTCACGGCAGGCCAAGCCACAGGGCACGATGCCGTGGGGTGCGCCGGCTCCGGCGAGCGCGACCCACAGTTGTGCGGCCACGCTGGCATCAATGTAGAGCTCGAATCCGTCTTCGCCGGTATAGCCGGTGCGAGCGATGAGCACCGGGTTACCGAGGAAAACAGCGGGGAGAGTCCAGTAGTACTTCAGGTCGGACAGTGTCGACTCCGGTCGCGCCGAGGCCGCCTCGGCCAATTCGAGGCCGATGGTCGATTGCAACACGGCAAGTGCCTTGGGCCCCTGAACGGCAATCATGGCCGTCTCGTCGGATTGGTCGACAACGGTTGCCGAGAAGCCGGCGGCGCGCTCGTTGAGTGCGTCGAGCACGGCGAACCGGTTGCCCGCGTTGGCGACGACCAGCCAGTGTTCGTCACCGAGACGATAAATGATGAGGTCATCGATGACGGTGCCACCGTCGGTGAGGAGCAGAGTGTACTTAGCCTGACCCAGAGCCAACGCAGACATTTTGCCGGCAACGGCGAAGTCGAGGAAGCCACCGGCATCGGCGCCGGTCACCGAGATTTCGGCCATGTGGGAGATATCGAACATGCCGACGCGCTCGCGTACCGCGTGATGTTCGGCGAGGTCGCTGTCGTAGCGCACCGGCATTTGCCAGCCGGCAAAGTCAGTGAAGCTCGCTCCGAGGTCGACATGCAGGTCGTGTAACGGTGAGTATCGGGCGTCGGTCATGAGTCCTCCGTAATCGTGCGCAGCACGAATCTCAAAAAGAACTCCCCCTCTGTCATTTGTGCCTGAGAGTTTCGACGGAGGCGGTAGAACCGAGTGGAACGGATTCTCCTGCCGGCGACTTTCACCGTGGGCGAGGCACTTGGTTTCGGTGCCCTACTTTTCAGAGTGGCCAGTTCGACGCGGTGCAGATACCTGAGAGATTGTCGGGGAGGATTGCTCCTTCGGTGCTGGCCTTGTTGCGTGCCAGCTCTCCCGCGTCGACCGTGTGGCCCGATATGAACTTGTGGCACTAAGCATAACGCCGGATGCCCGCCTCGCGCATGAACGAGAGACGGGCATCCGGAACAGTGGTTTCTGCTAGTCGGCAGTGTGGGCCCGGCGTTCCAGGGTCTTGCCCCGGAAGAAGTCCTTGCTCACGATGTTCCACCAGATCATGAGAATTGCTCCAAGCACGATGGCACCCAGACCGACCACACCCACGGCGCCCAGACCGAAGATGGTGACGTTGTTGCCATCACTGTCGGTGAGCCAGTCGGGAAGCAGGAACTGTTGCAGACCGTAGATGAACACGACAAGCATCATCACGCCACCGAGGAACGGGATGAGCCCTCGCATGAGGAAGTGCCGCGCACTGCGGAACAACGTCTTTCGGAAGAACCACGTCGCCGCGAATCCCGTCATGCCGTAGTACACCGCGATGAGCAGACCGATCGAACCAATCAATGCGAGCAAGAGGTTCGGGCTCACCAGCGTAAACAGCAGGTAGAACGCCGCTGAGATGATTCCCATGCCCCAGGTTGCCCAGGTAGGCGTGAGGAACTTCGGGTGGATCTTGGTGAAGTGACTCGGCAGCGCCTTGAACGCCGCCATCGAAAGTGCGGCGCGCGCGGTCGGCAGAATCGTGGTCTGCGTCGACGCCGCGGCCGAAGTCAGAATC
>CANGKD010000095.1 GCA_947454495.1 Actinomycetota bacterium
GCTGGAACGACAGGGGCGACGGGAGCGACAGGCAAGAGCGCGTACCAACTCTGGCTCGACGCGGGGAACACGGGAACTCCCGATGATTTTCTTGCGTCACTGCAGGGTCTCGGCGGTGCCGACGGGGCGGCCGGCGTGAGCGCTTATGACCTGTGGATTCTCGAAGGCAACACCGGAACGCTCAACGACTTCTTCGATTACCTGTCTGGCGTCGACGGCGCCCCGGGTGCGAGCGCCTATGACGCGTGGCGAGCCGCGGGCAACGTGGGAACGCAGAGCGACTTCCTCGATTCGCTCGTCGGCGCCACCGGCGCCACCGGTGCTACGGGTGCCACCGGTGCGGCGGGTACCTGCACGGCCGGCGATGCTGGACCCTCTGGCGCGCCGGGTGCCACAGGCGCAGCCGGTGAGCCCGGCGCCCCGGGCTTGAGCGCCTACCAAGTCTGGCTGGCGCAGGGACATGTCGGGTCAGAACTTGTGTTCTTGGCCTCACTCGTCGGGCCGACCGGATCCCCCGGTCCCCAAGGCACGCCCGGACCCCAAGGACCGGCGGGCGAGACGGGTGCGCAAGGTGCACAGGGTCCGCAGGGCATCCCGGGCACAATCACCGGCTTTGGCGACTCGGGAAACTTCTGGGACGTCACCACGCAAGGTCCCGCCGGGGGAATCTCATCGGCCACCAACACCGCCTACCCCGTTTATTTGGGCCAGGCAGACACAGCCAATAACCAGGGCGTATCGGTCACCTCAGGTTTGGGTGACGCGAGTGGTCGCGCCTCCTATCTCACCTTCACGCACCCCGGTGAGTACAACATCGCGTTCTCTGCGCAACTCGTTCGCACGCAGGGCGGGTCACCCGACATCGTCAGCCTCTGGCTGCGCAAGAACGGCGTGAACGAGCCGAACACGAACACCGATATCACTCTTGTCGCCAACGGACAGCGCCAAGTTGCGGCGTGGAACTTCTTCGTTCCGGTCACCTGCAACCCCACCTGTGACACATATCAACTGATGTGGTCGGCGGATGGCTCGTTTACCAACCTGTGGTCCCAGGCTGCTCAAACCAATCCGGATCGACCCGCGATTCCCTCGGTCATTCTCACCGTCAATCAGGTCAAGTAATCAGACCGATGTCAGGGCGGGTGACGGTTAGCGCCACCAGCCGATGATCAGGCCCATCAGGGTGAGGTTGAGCACATCACTGCCCACTTCGATGAGCCACACCTTGAAACCGTGACCGGCGAAGAGACGGTGACTGAGCGATGACGCGGCAGCCAGTCCGACACCCAGCAAGAACCCGGTCAGGGCGCCGTTGAGTGGTCCGAAAGACGGGTCGGAAAGGGCAACGAAGTGGATGACCGAGGCCACGGCAATCGCTTCGACGAGCGCACCCACTGCGGTTGCCCCGAAAATCACGCCCATGTTGCTACCCCCGGCAGCTTCGTCAGGTTTGCGACCCATGGCCTTCCACCACACGGGGAAGAAGGTCTTCGGTCCAAACCAGAGTGCTCCGGCAACAAACGCCACAATCCAGGCAACAACGATGGCAAGCCAGTTCAATTCGTGAAGAAACATGAGAAGCACATTACTCGCACTTTTTCCCTAGGCTTTCGTCGCTCCCGAAAGAAAGTTTCCCGTGACGTCTTCGACCATCATCCCGCCACTTCGTTGGGCGTTCTTCCTCATGTCGATCGGGTACCTCACCTGGGCACCGCGCATCCCCGACATCAAAGATCGCCTCGACCTGACCGTCGATCAATTGGGCGCCTGCTTCATGGTGGTCGGCGTGGTGGGTCTTTTCCTTTCGGGAGTCGTGGCGCGCATCATCGCTCGACTCGGGTCGCGACGGGCCGTGTTGGTCGCGATGCCCGCCATGGTCGCGTCGAATGCACTCATCGCGTTTGCCGGCAACGTGGGAATGCTCCTGCTGGGTCTGGCCTTCAGTTCGTTCTGCACGTTCATCATCAATACGGCGATCACGACCCAGGCAAACAACCTGCGCGACGCGGGTTTCGGCAACCAGCTCAACTCACTCACGGCTATTGCAAACCTGGGCTCCGTCACCGCAATCTTGGTTGGCACGGCTCTGCTAACCACACTCACCACCGAGGCGTATGTGATGGGGCTTAGTGCCACGGTGGGAATCGCCATCATGATTGCGGCGTCTCGACTCTCGCCTGTCGACGCCGTGGCAACGACAGAAAAGTACCCGCCGATGAAATGGATCGGAAAGGGCACGCTCCTCTTTTGGTTCACGGCGTTCGGGCTGTTTGCGACGACGACCGCAGAGTTCTCCGTCAACGACTGGAGCGCCATTCTCAGTCGTGACGACTTCTTGATTGGCGCGCCGCTGTATCTCGTGCCGTTCTTCACGTTTCAAGCGGGAATCGTCATTAGTCGCTTCTCCGCCACCCGACTTGGCCAGCGGTTTGGTGAAGGTCGTTTTGTTCGTGCGAGCGCGATCGTCTCTGCCATCATCTGGATGGCCAGTATCCAGATCTCGCACTCAGTGGGCGGCTCGGCTCCGGTCGCAACCCTGCTCGTCGCCGCGCTCGGATTTTTCGTTGCCGGGTGGGGCGTCGGCCCCGTGTATCCGGCGTTCGTGTCGGCCACGGCACGTTCGGGCTATCCGCCCGCGGTCGTGTTGCCGCGCGTCTTCGCCGTGGGCAGTCTCGCGTTCGTTTTCGGTCCCGGTGTCATCGGCCTCCTATCGGGTGCCGTTGGGCTACCGATGGCGATGTTGCTGCCGGGCGTGATGCTCATCGTTGCGGGAATCTTCGCCGTGCGCGTCGTCGCGGGCGCGGGTGCGAAGACGTAGTTCTCGTCCAGCCCAAGAAATGAGCGTCACATCACGTGTGCGGGGTCCATCCAGAACGGTTCCCAGATGTGACCATCGAGGTCTTCGAATCCCCATGAAAACATGAACCCTAAGTCGCGGGGTTCCATGTAGCTGCGTGCCCCGCGGGCCAGAGCGGCCTCCACCATTGTCGCGACCTCGTCGCGCGAGCCGAGCGACATCGACAGCAGGGCCTCGCTCGTGGTTGGTTCGGCAATCGGCTTATCGATGAACTCGGCAAAGCGGGGCTTCTCGAGCAACATGGCATACATGTTCTCGCCGATAATCATGCACGTCGAGTCGTCGCTGGTGAATTGTGCGTTGAACGTGAAGCCGAGCGCGGTGAAAAAATCGACCGAGCGCCGAAGGTTTTCGATGGGGAGATTGATGAAGATTCCGTTGACCATACGACTAGCCTGTCACGGTTGCTAGCGTGAGTCACGGGAGGCCATCGATGACCGGGTTTGATCCTTTTGAGGCGAGCATTAACGACATTGCGGATGCCCTCCGCGAGCACCGGACCACGAGCGTGCAGCTCGTCGAGTACTACCTCGATCGCATTGCGCGGTTTGACGCGATGGGCCCGTTGCTCAACGCCGTTCCGGTACTCAACGAAGACGCACTCGCCGAGGCGAGGGCCTCTGATGAACGTCGCGCTCGAGGCGAATCCCGGGGACGACTCGACGGAATTCCGTACACGGTCAAAGACAGCTATCGCGTGGCCGGTATGACGGTTGCCGCTGGGTCTCCCGCGTTTGAGCATCTGCGAGCCAACGAAGATTCGTTCGCAGTCGAACAACTCCGTCGAGCGGGTGCCGTCTTGCTCGGGCGCACCAACATGCCACCGATGGCGGACGGCGGAATGCAGCGAGGTGTGCACGGGCGTGCGGAATCTCCCTATAACTCCAATTTCTTGGCCGCTGCCTTCGCGTCTGGCTCGTCACAGGGGTCCGGGGTCGCCGTCGCCGCGAACTTCGGCGCCTTCTCGCTCGGGAGCGAAACCGTGTCATCGGGTCGGTCGCCCGCCTCAAACAATTCGGTCGTCACCTACACGCCGTCGCGTGGCGTGATTTCGATGCGTGGAGTGTGGCCCCTTTTTGCCTTGCGCGACGTGGTGACACCGTATGCGCGCACGGTGGCCGACCTGTGCCAGCTACTGGATCCGCTCACTCAGGTCGACCCCACACCGCGGGGTGATTTCTGGCTCGACCAGCCGTTCGTAGAGTTGCCCGTGCCACTCGAGCAGGCGCCGAGCTCGTGGTCGGCGCGCGCCGAGTCGCCCACCTCGGGTGCCCTTGCCGGCAAACGCGTTGCCGTGCCGCGT
Organism: Actinomycetota bacterium; assembly: GCA_947454495.1. Classification (GTDB taxonomy): domain Bacteria; phylum Actinomycetota; class Actinomycetes; order Actinomycetales; family Microbacteriaceae; genus RFQD01. Next base: position 4,161 of record CANGKD010000095.1, read on the forward strand.
GTGTACGTCGGCGACGGTGAGGCGATGGACATCGAAACCCGCGCGAGCATCCTGCAATTGTGGGAATCGGCTGCACAACGGTTGCGTGACCTCGGCGCCGAGGTCGTACTAACCGACCTGCCCCTGATTGAACAGTACGAGGGCGGCGTGCCCGCCGGTGAAAAGATCGAAGACCTCGGGGTGTTGCCGCCGGGCTGGATGCACTTCGAGTTCACCGAACTTCTCGCGTTTGGCTGGGATGACTTTCTCGTCGCCAACGGCGACCCCGACTGCGCGCGGTTGGGCGACGTTGACCCCGACAAGATCTTTCCGCCGCCGCCCGGGTCGTTGCCCGACCGTTACGCCGAGGTCGAGGACTACGACCAGCGGTACCGGGTCACGGTGGGATTGGCGAAGGCCGGTATCGCGCATCCGCACACTCGACCCGACTATGCCGATGGACTTCGCGCGCTCGAACAACTTCGTGAGCAGCTGTGGGAATCGTGGATGAACGAGAACGGCTACGACCTGGTGGCTTTTCCGTCGAATGCCGACGTGGGTCCGGCGGATGCCGATACCAACGTCGCGTCGGCTGACATCGCGTGGCGCAACGGCGTGCTCTTCTCGAATGGCAATTATGCGATTCGCCACATGGGAGTGCCAACGTTGACAGTTCCGATGGGCGTGATGTCAGACATTGGCATGCCCGTCGGCCTCACTTTCGCGGCCCGCGCCTACGACGACCGCGCTCTCATCGAAGCGGGGCGTGCGTTTGAGTCACTGGGCTCGCTGCGGCAGCCCCCGCGAAACGCGCCGCGCACATGACGACGATTGGCACGCGCGCCGTCGACCTTCTCACGCAACTTGTCGGCATTGACAGCGTGAACCCAAGCCTCGTCAAAGGGGCCGCCGGCGAGTCTGAGATTGTTTCCCTTTTGCAGACCCGACTGGCGGCAGCCGGCTTTGCGACGCACGTCGTGCACGCGCCGGGCCGAACCGACCGACCGAGCCTCGTCGCGATTGCGCCCGGACCCGCAGATGCGCCGTATGTCGCGTTCAACGGGCACCTAGACACCGTCGGAGTTTCCGGCATGACCGACCCATTTAGCGCGCGCGTCGAAGGTGAGCGACTATGTGGCCGCGGGGCCGCGGACATGAAAGGCGGCGTGGCGGCACTGGTCGTTGCGGCCGAGGAACTGGTGCGCGTGAGCGCTCCGGTTCGCCCCGTGCTGGCACTCGTTGCCGACGAAGAGGATGCCAGCCTCGGTAGCGAGGCCGTGATTGCGGCCCTGCCCGAGTTGGGCATCCACCCCCGTGTGTGCCTGATTGCCGAGCCCACCGACCTCGCACTCGCGCGCTCACTGCGGGGATTCGCTGTGGTCAAGGTCTCGTTTGCCGGCCGAGCGAGTCACAGTTCGCAACCCGACAACGGCATCAACGCCGTCACCCACTTGGGCGAGTTTATGGCGCGTGTTGCGGAACGCGCCGTCGAGGTCAGGGCGACCGGCGCCGACCTCATGATCACC
>CANGKD010000096.1 GCA_947454495.1 Actinomycetota bacterium
AAGAATGGCGGGATTGGTCAGCAACGACCCAAGTTTTCCGGGGTTGACGAACTCAAGGATTTTTGACGTCTTGCCGTTGCTCGTGAGAATCGCTCTACTCACGCCTCCGTTCGAACCAGACATGGTGGGAAGCAATTGGCGCAATTTCGCTGATTCTCTTGTGAGCTTGATCCAGCGGCCCGAATTTTCAGAAATCTGAGAACCCGTTTGCGCAAGGCTAGCTGCTTGACCAAGGAGTCCCTCGAAATTTCTATTTCGACCGATGTCTAGAGATGCAACGCCCGAACTGGAAAGAAACAAGTCGATTTCGTGGCCGGATCCAAAAAATGCAATTCCGTCGCCATCGGCAAGAATTTCGATTTCGCTTTCAAAAGCATCGCTCGTCATGAAGATCCCTGCCTAAGTCCCAAAGTTTCCTCAAGCAGGCTAACACTCGGGCTACGGCGCTGGCATAAATGTCGAACCTACGTACGTGAGATCATTCCCGGTCACTCTCTTCCCTAAACTTGGCATGCCAGCCTCTGTAGCTCAATGGAAGAGCAGTTCCGTCCTAAGGAAAGGGTTGGGGGTTCGAGTCCCTCCAGGGGCACGAATTTCACCCGCTCATAGGGTGGGTGAAATTCGCGCTATTTGAAGTAAGTCTCGAACCGGGTTCGATGGGCCCACGGCGGTTGCGATGCGTCAGCATCGCGCCGGGGACCCTCCAGGGGCACGAAATGACAAGTCGCCTTCAAGGCGACTTTTTCGTTTCGTGTGGTTTGCTGGGACGAGAACCCCGACGGGGACCGATAGGGGATTGCATGAGCACTGAAGAAGAATCCCAGCGCGACTTTCTCGAGAAATACCAAGAGGAGGCCGAAAAAATCGGCCGCTTCAACTTGGCGATTTTCGGCAAGACCGGTACGGGCAAGTCAACGCTCATTAACGCGGTCTTCGGCGAGGAGGTCGCCCCGACCGGCATCGGTGAACCCGTCACGCAGTCGAACCACCTCTATCTGCATCGCGCCGGATTCTTTGGCCTGATCGACACGCGCGGTCTCGAGATTGGCACGGGCACCGACCAAATCATTGCGGAACTCGGTCGCTACCTCGCGGACATGCGCACGAAGCCGCTGGCCGAGCAGGTGCACGTGGCGTGGTACTGCGTGCGCGCATCCGACCGCCGGTTTGAAGACACCGAGGCCGAGTTCGTGCGCCGACTGCACAGCCTCGATTTGCCGGTCGTGCTCGTGCTCACTCAGGTTGCCTCGCGCGACGGTCAATTCCATGAGGATGCGCTCGCTCTCGCCGATCACATCGCCTCGCTCGATCTGCCCATCGACGGCGGTCGCCCCATCATGGTCATGGCGAAATCCGACGAGTTCACGAGTCAGGTCGAGCACGGGCTCGGGGAATTACTCGATGCCACCTTTCGCGTCGCTCCGGAAGGAGCGCAGGCCGCTCTCATCGCCTCCCAGCAAATCGACCTCGCCCGAAAGTGGAAGTCCGCCCAGGTAGCGATTGGAGTCGCGTCGTCAGGTGCGGGGCTCATCGGGGCAACGCCCATTCCGATTGCGGATGCCGCGCTCATTGTTCCCACCCAGCTCGCCCTCATGGCGCGAATTTCGGCCATCTACGGTATCCCCAAGGAGACCGCGGGCATGTCGGCCATCGTCGCAACGTCGGTTGCGACGGCTGCGGGTCGCGGCGCGGTCACCGGTCTGCTCAAGCTGATCCCCGGCGCAGGCTCAATCATCGGTGGCGCAATAAGTGCGACCACGGCCGCCGCCTTCACTGCGGCCATGGGCTATGCGTGGGCCACCGTGTGCGGACAGATCAGCCAAGGCAAGTTTGCCGGGGTAAATGGTGCACTCGACGCAAAAGCCATGAAGAAGGTGTTCGAGAGCGAGCTTCTCGCGTGGGCAAAGAAGCTCGGGAAAAAGAAGAAGGCAGACGCGTCAGGATAATATGTCTTAGGTTACATATTTTGGGAGGTGCCCTCATGGCAAACGCAGCATCTCTTGTGCGCGCATCCCGCAGAGCCAGTAAACAGACGCAGCTGGCGCTCGCTGCAAAAGCACAGGTTTATCAGAGCGCAATTTCACGAATCGAAAATGGCCGGCATGCTGATTTCGAGACCATTGACCGGCTGATTCGTGCGACGGGAAATCACCTGGCCGTTGCACCGACGCCAACCGATATCGCCGTCATTGCCGCGACGAGCATCGCGGCGCAACTGGCACGAGGCGACAACGACCGGGCGCTGAGGGCACTCATTCAACTCAACGACGCGCTAAATGACGAGCACGGATTGCGCCGAGCACTCATTGCTCTTCTCGAACCTGCGACGACTGGTCATCCCGTTTGGGATGCGGCCATTGCTGCCCTCGTCGAGTGGCGTTTGAACGCGGAACACATCCCTTCACCAGAATGGGTGACCCAACCAGCGCGGTCACTCTCAAAGCCCAAATTCCTCCGAGTTCACGCCGCAGATCCAGTGCCGCCGCCGTCTGCGGTTCCGTCTGAGTTCCTTGTGCGTAACGTGCTCGTCTGGCCCGAAACGTTCGCTAGCGTGTGACGATGTTTGAGATGGAGCGCGAGCACATAATCCTCGCATTGACGAAGTTGTCGACTGAATTAGCAAGTTCGGAACCTATCCATCTCCGGCTAGTAGGCGGAGCCGCCTTGACCCTTCATGGCTTTGACCGTGGCGTCACCTGTGACATCGATGCTGTGCGTTTCGCTCATGACCGCGCCGATGAGCTGACCTCGGCGGCCGGTAGGGTGGCGGCCCAGGAACAGTGGCCCGCGAAATGGTTCAACTTCGATGTCTCTCGTGCAGACGCAATACCGGCGCTCGGAAAGCTTGTTGAATGGCAACCATTCGAACAAATCGGGCTCCTCGAAATCGAGTTGGCCGATATTTCATCGCTTCTCGCGATGAAACTACGAGCAGGGCGGCCCGGGCGAGATACGCGCGATATTGAGCTACTAATTGAGGCGTGTGAAATCGACGCAGTCCGAGACGCAATCGATCTATACGCCGAGTATTTCCCCGGAGATGAGCCCAGCTCAAGAACGATTCAGTTGGTTGAGGACATTATTCGACAGAACGATGTGGTCGAAATTCGAGCCTTTGACGAAGCAATAAATGAGATGGGCCCTAATGTCTCGTTCGAAAAGGCGTTTGACGAAACTGAGTAATCTGAACCCATGACCGACACCGTTCTCCCTCCGTGCCCAGCATGCGCGAGCGAAAATGTCTACGAACTGGATGCCCTACTGGTGTGCCCCGAGTGCGCCCACGAGTGGAGCCGCGACGATGCCAGCACGACAGACGATGAGTGGGGCGCAGAAGGGGAGTGGGTCATCCGCGACTCAGTTGGTAACGTGCTCGCCGACGGAGACACCGTCACGGTGATCAAGGATCTCAAGGTCAAGGGCAGCACGGCCGGTATCAAGGTCGGCACCAAGGTGCGCAACATTCGACTCGTGCAGGGCGTCGGCGACCACGACATCGACTGCAAAGTCGACGGCATCGGTCAGATGCAACTCAAATCGAGCGTTGTCAAGAAGGCCTAGCCTGAGCGGAGATTCACGAGTGGCGATGAATACCCGCACCTCCCACCCAGCCAGCAGGCGTATCGTTTTTGAGGTAGACGCGCGGCGCCCGACCCGGGGCCGCTCGAACTTCCCGAAGGGATACGGTCATGGCCAATACATCCAACATCGGTTCAGACATTCGCGATGCGGTGGAGAACATTCGCGACGCCGTTATGTCGAGCGACTTTGGTCGCTTCGCGAGCAACCTCACCAAGGGTGACTCACACGGAGACCTGCGAGCAGGCATCCTTGCCGCGCTCGCCGACGAGCCGAAGAACGGCCACCAAATCATGCAGTCGATTGGCGAAGCGAGCAACGGCGAATGGATCCCCGCCGCCAGCCACATCTACCCACTTCTTGCCCAGCTCACCGACGAGGGCCTGCTCTCCGCCAAAGTAAAGGGCGAGCGCACGACCTACACGCTCACCGACGCCGGCCGCGAGGCGGCGGCGTCGAGCGCCTCCTCGAGTGCGGGCGACGGAGCATCCACGTCGTCACGCCGACCCGGTTCGCACTCAGGTTCTCGACCAGACTTCATGCGCGATTGGAAGTTGCCCACCTGGGACGACACCAACAGCGCACTTCCGAAGTCGGGTGCGAAGCTCGCTCAGGCCGCAACCGCGGTTGCCCAGACAGGCACGCGCGAACAAAAGGAGCGGGCTGCGGCACTGCTCGACGAGACGCGACGCAAGTTGTACGCGATTCTCGCCGAGGACTAACCGGTGCCGACGGACTCGCAGTCGACCGACTGGGGTTCCAATCCGCGGAACATTCGCGCATTACGCGCCCGCTACCGACGTATCACGCGATTCGCCTCGCTCGCCCTCGCGCAGTCGTGGTGGTTCGAGCTCGTGTTGCCTCGTTTTGGGCTCGCAAAGTTTTCGGCGCGCGGGCGCATCCGTCGAATTCAAAAACTCGCACGCCGTTTTCACGTGCTCGCTGCCGATCTCGGCGGGCTGATGATCAAGGTGGGGCAGTTTCTGTCGTCACGCCTCGACGTGTTGCCGGTCGAAATCACGCGCGAACTCGAGGGCTTGCAAGACGAAGTCGCGCCCGAACCATTCGACTCGATTGTCGCCCAGATTGAGCGCGAGCTCGGGTTGCCCCTCGACGTCGCGTTCGACTGGTTCGACCGCACACCAATCGCGGCCGCCTCACTCGGTCAAGCACACCGGGCGCGCCTGTCGCCGGGAATTGCTACCGACCTTGGGTTCACCGATGTTGTCGTGAAGGTGCTTCGACCCGGCATCGAAGAAATTGTCGAGGTCGACCTCACGGCACTCCGTCGCGTCGGCCGGTGGCTATCGCGCGTGAAACTGGTCAACCGCCGCGCCGATGCTCCCGCTCTCGTCGAAGAGTTTGCGACCACGAGTCGCGAAGAAATTGACTATCTCAACGAAGCAGTCAACGTCGAACGGTTTGCCGAAATTTTTGTCGCCGACCCACGAATCGCCACACCCGACGTGGTGTGGGAACGCAGCGCACGCCGTGTGCTGACGTTGAGCGACGTCACCGCGATCAAGATCAACGACGTGCCCGCCCTGCTCGCCGCGGGAATCGATCCCGATGCCGTGGCCGCCGAACTTGCGCGTGCCACGTTCCAACAGATTTTCGTCGCCGGCTTTTTTCACGCGGATCCGCATCCGGGCAACATCTTCGTCACGCCCGGCACCCCGGGTTCTGGCGTCGACTTCACGCTGACCTACATCGACTTCGGCATGATGGGCGAAATTAGCACCGAGTTGCGCGATGGCCTTCAGCAGTTCATCTTTGCCGTCGTCAGTCGGGATGCCCGCGCCTGGGTGACCGCCACGCAGCGCCTCGGCGTTCTGCTTCCGTCGGCCGACACCGTCGAACTCGAGCGCGCCGTGACCGCCCTGTTCGATCGATTCGGCGGCATGGGTGTGGCCGAACTCACGGCAACCGACCCGCGCGAGCTCGCC
>CANGKD010000097.1 GCA_947454495.1 Actinomycetota bacterium
CGAGGGGCGTGTAGGCCTTGGCGTATCCGCCCACGAGCAGGTCATGGCCAAACGCGAAGTCTTCGGAATAGGGCACGTCTTGATACGGGATGATCTGCGTCAAGAACGCCCGGGTGGTTGCGCTCGCGACGTCGGAGTAGAACGACCGCACGTCGAGGTCGGCCACCGAGTCGGGCGCGGCGAGTTCGGCGGGCAAGAGTCGCTCAATGGACACGCGATCGCGGGGTCCAGACCGATCAAACACCGCCTCGATTTCGTACTTGAGAAGTGGCGGGCACCAGGGTCGCGCAATGTGGCGTGCGAAGACGGCCTGCGCAACCCCGCTTTCGAGCGGTTCAATCAGGTTCGTCAACCAGTCGGGTCCGATGGGCACGGCATCGTGTGAGAGGTAGACGAGCACGCGACCGCGCGCGAGCTCGGCCCCGAGATTGCGTGTCTTGCCGTGACCGAACTCGTGATTGGGAATCTCGTGCAGACGAAGTGGGGCGGGTCCGACCGAGCCATCGCGTGCGGCGATGATGTCGAGAGTATGGTCGGTCGATCCCGAGTCGATGATGAGCACCTCGAAGGTGCCGGGCTTGCCAGGTTTGCCAGGTTTGCCAGGTTTGCCAGCGTTTGCGGCGCTTCCTCCAACAACGAGCCGTTGCGTCGCGAGCGCATCGAGAATTCGCTCGAGGTACGCCTCGCCGTTATACGTCGGGATGATGACCGTGACGTCGAGCGAGCCGGCCGAGGTGCGCGCCACGCGTGCCCTACTTGCCCCGTGTCATGACGCGCGTGAACGCGTCGAGGAACTGCACGCCCGAGTCTGCCCAACCGGAATCACCGAAGGACGCCGCGATCTTGCGCGAGTGGGCCACCTGGTCGGGACGGTCGATGGCGGCAATCAGCGCGCGTGACATCGCCTGCGGACTCAACGGCACGAAATCGATGTGCTTGTTGTTGCCCAGCGCAACCCGCGTGTTGTCGGCATCGTTGACGACCGGCTGCACACCGCACGACATCACCTCGAAGGGAAACAGCGACGAGCTGGTCAACGAAATCGAGAGTGCCGCGGCACATCGGTTGTAGAGGGCAGGCAGGTCGCGCACATCCATGGCCCCGTGGTTGACGTAGGGGAACGGAACGTCGTAGGTCGACATGTCCCAGCCAGCAATGTGGATGGTGACCTTGGGTCGTTGCCGATGAAACTCTTCGAGCACCAGCAGGCCGAATTCGGTGGCCCGCCGCGGGGTCGTCGGTCGCGCGTAGAAGATGACGTCGCTGCGCGGTTCGTCATTCGTGCGCGCATAAAACGAGGAGTTGACGGCGTAGTCGTAGTGGTCGGCGGCCATTCCAAAATCGCGCGCAAGCTTCTGCGAGAGCCACGGCCCAACGGTCAAACCGTGAAAACCCAAACGGTAGGAATTTTCGGCAACGACGTAGTCGGACCCGGCCGGAAAAAATACGGGCTCGAAGTCTTGAACGAAATAGAAACGCTTTGCCTCACCGGGGTAGCGATACGCCGCGTAGGCGGTCGCCCAGTCGCTGGCAACGATGGCGTGATAGTCCCCTTCGATGCCCGTCTCGGGCGAATACATGCGCATGTCGGCCTGGAGCTGGGGATAGGCCGTGGTGGTTTCGAGCATGCGGCGAATGCCGGCCACAGAGAATTTGGGAAACGCCGGCGCCGAATAGAAGTAGAGCGTGAGGTTGTGCCCCGCCTCTTCGAGAAACTTCATGAACCGCCACGCGTTGTGGTGTCCACCACCGATGGCGCTGGGTGGTGAAATCACCCACGCGATGTTGTAGCCCGTTGCCGGGGCGACGACCTTGCCCGAGTTGAAATCGCGCGCAACGGTCCAGTCAACCGCGATGACATCATCGCGATAGACAGATTCGAGCGGGATGCTCGCGTATCGGTCACTGCGACTCGACAGTCGTTTTCCAGCGCGCCACGCAAGCGACGCAAGTCCTTCATCGCGCAAGCTGTTCAGCGCGCGGGACGCGGCACTCCCACCCGCACCGCCCGCGCGACTCACGCGGTCACCCGAAACGCGGTGATGGCATCCACAATGCGATCGATTTCGGCGGGTGTCAGCCCGGTCCAGAGTGGAACGCGCACGAGTCGACTCGCAAACGAATCGGTGTGCACGAGGTCACCGGTCGTGCGACCAAACTTCTGTCCCGCCGGGCTCGAATGAAGGGGCACGTAATGGAACGTGGCGATGATGCCCTTCTCGCGCAGGTAGGCCAGCAGACCCTGCTGTGACGCGGCCGTCGGGGTGTGCAGGTAAAACACATGTGCGGCGTGCACACCGCCTGGCGGGTCCATGAGGGTCACCTCGTTGCGGCTCGCCCAGTCGGACAGCTCACTCGCGTAGCGATTCCACACCCCGAAGCGCTTGGCCTGAATTTCGTCGAAATGCTCGAGTTGCGAATCCAGCACGGCGGCATTTATCTCGGCAGGAAGGTAGCTCGATCCCTGATCTACCCAGGTGTATTTGTCGACCTGGCCGCGCAAAAAGCGCGACCGATTTGTGCCCTTTTCGCGGATGATCTCCGCGCGCTCGGCCAACGACTCGTCGTTGATGAGCAAGGCTCCACCCTCGCCGCAGTGCACGTTCTTGGTGTCATGAAAACTCTGAATCGCCAGCGACCCCAACGTGCCGAGCGTGCCAAGGGCAGTCGAGACGGCTAGGCCGTGGGCATTGTCTTCGATGACGGGCACACCCGCCTCGCGGGCGAGCGAGAGCACGGGCGCCATGTCCACCGGTACGCCGCCATAGTGCATGACCGAAATGGCTTTGGTCTGTGGAGTGAGTGCGTCGGCGATTCGCGCCGGGTCGATGTTGCCCGTGCGTGCATCGACGTCCACGAACACGGGGGTTGCGCCCGTCGACACGATGGATGTGGCACCCGATGAGAACGTAAAGCTCGGCATGATGACCTCATCGCCGGGCCCTAGGTCGAGCAGTCGGGCCGCGAGATCGAGGGCGTGTGTACCCGACGTCGTGAGGAGGGCCTTGGGTGCGCCGGTCAGCGCGACCAGGCGCGCCGACGCCGACGCGGTGAATCGGCCGTCGCCGTGCGAGTGATCCGACTCCAATACGGCAGTGACATTGGGAATCTCACTCGGCGTCAGGTAGGGGCGCGAAAACGGAATCACCGGCGCACCCGAAGTAGACATGTTGACCATGGTAGACCGCGACTAAACCGGTTGGATGAGGTCACGGGCGATGTCTTGAAGTCCGAGACCAAAACGACGGTAACGACCCGTTGCGCGTTCGCGCGATATGGGCGCGAATCGGCGCCACCGCGACGCCGGATATTGTGACCGTGCGCTCTCGTGCGCGAGCTTGTCGAGGGCCACCGCGTGCATCTGAGGACGGTCGACGAATACCGGATGTTCCGCCATCTGCGTCGCCCGGTCGAGCAATCGCGCGTTGCGTTCCGTTCGCGAAAAAATCATGCGGCCGATGTAATGGCGCAGATTCATCGTGGCCGCGCCAATTTGGTTGCCGCCGTGTTGGCGGTAGAGCACGAGTGGTTCTTCGAGACAATCCACCCGACCACTCACCGCAGCAACGATGCCCAGCCACTCATCGTGCACCCACGCGGGCGGCAACGGAGTCGCGAGGTCAAACAGGCTCCGACGAAACATCGTGCTCGCGCCCGTGACAAGGTTGCGCCGAACGAAAACGTCAATCGCGCGGCCGGAGTGAATGGACGAACGCTCCCACGGGCTCACGTGGTACGCCGAAAACAGCGTTGCACCGAGGGGCTGGAGGCCGGCATCCACCAGGGTTAAGTTCGCGTGCAACAGGGTGAGATCGGGTCGCGAGTCAAATTCTCCGGCCATCCGCGCCAGTTTCTCTGGCACCCACACATCGTCTTGGTCGCACAGCGCCACGAGATCACTCGTGCACAGCGAGATGGCCTGCTCGAAATTCTTCGTCACACCGAGTGCGGGCGAGTTCTCGCGAACAACAAGCGCAATCGGCGTTGCGCGTGCGGCGTTGAAGGCGTCGATTTCGTGACGCACAATGGCGACCGTGTCGTCACTCGACGCGTCATCCGACAGCACAATCTCACGCGGCAGGCGCGTTTGAGCCAGGATGCTGCGCACTTGTTCGGCAACGAACCGCGCGCCGTTGTGCGTGGCGAGGGCGACCGAGATGGTGAGACTCACGCGCTATCGGCTCCACCGCTCGCCGTCATAAGCGCCACGAACTCGTCGTAGTCGTGAATGTAGTCATTGGCGTCGTAGGCGTGCGAGGCGAGAACGACGAGCACGGCGTCGTCGGAATAGTCATACTGCGCCCCCCACGTGAGTGGCGGCATGTGCAAGCCAATGCTTGGTCGGTCGAGGGTCACGACCTGGCGCACATCCCCGTTGTCGACCATCGCCTTCACGCTGCCGCTCACGCACACCAGAAACTGATGGCACTGTTTGTGAGCGTGAATGCCCCGCGGCTCGCCCTCGGGAACGCCCGAAATGACGAACATTCGTGCCGCGTCAAAGGGCAGGGTCTTGCCCACTTCGGTCACGACCAAACGCCCGCGTTGATCGACATGCTCCTGCAAGTCAATCAGGCGTGCGATGTTCGCGTCGGCCGGCATTAGAGCGCGCTCAACCCGTCGGCAACGCGGGCGACCTCGGCATCGGTGAGCTCGGGAAACATCGGCACCGAGAAGATGCGTTCGGCGGCTCGATCAGTCGCGTCGAGCGGCATGTGACGCGGAGTGAAGTCAGGCCACTTCTGTTTGTGGTCGGGAATGGGATAGTGCACATCGGTCTTGATGCCCGCAGCATCGAGCGCGGCCCGCGCACTCGCACGATCGTCGGTTTCGAGCACGGCGAGGTGGGCGATGAACCGCTCGTTGGCGTGATTGACCAGACGCAGACCGTGGTTGGGTGAACCGGCCGCCAGGGCCGCTTCGTACACCGCGTGAATGTCGCGACGCCGCTGGTTACCCGCGTCGAGCAGGGGCAACTTGACGCGCAAAATCGCGGCCTGCATCTCATCGAGGCGAGAGTTGCGGCCATGGGCGGCCGTGATCGAATACTTGGATGCCCACCCGTACTGGCGCATCTGACGCACACGCGAGGCGAGCTC
>CANGKD010000098.1 GCA_947454495.1 Actinomycetota bacterium
CGCATGCTCATTAAGCATCCCGACGACCTGTTGCCCACCGAGATTCCCGACAACGTGTACCACGGGCTCAAGGCCTCGCCCATCACTGACGTGCACGTCTTTGGCCGTCGAGGTCCCGCGCAGGCAAAGTTTTCTCCGCTCGAACTTCGCGAGCTCGGTGAATTGCGCGATGTCGACATGATGGTCGCGGATGAAGACTTCGAGATTGACGAGGCCAGTCAGCACGCCATCGATACGAACAAGCAGGTGTTCGTTCTGATGAAGGTGATGAACGAATGGCGCACACGCGAGACGGGTAACGCGAGTCGCCGGCTGCACATGCACTTCTACGCGGCTCCACGTGAGCTTGTGGTCGATGATGAGGGCGCGATCATGGCCATTCGGTATGAGCGCACGGCACCCGATGGCAAGGGTGGATTCGCCGGAACCGGCGAGATGCGCGAGATCGCCATCCAGGCCGCTTATCGGGCCGTCGGTTACTTTGGGTCGCCTCTGGCCGACATTCCTTTCGATGAGAAAACCGGTGTAATCCCCAACGACGAGGGCCAGGTTGTCGACGCGCACGGAAAGCACATCCCGGGGCTTTATGCGACCGGATGGATTAAGCGCGGTCCCGTTGGCCTCATTGGCCACACCAAGTCTGATGCGATGGAAACGGTGAATCACCTGATCGAGAATCGCTCAACGTGGTGGCAGCCGACCAACCCCGACGAAGGCGAGATTGTCGATCTGCTCACCGAGCGCGGCGTCGAGTTCACCACGGTCGACGGATGGGTCGCCCTCGACGAGCACGAACAGGCGCTCGGGGCTCCACAGGGTCGCGCGCGCATCAAGGTCGTCGATCGTGACGAGATGATTCGCATCTCCCGCGCTTAGCCGCCGATCAACTCCGCGACACACGCGTCGAAAATCTCGTGGTGGCGTGCCACGTCGTCGAGTGATGTGGTCGGGCACATCAGTGCCATGTTGTGGAACGGCGTCAGCAGAATCCCGCGGTTTGCCAGGTAGAGGTGAAGGTAATCCTCGAGGTCACCGTCAGCACTCTCGTGTGAGGCGGTGCCGTTAAGCGGATACGGCTTCGCGAATCGGTACTCCGCTCGCGCGCCCAATTGATTGATTGACCAGGGCAGGTCGTAGGTGTCAAAAATCGCCTGAACACCTTCGGTGAAGGCAGTCGCCGTGGCAATCATTGTTTCGAAGGCGTCCTCCGTGAGCACGTGTTCCAGCGTCGCGCGCATCGCGGCCACCGACAGCGGGTTACCGGCGAGCGTGCCTCCGACGCCACCCATGTCGACGAGGTCGAGGTCATCGCGCGCGAGAGCGCGAGCCGCAAAGTCGGCGCTGAGACCATACGCACCGGTCGGGATGCCCCCACCAATCGATTTGCCGATGATCACGATGTCCGGCTCGAGCCCGTCTCGCTGAGTCATGCCACCCGGGCCTGCCGAGAAGGTGTGCGTTTCGTCGATGATGAGCAACGTGCCATATTTTCGGGTAAGTGCACGAACGCTGTCGTGATACCCGGGTTCGGGCAGAACGATACCGATGTTGGTGAGCGCGGGTTCGATGAGCACCGCGGCGACGTCACCGTTTGCAAGCTCACGTTCAAGCATGGCGAGGTCGTTGAACTCTGCCACACGGCTCGTTTTGGTCACATCTACGGGCGACCCCACGTTGCCGGGTCGACTCATGCCGTGGCCATCGGGGCCCACCACAATCAGCGACTCGTCGACGGACCCGTGGTAGCAGTACGAGTGGAACAGAATCTTTGACCGCCCCGTCAACGCGCGAACGAGGCGAATCGCCCAACGGTTGGCGTCGGTGGCCGTCAGCGAGAAACTCCACCGGTCCATACCGAATCGACGGGTCAGTTCCGCGCCCACCCACTCGGCGTCTTCGGTCGGCAGCATGGTCGTGAGTCCACCCTGAGTCGCGACCCGGCGGGTGATGGCGTCGACGACGGCGGGTGCCGAGTGGCCGGCCATGGCGCCCGTGTCACCGAGAGCGAAATCGATGTATTCGTTGCCGTCGATGTCCCACACTCGATTGCCCAGTGCGCGGTCCACGTAAATTGGGAAACCGCCGGCTTTTTTGTTCATCCAGGTCATCGGCACGCGACCAAAGAGGTGATTGGCGTTCGCATAGGCAGCCTGTGATGCCGGGTGCAGTCGAGCAAATTCCGCCTGTTCGCGGTCGTTCAAGGTGGCGAGACGCTGGCGATCGATCATGCTCTTGACACTACGTCAGCGCGAGGTCACATTTCCAGCGTGACGCGAGCGCCGACCCATGAGAATGGAGGCATGACGACATGGCACGAAGACGTTCTGCAAGGCGGTTTCGAGAGTTGTGAGCTCGATCTCGGCACCGATGCCGAAGGTGACGTAGTGGCCACCCTCGTGCGAGGTCCGGCCCCCGTTAACCGACCGACGTTTGTGCCGTGGCCGCGGGCTCGACGGGTTGCGGAGAACACCGACGTGCTCTACGTGCATGGATGGTCGGACTACTTCTTTCAGAAACACCTCGCGCAATTCTGGCGAAACGAGGGCGCGCAGTTCTACGCACTGGACTTACGAAAGTACGGCCGCAGTATTCGACCCGGAAACACCCTCGGGTATGTGGACAACCTGGCGACCTACGACGCCGACATCGACGCGGCAATCGAGGCGATGGGCCCGCGCACGGGACGTCGCCTTGTACTCATGGGGCATTCCACGGGCGGCTTGACACTCAGTTTGTGGGCGGCGCGGCATCCAAAGAATTTTGACGTTCTCGTTCTCAATAGTCCGTGGCTCGAATACCAACTATCTGGAGCCGCACGTGCGGCGATTAAACCTGCACTCGGCGTTTCGGCGCGCTTTGATCCAAAAGCGCCCATGCCGAGCATCGACTTCGGTTTCTACACCCGAACAGTGTCAAAAAAGTTCGATGGCGAGTGGGACGTAAACCTCGATTGGCGGCCGGATCGTGGGTTTCCGGTGCGACCGGGCTGGCTCAACGCAATCCTCACGGGCCACGCGCACGTCGCTGCTGGCCTCAACATTGAGGCCCCCGTTTTCGTGATGCTCTCCACTCGAAGCCTGCTCGTGCCGCGATGGACACCCGAGATGGCTCGGGCCGACGTCGCCATCGACGTGGATATCGTGGCCCGTCGGGCAATCAATTTGGGCACCAACGTCACCATTCGACGGATTCCTGATGCGATGCACGACATTTTCTTGTCAGGGAAGCCTGTGCGAACCCATGCGTTTGATGCCTTACGCACCTGGGTGCGGGGCAATCTCGAGGCACCGAACGCTTAGGCTCACTGTCATGGATGCCTTTCACGACGACGATTTGTTGGTCACGACGACGACCGGCATTGTTCGCGGATCACTCGACGGGAACACTCGACGCTGGTTGGGAATCCCCTACGCGGCCGACCCGGTTGGCGACTTGCGATTTCGATCACCTCGCCCGCATGCGGCATGGAGCGGTGTGCGGGATGCTCTCGAGTTTGGAGACATTGCCCCGCAGGTTCCGACCAAGGTCATGCCGATTCCGCCGGGCGTCGAAATTTCCGAGTCCTGTTTGAACCTCAATGTGTGGGTGCCTCAACCGAAGGCCGAGCCGCGACCGGTGATGCTGTGGATTCACGGCGGCGCCTATTTTGTTGGCTTCTCTGCGCAGCGCATGTACAACGCGCGACCGTTGTGCGAAGCATCCGACGCCATCATTGTCACCATCAACTACCGCCTCGGTGCGCTTGGGTTTCTTGACTTCTCATCGTTCGGCGATGCTGATCACGTGTTCGACACAAACGTCGGGTTGCGCGACATTGTCGCGGCGCTCGAGTGGGTGCGCGACAACATCGCCGCGTTCGGCGGTGACCCGAATGACGTGACGCTCTTCGGTGAGTCGGCGGGCGGCGGGTGTGTCACTACCCTGATGACCTCGCCACATGCGACGAGTCTGTTCCACCGTGCCATTGCACAAAGTTCGCCCGTAACGAGCGTCTACGGTCCGGAACGTGCAACGGCGATGGCGACGATGTACCTCGGACTCGTGGGTATCGATGCGGCGAACGCCAAAACAGAACTTCGCGAAAAGGATGCGCTGCAACTCGCCGCTCCCACCCTCAACCTGCTCAACGAGGTGGCGAACACATCACCGGGCACGGTCGCGTTCGCCCCGATGATCGACGGGGACATCGTGCCGGAGAGCCCAATCGAAGTGTTTCGCGAAGGGCGGCAGATGCGCATCCCGCTGGTTATTGGCACCAACCACGATGAGACGTCGCTGTTCAAGCTGATGAAGTCACCGTTGATGCCGATGCACGAATCCACCGTGCAAGAGATGTTCGACCAGGTGCTTGCCGAAAGGCCCGAGCTTGCAAACATTGAGGGCGACATCACGAGTGTCTACCCCGACTACCCCAAACAAAAGGGAGCGATGGCGATTTCGCGAGACGCTGGTTTTCGTATGCCCTCTATCTGGGCGGCGGAGGCGCACTCGCGCGTTGCCCCCACGTGGATGTACCGCTTCGACCAGGCGCCACCCATGCTCAAGTTGCTCGGAATCGGCGCAAGTCATGCCGCCGAGTTGCCTTACGTCTTTGGCACCCTGCCCGACAAGGTTCGTGCTGTCGACATCGGATTTCGATTCGGTGGCTTGCGCCAGGCGCATGAGGTGTCGCAGCGCGTTCAAGCTCACTGGGCCCACTTCGCGGCAACAGCAGACCCTGCGACACCCGACCTGCCCTGGCCTCGCTACGACGAGGCCACGCGCGCCACGCTCATCATTGACGGCACAGATCGAATCGAGGATGACCCTGACGGCAACGTGCGTCTCGCGTGGGGCGACGAGCCGTTCGGCTTCGACTAGTCCTTCAAAAAACGGCCGATGCTCGGTGGCTAGCGGAAGTTGACGAAC
>CANGKD010000099.1 GCA_947454495.1 Actinomycetota bacterium
ACCGCCGCGATGGTCCAAAAGTCAATCAGCTGCACAAGGTTCAGGTCTTCGGCAATCTGGATGAACACCTCGGGTGACACCTCACCCAACTCCGGAACATCCCATCGACACAGTGTCTCGTACCCCACAACCTCGCGCGTTGCCGTGGCATTGATGGGTTGGAAGACCCAGTACATGCCCTCGGGCACGGCCGACCCGGGCGAGAGTCGAGCGAGTCGCTGGCGCACTGATTCCGACTGAGCGACCCGGTCATCCGCCATTTCCGGGATGCCCGTGCGGGTTGATTTGAGCACGGCTAAGTTCAAGCGCGCCACCCAATCGAGCGCCTCGATTTCGGTTCGGTGGTCAGTGACGACGGCGCCGATACTCGCCTCGATGAGAAATCGGAATCGCCCCGACGAGTTGACGTCGGTTATCACGTCGTGGATTGATTTCAAGAAACGTGAGGGATTGGACTCATCTTCGGCGATGACGGCAAAAAGCACGGGAGAGATTTGAGCTGCGAGCAGGGCGTGGCGCAATCCCGCCATGCGAGACGAGACGTCGGCGAGCACCTGCTCGCCGTGGTCGTCGCCAAACTGAACATTGATGATGGGCAAATTCGTGACGAGAACCATGACGAGGAGCAGGTCACGTTGCGGCGAGAGCTCACCGATGGTGTCGATGAAATCTTGTTGCGTGGCCAGTTCGTTCGACGCTGCGGGGGGAGTCATGATGCCTCGTAACTGTTAGATGTGAACGATATTGAAGCGGTTCTTGCCATCGTGCTTTGCTCGATACATGGCCTTGTCGGCGATCCTCAACACTTCAGTGATTGGCTCGTCGCCGGCACAGATGGCTACTCCTGCAGAGCATGTCACGGTTACCGGCACAGACACATCACCAAATGGTTGACGCATTTCTTCCATCAGCGAGGCCATGTCGCGTTCCAAGTCTTCCGCCGATTCAACGCCGTCCATAACAACGGCGAATTCGTCGCCGGCCAGTCGTGCCACAATCCCTTCTTCGCCGAGAGCGAGGCGCATGCGATTGGCGAAGGCCTTCAGCAGGTCATCCCCGACGTCATGCCCATGGGTGTCGTTGACGTTCTTGAAATCGTCGATGTCGACGAACGCAAACGCGATGAACCTGCGCGTGCCGCGAACGCGCATCAGTGACTTCTCCAGCACATCCTCTAAATTTCGGCGATTGGGAAGGCCGGTCAGGTGGTCGTGTTCGGCGAGCCAATTGAGTCGGTCGCGCTCGCGTTGTTCTTCACTCACATCACGGAACGACGCAAGCACCTGATTGTCGTCAAACGGCACTACTTCGTTCAGGTAGGCACCCACCCACCCTGCGGGACTTTCGAGTTGAACGACTTCGGATTGCACTGAGTGCTGCTCGAGGGCACGCGCAAAGAGAACTGTGAGACCGGGGGATTGTTCGATACCCACAACGTCTTCGATTCGACTTCCCACGAGGTGGCGTACCATTTTTCCGGTAGGAGCCGCTCCGGCGTCGTTGATGAACACCAAGGAGAATGACACGACCTTGCCTTGCTCGTCGCGAACGGCTTTCCAGATTGCGAATCCGTCGCGCGAAGCGTTGAGGGCCGACGACAGAACGACGAGTTGGGCATCCTGCCGTTTGACGTGCTTCTGTTTCTCTGCTTTGAGGCGCACCTCGAGATCGATATCACGCAAAATATAGAAGTTTGGCTCAGTGGCCCCGCCGACGCTAGAGAGGTGCAACTCGAGCCACCGACTAATGTTTTGCCCGTTATCTGCTTGGAAGACAAGTGGGCCCTCGCGTTCAGATACGGGCTCACTCGCCCACCGATTCACGCGATCCAGGTCGAGGGTGTTAGCGAGGTCGTCAGACGACAAGTCGTCAAACTCCTTCGCGCTCAGCCCGATTGCGCTCAAGAAACCAATCGTTGGGTACCGACGCCACTCGTCGTCGATGAGAGCACCATACGCAATTGCTAAATCAGGCATGGCCAACACGATGACTTCGGCGGCGTGGGCCACCGCATGTATGTCGAGCTCTGCTGACAGGGCCGGTAGCTTCGGAACTTGTGAGGCTTTTCGTACCATGTGCACCCCCAATGCTTAAGGCTCACCTTAGTCGAGTAG
The DNA here is from genome assembly GCA_947454495.1 of Actinomycetota bacterium. Classification (GTDB taxonomy): domain Bacteria; phylum Actinomycetota; class Actinomycetes; order Actinomycetales; family Microbacteriaceae; genus RFQD01. Next base: position 2,115 of record CANGKD010000099.1, read on the forward strand.
ATGTCAGATCAGTCGGTTGATCGCGCCGTCCTGGCTCTGCGACGGGCTGAGCGTCGCACCCGGAAGTTAGAGTGACAAGCAGATTCAAAACAGAAGGGTGCCGTCGTGGAGGTCTCGATTGCGTTGGGCGCGCTGAATGTTGTGCTGCTCGTGGTGGTCATCGTGTTGCTGGCACGTCGTCGCGGTGGGGCATCCAGCTCAGCGGATTTCGACCGCCCACTCGCTGCCGTGCGCGACGAGCTCGCGCGCGCAATCGTGAATAGTCAAACGCAGGTGGATGCGAAGTTCGAGGCTTTTCGTTCATCGCTCGAGACCAATGCGGCGCAACAGCGCAGCGAGGCAACCGTTGGCCGACAAGAGCTTCAACAGACTCTCGTAAGCAGCCTCGATCGTTTGCAAAAAGGCAATGAAGAGAAGCTCGAGGCGATGCGCGTCACCGTCGACGAGAAGCTTCAGGGCACGCTCGAGAAACGGCTCGGTGAGTCGTTCAAAATGGTCAGCGACAACCTTGAATCGGTGCAACGCGGGCTCGGCGAGATGCAACAGCTCGCCAGTGGCGTAGGCGACCTCAAACGCGTGCTGACGAACGTCAAGAATCGTGGAGGCTGGGGCGAGGTGCAGCTGAGCCGTCAACTCGAAGACATGCTCACGCCCGAGCAATTCGACGCCAACGTCAAGATCAAGCCCCACTCAAATGAGGCCGTGGAATTCGCGGTCAAGCTACCCGGACGCCAAGACGGCGAGTTTGTCTTCCTGCCAATCGACTCGAAGTTTCCGCAGGAGGACTATGAGCGACTGCTTGCGGCGCAAGAACTCGGCGATGTCATTGCCGTCGAGAGCGCCTCAAAAGAAATGGAAAAGGCAATCAAGTTGCAGGCCAAGACAATTCAAGAGAAGTACATCGACGCGCCCCGCACGACCGATTTTGCCATCATGTATCTGCCCACCGAGGGCCTCTTTGCCGAGGTCATTCGACGACCCGGGCTCGCCAATGAGTTGCAGAACAAGTTCCGCATTCTCGTGACCGGTCCCACGACTTTGATGTCACTGTTGAACTCTCTGCAGATGGGCTTCAAAACGCTCGCGATCGAGAAGAGCACATCCGACGTCTGGAAGATTCTGAGTGCAGCCAAGACCGAGTTTCACAAATACGGCGAGGTGTGGGACAAACTCTCGAAACAGCTCAGCACCGCGCAAAACACCGTGCAAGAGGCCGGTCGACGCACGCGTGCGGTCGAAAAAACTCTGCGCACCGTGGAGTCGACGGCGCTCGCCGACTCGGGTGCCGAACTCAAAATTCTGGACGCGTTAATCGCCGAAGCCGACCTTGACGTCGAGGCCGCCGATCTGGCTGCCGAAGCCGATCTGGCTGCCGAAGCCGGTCTTACTGCCGAAGGTGACGATGGCCGTTCGTAACGGCGACTCGTCACCCGTGCTCGTCTTCGATGGCGATTGCGGATTCTGCACCACCGTCGCGCGTCACTTCGAGCGCCGCTCGCGCACGCCACTTCGCATCGTGCCGTGGCAGCGTGCCGACCTTGCCTCACTCGCGCTAATGCCCGAGATGACGGCGGAACAGGTGTACCTCGTCAGTGACGGCTCGCTCTACGCCGGCGCCGAATGTTTCGCCGAACTCATGAAAATTCAAGGCGACCCGTTTCACCGGGCGGTGGCGAGCGTCATGCGCGCTCCCGGAATTCGTCGACTGAGCGCGTGGGGCTACACGATCGTAGCGCGCAATCGGCATCGTTTACCGGGCGGAACCCCGGCCTGCAAGATGGATTAGGCGCGGGTACTCAGGCTGCGACGTCGAGCCAAGACTCCAACCAGCACGGCCATTCCCGCGAGCAGGAGCGAGAAGGCAAGCGAGACCGTGCCGGCGGTGTCAAGCCCGGTGTTGGGCAACGCGCTGTTGGAGGCGGCTGCCGCTGGCTCGAATGCCGAGGCAGAAAGCGCGCACTTCATGCCGTCGTTCTGCGATGACTGAGTTCCGTTCGCGACCAGGCTCACAACGGGCGAAGCGTTGCTCGGGTCGGTTATCGCGTACACCTCGCCGGTTGCATTCACAAACGTCGTCAAGTTGCCGCTCGCGTCGGTCCACACTGCACCCTTGGCGCTGGTCGCGCCGATGGCAACGGAGCTATTCACATTGACCACAATCGGGTTAACTGTCGGGTCGAACGACACGAGTGCGCCGGTCGCGACATCCAAACCATAGGCAGTGACGGCTGATCCGCTGGCGACGATGGCGAAGTCTCCCATGTCAATCTGCGACGGTGACGACGGCAACGATCCGATGTTGATTGCCGAAACGGCGGTCAAATCAATGCTCCACACCGACTTGTCGGCGATATCGACCACGACAAGATGTTGGCCGTCGGGAGTCACGTCTCCGGCCAAGAAACCATCCGAAGGAAGGCCGGTCGGCACACCGAGACTTTCGACGCTGCCGTCGGATGCGATGCGCAGGAGTTGGTTGCTGGACGAGATCGCGTAGATGAAGTTGTCAACAATGTTGTAACCGCCACCGTTGTAGTTCTCAGAGTGAGCGGCGCCCACGTTGGTATACGTCAGTGTTCCGGGCGTCGTCGAAAGATCAACGGAGCCGATTTTCAACTGGCTTCCGATGACCTGGTAGGTCACAGCGTCGCAGCTAAAAGCGGGGCCAGAGGCCTGTGCGGGTGAGGGAGTGAGAGCGAAAGCTGCAC
>CANGKD010000100.1 GCA_947454495.1 Actinomycetota bacterium
GAACCGATCCACTCGGAATCGTGCTCGCGGCCTTCGTCGGTGCCGGCCTTGTGGCGAGTGGTACCGCATTCGCGCGTCGCGCGAGAAAATAGGTGAGTGCACAACCAACCAACGCAGTCCCGCGTTCCTCTCACCCGAGGTGAGTGGCTAAACCCACCCGTTGCGGTGAACGGCGGTGGGGCATCCGGTGATTTATTGGTCACGGCGGCGGCAAACAGCGACTTCTGGCGCACCACGTCGTATGGTTTCGTGCACGATACCGGTCATGCGCTACTCAACGATTTCGCACCCGAAACGGCGATGGAAGTCAGCTGGATGCTCGACTACGACCAGCAATTCGACCAGGCCGGGCTGCTCGTGTGGCATGACGACCGCAACTGGATCAAGGCCGGGGTCGAATTCGCCGATGGGGCCCCGCAGCTCGGCGCCGTGGTGACGCGCGAGGTCTCGGATTGGTCGGTCGCGCCCGTTCCGGAGTGGGCGGGGCGAGAGGTGCATTTGCGCATTAGTCGGTCGACGGATGCGCTCACCGTGCGCGCCCGCTGCGACGGGCCGTGGCAGCTCGTGCGACTCGCGCCACTCGATCCGAACCTGTCGTGGCGCGCAGGTTTGTTCTGCGCAAGTCCGTCACGTGCAGCCCTGACCGTCCGCTTCACCGCACTCGCGCACGGTGAAGCGGACGGCTCACTGCACTAGCTCTGGCTTGCGCGGCGGCGGCGCGAGACCACCGTCAGCACGAGTCCGGCCGAGATCAGCGCGCTCACGCCAAGGGCGATTGAGGTCGATGCGCTCGAGTCGAGTCCGGTGTTGGGCAGTTCCGGCGTCGCGCACGCGTCGTTCTTCTCCCAGCCGATTGCGTCAATGCCCGCAGGCAGTCCGTCCGCCATGCGACCGGTGAGGCCGGCGGCCATTTCGGTTTGTGCATTCTCCAGGGCGATGTTGAACGCGGCAGCGGACCCTGCAGGGTCATCGGTTGCGGGGAACACCATGTTGATGAATGACACTAGGTTCACGGTCTGCCCGGGCGCGATCACATTGGCCTCCGCGGGGTAGAACATGCCATGAGCCGTGGTCTTGATGCGGCACGACTGACTCACGTCGGCCCACGACGATGACGTCGCAATCTGGTGATTTTCAAGGTCACCGCCAGCGCCCCAGACAGAGCCGTCGAGCCCGTAGTCACCGCCGCCCACGTTGGTCATCCACGGGTCGCCGTCATCCCAGTTGCTGTAGTTGTAGTAGAAGTAGACGGCAAGCGGGTCTCCCGTGCCCAAATCAATTGTGTTCGCGGTCGTGTTCTCAAGCTCGCCCCACACACGAGCCATGTAACCCGAGGCTGCCTCGGCGTAGAAGCGAAGATGCAGGGTGGCGGTCAGTCCGGTCGCAAACGTGTCGGTGACGGGCTGGCAGTCAACGGTAACGTCTCCGTTGGTTTCGTTGGTCACCGTTGCATCGCTGCCGTCGTTTGATCCGCAGGGAAGATTCGTTCCGTTCGCCCAGTTGTACATCGGGTAGTAGAGACCGCTGTACGTATCCGGAATGTTGTATCCAGCAGAAATGCCATCGCCATCGACGTCCCACGACGCACCACCGGCCATTACACCCGGAATCTCGAAGGTTCCGCCCGACGGCCACGGTGCGGCCGATGCCGGGCTCGAGGTGGCGACGACCGCCGCTGCGGCAATTGCGATTGCCGAGACGGCGAGAAACTTCTTCTTCATTGAGCTGACTCCCTTGTGCAAAACGGCAACGCGGATGCGCGGATCCCGTTTAGCCTACGGGGAAACGCTTGCTTATACGGGCGAAAAGCGACCGTTGCGCCGGGCAAGGAACATCACCACGGCGCCAATGACGAACAATGCCATACCCAGAGTGGCCGCAACAGACGCAGTCGTGCTGTCGAGTCCAGTGTTTGGCAGTGTGTTGTGTGAAATCAAGGGAAACGAGTAGTTGCTCACTTGGATGAAGTACGAGCCGTCGGTCGACTCGTAGCCTGACCAAATTGCGATTGCGTTGCCCACAGCATCGAGAGCGACGTTCGGAGTATTTGCAGTGCCATCGGCAGAGGAAAGATCGACCGGATCACTCCAAGTTTTTCCACCGTCGGTGGACGACGTGGATTGGATGACATAGGTTGTGCCGGCCGCCGAAAAAGACCACACGACCAGCGAGCGGCCATTCGGATCTGTGCTGATCTGCGGATTGAACGAGATTCCAGCCGGCGCAGAGATGTCGAGGGGCTGCGACCACGTGGTTCCCCCATCACTCGACGAAGCGGACTGAGTCACTCTGCCGCCATCGCGGAAGTTGCTCCAGATAACGATTGCCCGGCCAGCCGAGTCCACACCGACGTGTGATTCTTGGCAATCAACGCCAGATGGCGAGAGGTCAAGCGGATCTGACCATGACGTTCCGGAATTTGTCGAGGTGCTTACCTGAACGGTGTTGACGCCAGACTGATAAAAATTCCAGACCATAAACGTGCGTCCCGACGAATCAACGCGGATTTGGGGATTATTGGCGTCACCGCCAGCCGCAGAAATGTTTACCGGCTCTGACCAGGTGAGCCCACCGTCAGAAGTGGTGCTCGATTGTGCGACGTTCTGAGCCCCGTCATATCGAGACCACGTGGCAATCGTTTTTCCCTGAGTATCGCCAGACATTTGCACACCGAAGGCGGAGCCACCGGCGAGAGACAAATCCGTCGGAGCGGACCACGTCGCACCGCCATCCGCGGAACTTCTGGAGACGATGCGGCCCATGTCGTTTGGCCACGTCGCAATCACGGTTCCGGTGGAATCAAAACGCACCTGAGGATTAGTAGCCGTGGATGCCGAAAGGTCGACGGGAGTCGACCAGGTGAGCCCGCCATCGGCAGACCAACTGCCCTGCACCTTGGTATCCCCAGCTGCAAAACGGTCCCACACTGCAACAGCTCGTCCGTTTGAATCCATGCTGACCTGCGCATCGTGCGCGTAGCCGTCTAACTCCGAGACGTTAGCGGGAGACGACCAAGTCGTTCCACCATCGGTCGACACACTCGTCACAACGAGGAACCCCTGACTTCCGGTATTGCTGATCCAAATTGCGATGGCGCGGCCTGACGAATCGAAGGAGACCTGGGGCATTGGGCTAAACATCGACGCCGGAAAAGTGGCAAGTTGTTGAGCGTCAGACCAGACGTTGTCCGCGGCGAGAGCAGACTGTGCCGACGCACCTATGCCAATGCCGGTTGTGACGCCGAGTGCCAGCACGGCACCCACGACTTTGAGAAATCTGACGTTCGACGTATTCACGGTCGCACCAATCTCGAAGGGAAGGGCCCGACCAACGCACTCAGGGCGCAGACGGGGAAGGTCAACGTTTTCACTCGAAGTCAGGACAAAAGCCTCGAGCTGTCGCGAGCCTAGCGGAAATCCGAGTGTTCGACGCCAGCCGCAGGAGGCCATGAAAATAAGAAACCGCCCGGCATGGGCGGTTTCTTATTCTTGTGACCCCAGCGGGTCCCCGGCGCGAAGCTGGCGCTTCGCAACGCCGTGGGCCCAGAACCCGGGTTCGAATTCTCCTTGGTTGGAAGCACAAATGACAAAGACCGCCAGAAAGGCGGTCTTTGTCATTTGTGACCCCAGCGGGATTCGAACCCGCGTTACCGCCGTGAGAGGGCGGCGTACTAGGCCGCTATACGATGGGGCCGTTTCGCGACCTATCGAGTATGCCACAGGGCAATATTGGCAACCTAATCGTGTCGGCGCGCACTCCCGCGAGCAACGCACAGCCCCACAAGCCAACTAGAAGTAAACCCGAACCGCTTTCGGCACAACGTCAATGTCAACGGGTAACGGACCAACTCGCTCACCATCGGCATAGGCCACGATGTCGGGTGAATCGAGTCGAACGTGGCGCGCGCGCCGAATAGTTACCTCGGGTTCATCGACGTGCGTACCCGAGAACACCTTCGGAAAGAGCTGCAGAAACCTGCGCCGAGTAACGGGCGCAAGCCACGCAATGTCGAGCTGACCGTCGGTCAGCGAGGCATCGGGGCAGATGCGCATTCCGCCGCCGAGCGACTCGCCGTTTGCCACGGCGACGAGGTTCGCATCCACCTCGAATTTTTCGCGATCGAGTTCGAGCGAATAGTGACGCGGTCGCAACCGGGCTAACTCGAGAAGCAACGCAATCGTGTAGCGACTCTTGCCACGCGGTCGTCGCATGCGGTTCGCCCGCTCGTTGACAATCGCGTCGAAACCGCCCGACAGCACGGCGGCATAGTGCGCCACTCCCCCGGCGTGGGTGATGCGGGCGAGATCAATCGCGGTCGGCTCGTTGCCCAGCGCCGAAACCAGGTGGCGGATGCTCGCGCCCAAATCGTCCACCGGCAACCCGATCGCGCGCGCAAGATCGTTGCCCGTGCCTGCAGGCACCACGCCCAACGCCACGGACGACTCGGCCACAAGATTCACGCCGAGTGAGACCATCCCGTCGCCGCCCACGACAACCAGGACTGGCTGATGCGCTCGGGATGAGCCCGGCGCCGATTTCACCTGAGCGAGTGCCTCAGCCATGGCCTCTCGCGCGGCGTCGCGCAACTGAGCAAAAGACTCTCGCCGTAACTCGATGACCTCATGACCCGCGGCCGTCAAAGCTCGCACGGTGTCGGAACCGGCGTGCGGATTCTTGCCAAAGGCCGAGTGCGGATTCACCGCCACAATGACCTGTCGTGCCGGGGTGCGTGACGCGCCGTTGCTCATCCGTCGATTATGGCGCACCAGCGACCAGCAGCCATGAGGCTGC
>CANGKD010000101.1 GCA_947454495.1 Actinomycetota bacterium
CTCGAGGAGTGCGACACGGATTTGCGTGGCGCGGGCGTGACGCGACTCGATCTTGTGGCGGTGCCGAGTGGTGTCGGGTCGTTTGCGCAAGCGGTGGTTCGCCACTATCGATCGACCGAGTGGGCTCCGACGCTGTTGAGCGTCGAACCCACGAGCGCCCCGGCCATCATCGAGTCACTCCATGCGGGTCATTCGCTGACGGTGCAAACGGGAAGCACGATTATGTCGGGCCTGAATTGCGGAACTCCCTCGTCACTCGCCTGGCCAATTCTGCAATCCGGGGTCGACCTCGCGATTGCGCTCCCCGATTCGGAAGCCGCCCGCGCGGTTCACGACCTACTCGATGCCGGGGTCGACGTGGGCCCGTGTGGCGCATCCACTCTCGCCGGCATTCGCGCGCTCGCACGTCATGAAGATCTGCCGCACGATGCGGTCGTTCTCTTGCTGAGCACCGAGGCGTACTCGGCAAATCCGCTCCCACCTGGAATGTGAGTTACCGAAAAACTCGTCCGCACCGCGCTCGAATTCACGAGCATGGACGCCTCGGCGAGCGACCGTTAACGAATCACACCCTCAGGACGTGGTGGCGAGACCGCATCCTGAGGGTGCAAATTTGTGGAGAAGAAACTACTTCTTCTTGGCTGCCTTCTTCTTCGGCGCCTCGTCGTGCGAGTGGTCGTGATCGTGGTCATGACCGTGGTCATCGTCGTCCCCGAGCTCAACGGCGGGGCCCTGCTCTGATGCCGGGTCGAACGAGAACGGCGTCATGTCGACGGCCTTGCCCTTGGCATCAACGACCTTGATTTGGCCGAGCAGGTACGCCACGGCCTTGTTGCGGGCAACATCGCCGACGAGAGCCTGAATCTGGTTGTTCTGCGTCAAAATCTGAGCGAACTCGTTGGGGTCCATGCCGTACTGCATCGCACCACTCACGATCGCCTGAGTCAGGTCGCCCTGGCCGACGGTGATCTTGTTGGTCTCTGCAATGACATCGAGAATGATCTGCTGAGCGAACATGGTATTCGTCTCTTCGATGACCTCGGCGCGGTGCGTGTCGTCTTCGAGGCGGCCTTCGCTCTCGAGGTGGCGGTGCACCTCCGCCTCGACAATGCCCTGGGGAACGTCAATTTTCAGATCGGCAACCAACTTCTCGAGGAGCTTTTTGCGTGCCTCTCGACTCTGCTGCTGACCCTTGCGCGAAACCACTTCCGACTTGAGCGTCTCTTTGAGTTCAGCGAGGGTGTCGACCCCGCCCGCAATTTGGGCAAAGTCATCGTCGGCGGCCGGCAGTTCGCGTTCCTTGACCTGCAAAACGGTCACCGCGATCTGGGCCTTTTCACCTTCGTGGTCTCCACCGAGAAGCACAGATTCGAATGTGGTGTTTTCACCCGCGGTCAACGTCTCCAGAGCCTCGTCAATACCGTCGATGAGTTCACCCGAGCCAAGCTCATAGGAGATGTTGCTTGCGGTGTCGATTTCCGCGCCGTTGATGGTGGCCACGAGATCGAGCGACACGAAGTCACCCTTCTTGGCCGGGCGGTCAACCGTGATGAGGGTGCCGAAGCGCTCGCGCAGGGCATCCATTTCGGCAAGAAGTTCGTCGGCCGTTGCCTCAGCGGCTTCGACCTCAATGGAAATCTTGCTGAAGTCGGGCAGCTTGACCTCGGGGCGAACGTCAACCTCGATGGTGACAACGAGCTCGCCGGAAAAGTCTTTTTCGTTGGGCAGCGTGACGACGTCCGCTTCGGGACGACCCATGGGAACAACACCGTGCTCGTCCGCTGCCTTGCGGTAGAACCCGTCGAGCCCCTCGTTGACGGCATGGTCGAGCACTGCGGCACGGCCGACGCGCTGGTCAATGATCGGTGCGGGAACCTTGCCCTTGCGGAAACCGGGAATCGACACCTGCTCGGCGATGTGCTCATAAGCGTGCTTGAGTGCCGGCTTGAGGTCTTCCTCCGTCACCGTGATGGTGAACTTGGCGCGTGTGGGGCTCAGGGTTTCGACGGACGACTTCACTTGACTCGCTCTTCCTTGACTGCGTGGGTGTTCGATGGATGGTCGGGGCGACAGGATTCGAACCTGCGACTTCTCGCTCCCAAAGCGAGCGCTCTACCAAGCTGAGCTACGCCCCGGATGTTGTGTCGCACCCCTACCTTGGAGTGCTTTGACCATGAGATTCGCGCGAGGCGAAATGACCTCGTCGAGTCTAATGTATAGACTTGGGTCAGTCGCTCGGCGTAAAGCTGGGGCGGCGCCCTCTCGGGGATGTAGCTCAATGGTAGAGCCTCAGTCTTCCAAACTGATTACGCGGGTTCGATTCCCGTCATCCCCTCCAATGAGAAATGCCCACCTTAACGGTGGGCTTTTCTCATTGTCGGGAGCACGCAATCGAAGATTCCCTGGGCCCACGCGCAAATCAGCTTGCTCAAACGCGCCAGCGTTTGCTCCCGTGCGCGGGGACATCCCCACCGTGGAAGATTTGCTCCTGGAGGTCCGCCGGATTTTCAACCGAGGGTGGATTTATGCGTTGCTAGCACGAGCGCTCGACTATCGTGAGGTCATCCTTTTTGCAAAATGTGAGGTTAGTTATGAGTCGCCCATTTTCAGGAGCCTTGCGAGTCGCGCTGGTCGCTGTGTTCGCCATCGTCATTTCCCTCGTCGCCTCACCAGCCATGGCCGGCACAAACCCTCAACCGGACCTCAGCCTGTCGCTGCCCGCAGGAACAAGCCCCTGGGACGTGAAGGAGGGACCCGACGGAAGACTCTATGTCTCCGACTCGGCGAACAGCCGCATCCTGGTGTATCCGTTGGACGCGACAGCGACGACGGAACCCGAAGGGGTGCTCCACGTCAAAGCTGCAAGCCTGCTTCCAATTCAGTCAATTGGTCTCGCGTTCGCCCCGGACAATCGCTTGTTCGTCACGAGCGGCACGGATGGAGTGGTTTATTTCTTCGAGGCCTCAGATGTCATCGGCGTGACTGGTGAGCACGACATCGTCGCATCGAGCACCTCATTTGTTCTCAACGGCACCGTTCTGTCGGTCACGTTCCACGGCAACTACATGTACGCATTTGCATACGACATCGACACCATCTATGTGTACGACATGACAAGCCTCGGGCTCTACATGTTCGTGCAAAGCACGACAGGTTTGAAGAACCCGACTGCGGGCGTGGTCATCGATGATCAACTCGTGATCTCGAACAACCACGGATTTGTCGACGGCAGTGGCATGCTCTCGTGGCTCCCGTTGTCGCAAATTGAAGGGCATGGTCAGGTCGGTGCCGCGCCGACCTTAAACATCCCGGCGACAAAAACGGTAGATAGCCTCGCGTCGTTATCAAATTTCACGGACTATCTGGCCCTGGATTGCAACAACAACATCGTGGTGACGAACTACGGTGGATATCCTCAGCCAATAAATGTCAATAAGTTTTCTCCCGAAGCGACTCAAAACTCTGCACCAATCGCGAGCATTACGAGTGACAACATCGAGCTTGCAACGGCTGAAGGAGTCGAGGTCGACTCACGCGACCGCGTCTGGATTGCTCAAACAAATGGCGCCGTCTTGCGCTTCGATTCTTTTGCGGACAGGTGCGAGCGAGCGTTGCCCAACACGGGGTTCGATTCCATGACGGTGAGCACTTGGGCCTCGATGGGCGTGTTGCTCGCTGCCGTGGGACTCGGGGTGGCGCGCATGAGCCGTGCTCGTCGCCTTCGCCAGGCCTAGTCGAAGTCGAAGTCGAAGTCGAGGCAAGTTAGCCCGAACTCGCCCCCGCCGTAATCCCCCGCACGAGCGTGCGCTGGAAAAACAAGAAGACGAGCAACGAGGGCAACGACCCCAGCACCGCCCCGGCCGCCACGAGCTGGCCCGGAGCACCCCCGCGCTGACCGTAGTCAACCGCCGAGATCGCGATGGGAACGGTATAGCTCGACGTGTCGGGAAGCAGGAGCAGTGAGAGCAGGTACTCGTTCCAGTTGAACACGTAGAGAAGCAGTGCCACCGTGAGCACGGTGGGCAGCATGAGCGGCCAGACCACACGAGTCAGCGTCACCCAGCGACCGGCCCCATCGATTTGTGCGGCATCCACCACGTCGGCAGGAACGTGACGCATCACATTCGACAACAGAAAAGTGGCGAATGCGCTACCGACGATGCCCAGCGTCACAATCATGAACCCCTGGTTGCCATACATGCCGACCATCTTGGAGAAAAGGTAGATGGGAAACGCGACCGACTCCAGTGGCAATAAGAAGATGAGGATGCACACCGCTAGAACGAGCCCACGCAACCGATGGCGCCCGATTGATATCGCGTATGACACGGGGAACGCGATCACGAGACTCACGAGAACGGCACCGAGCGAGATCGTCAGGGAGTTGAGAATGTTGAGCCCGAAGTTGAACGGCTCGACAAAAAACATGCCGAAGTTGATCCACTCGACGCTCGTACCGAATTCGAAAAGTCCGGTAGAGGCATAGTCGGCCTGGGTTTTTGTGCCCGCAACGATCGCGAGCCACACCGGAACAATCCACAGCACGGCCAGCGCGAGCACGAGTCGCGCCACGACGTACCGCGAGACATCGCCCGCCACACGACTCATCGTTGCGCTCGTTTCACACGAGAAGACACGGCAAGCACCGTGACCACAACGACCAAAATCACGAGCGCAAGCACCGTCGACACCGCCGAGGCGTATCCCACTGACCGGCCGCCAAAGAA
>CANGKD010000102.1 GCA_947454495.1 Actinomycetota bacterium
CCGCCGCTCACACCAAGCCCGCGACACTGGCCGATGCCGCCAAGATCATCGCTGACAACAACATTCACACCGTCGAGTGCATCTTCACCGACACGTGGGGCCTTCCACGGGGCAAGCGCCTGCCCGTTGAGCAGTTCCTCTCGGGCGCCGGTTTCGCCATCGCCGCCGTGGCCTTCTCCTGGAACTTTAGAAGCGACGTCGAGTCGACCCCGTGGTTCGACGCCGACATGGGTGCGCCCGACATGAAGGCCGTCCCCGACCTGCAGTCGTTCCGCATCGCGGGCTGGGAAGAGGGCATGGCGACGGTCATGTGCGACATGGTCGACGGCCACACCGGTGAGCCCATCACGATGGATGGTCGCGGCATGCTCAAGAAGACCATCGCCGAGTTTCGAGAGATGGGCTACCTCATCAACATGGCGACCGAGCTCGAGTTTCACCTGTTCGACGAGAACTGGAACCCGATCAGCGATCAGGCCTACTGCTACTCGATGGACCGCGCCGATGAACTCGAGGGTGTGATTGGCGGGATTCGCCAAGCGCTGTTGCGCACGGGGATTGAGGTCGAGGCGAGCAACGTCGAGTACGGACCATCCCAGATTGAAATCAACGTCAAGTACGACGACGCCCTCACGATGATGGACAAGACGATTCTGTTCCGTCACATCGTGCGTCGCGTCGCACGTCAGAACGGGCTGCACGCCACCTTCATGGCGAAGCCGTTCAACGGCGGCGCCGGCTCGGGCATGCACGTGCACCAGAGCCTCACCGACCTCAAGGGCACAAACATCTTCGCGGCCGAGGACAGCGACCACGCCGTGCACTCCGACATCATGCGCAAGTATCTCGCCGGTGTGCTGAAGCACAACCTCGAGCTGCAGATCATCGCGCAGCCCACCATCAACGACTACAAGCGCATCGTCGACTACTCGTTCTCGCCCACGCAGGTGTGCTGGGGGCTCGACAACCGCATGGTCGGCGTGCGCTGCATTACCCACGCGGGGCCGGGCACGCGCCTCGAGATTCGCTGGGCTGCCGCCGACTCGAACCCCTACCTCGTCGCGCAGGGCTACCTGCAGGCAGGCCTCGACGGTCTGCGTAACGACTACCCGCTGCAGCCACAGTCGATCGGCGACCCGCACGTCGACGAGAGCCTGCCGCGTTTCGCCACGAGCATGCGCGACTCGCTCGCCAACTTCGCTGGCAGCGACTGGGTGGTGTCGTGCTACGGACACGACTTCGTGGAGAACTTCACGGTCATGCAACAGAATGAAATGAACGCGTTCGCCGCGTGGGTCACCGATTGGGAAACCCAGCGCTACCGCGACGTCATCTAAGAAAGCCGGCCTGTTATGTCGAAAACCATCCTGCTCGTCACCCACGAAGAGACGGTCGCAAGCGACTACGGCTACGTCGCCGGGTATCTCACCGAGCTCGGCCATACGGTCGTGCACCACGAGGTGCTGAAGGCGACGCCGGCGTACGACGGGTTTCTCGACGCGAACGTCGACTTTCCCGCACTGGACGGCATCGATGCGGTGATTATCTTTGGGTCGTTCACGCACGCGTACAACCCCGACACGCGAGCCTGGGTTGAGCGCGAGATCGATTTCATTCGGGATGTGCGCGAGCGGGGCATCCCGTATCTCGGAATCTGTTTCGGCGCACAACTGCTTGCCGAGGTGCTCGGTGGGCGCACGGTCAAGGCCGAGCGCATGGAGGTCGGCATGATCTCGTTTGATGCGACTGCCGCATGCCCGACCGCGCCCGGCCCGTGGTTCTCCTGGCACAACGACAAGGTCGAACTTCCCGACGACGTCGAGATTCTGGCGCAGAACGAATTTGCGCCGCAGGTGTTCAAGTCGGGCAACTCACTCGGTGTGCAGTTTCACCCCGAGGTCACGAAAGAACTCATGGATGAGTGGCTGCGCGTGGGTGGGGATGAACTCACCGGCAAGCTCGACGCGGCCGAGTTCCGTCGCCAGTGGGACGAGAAGGGTCAGTACGCGCAGGCGCACGGCCGCGAGCTCATCGACTGGTTTTTGACGGTTGAGCCGGTGGAGCCTGTTCGCGCCTAGACCGTTTCGCGCCGCTTCATCGTGAAGTAACGAATCTCCTGGTACTCCTCGAGACCCTCGGCTCCGCCCTCACGTCCCGTTCCCGACGCCTTGACACCGCCGAACGGTGCGGCGATGTTCGAGAGCAGGCCGTTGTTGATTCCGACCATGCCGGTTTCCAGCGCCTCCGCCACATTGATGGCTCGGTCGAGGTTCTCGGTGAAAACGAACGCCGCGAGACCGAACTCGGTGTCATTCGCCTTCTCGATAACCTCGGCCTGAGTGGTGAAGCGCGTGATGGCGGCGACTGGTCCGAAGATTTCGGTCACGGCGATGTCAGCGTTCGCCGGCACGTTGTCGAGCACGGTCGCCTCAAAATATGAGCCGGGCTGGTCGGGTGACGTGCCACCTGTGCGCAGAGTTGCGCCCTTGGCCACGGCATCGTCCACGAGAGCTTGCAGGCGAGCAACCGCGCGAGCATCCACCACCGGACCCAGCGTGGTCTCTTTGTTCATCGGGTGACCCAGCTTGAAGGCAGCCATCGCCTTCGTGAAGCCGTCGATGAACGCATCGGCGATGCCTTCTTGCACGAACATGCGGTTCGCCGCGACACAGGTCTGGCCGCCGTTGCGCATCTTCGCGAGAATCGCGCCTTCGATGGCGCGGTCGAGGTCGGCGTCGTCAAACACGATGAGCGGAGCGTTGCCGCCGAGCTCCATCGAGCTCTTCACGATGTTCTTCGCCGCGAGTTCCATGAGCTTGCTTCCGACGGGGGTCGAGCCGGTGAACGAGATCTTGCGCACGCGGTCGTCGGCGAGCAGGGTCGACGAGAAGCCACTCGAATCGGTCGTGGTGATGACCTGCACGAGGTCGGCCGGCACGCCCGCCTGAATCATGAGGTCGGCAACGATCACGGTGGTGAGCGGGGTGAGGGCAGCGGGCTTCACCACGCACGCGCATCCGGCAGCCAATGCCGGCGCAATCTTGCGGGTGGCCATGGCCATCGGAAAGTTCCACGGAGCAATGAGCACCGCGTTACCCACGGGCGCACGACGAACGAGGATGGTCGCGTCACCGGCCGGCGAATCGCGGTAGAGCCCCTGCGCGCGCAGCGCCTCTTCGGCAAACCAACGCACGTAATCAGCCGAGTACTGCACCTCGGCAACGCCCTCGCTGTAGGGCTTGCCCATCTCGCGCGAAATGATGAACGCGAGCGTCTCTTTGTGCTCGATGAGCTTGGCGTAGACCGCGTGCAGCACATCACTGCGGTGGCGCGGGCTGGTCTTGGCCCAGAGCTTGCCAGCCGCATCCGCTTTCGTCAATGCCTCGAGAGCGTGTTCTGGCGTGTGGTCGGGCAGCGTGCCAATCACGTCGCCGGTGGCGGGGTCGGTGATGTTGAAGGTCTTGGCGGCCTTGATGAGGTGGTCGGTCTTGACCTCGGCGAGCGCTTTGTCGCTCGCGGCGAGCAGGTCGGCATCGGGAGTGAAGTACGACATCGTTGTCTCCTTACAGGCCACCGCGGGCGATGAGCTGCGCCGCGATGACGTTCTTCTGAATCTCGTTGGTGCCTTCGCCCACGATCATGAGTGGGGCATCCCGGAAGTATCGTTCCACGTTGTACTCGGTGGAGTAGCCATACCCGCCGTGAATGCGAATGGCGTTGAGCGCGATCTCCATCGCCACTTCGGATGCGAACAGCTTGGCCATTCCGGCCTCCATGTCACACCGCTCGCCGCTTTCGTACTTCTCCGCCGCGAATCGCGTCAGCTGACGTGCCGCGGTGAGCTTGGTCGCCATGTCGGCCAGGTGATTGCCCACCGACTGGTGCTTCCAGATGGGCTTGCCGAATGTCTCGCGCTCTTGCGCATACTTGACCGAATCTTCGAGGGCCGCGGCGGCCACGCCGAGCGAGCGAGCAGCCACCTGGATGCGTCCGACCTCGAGTCCCTTCATGAACTGCGTGAATCCCTGACCGGGTGCGCCGCCGAGGATCTGGGCGGCGGGCGTGCGGTAGTCGGCGAACGAAATTTCGCACGACTCGACGCCCTTGTAGCCGAGCTTCGGCAGGTCACGCGAGATGGTCATGCCCTCACCGGGCTCGACGAGCACGATCGACATTCCCGTGTGACGCGGCTGCGCGGTGGGGTCGGTCTTGACGAGCAGCGCGATGAGTCCCGAGTGACGGGCATTCGAGATCCACGTCTTCGACCCATTGATGACGAGATCGTCCCCGTCGGCGCGGGCGACCGTCGTGATCGCCTGCAGGTCGGAGCCGCCGCCGGGTTCGGTGAGCGCCATCGTGGCGCGCAGTTCGCCGGTCGCCATCGGGGGTAGGTACTTACTCTTCTGCTCCTCGGTGCCATACATCGTCAGCAGTTTGGCGACGACCGTGTGACCACCCATGGCGCCGGCGAGGCTCATCCAGCCTCGGGATAATTCTTCGGTGACCGCAATGTAGGCGGGCATCGAGATGGGAAGGCCGTCGTACTCCTCGGGCACGGCCAGGCCGAAGATGCCCATCTCCTTCATCGCGTCGATCCAGTCACCCGGATATTCGTTCGCATGCTCCACCTCGTTGACGGTGGGCTTCACATCCCGGTCGATAAATGCTCGGACCGTGTCGACGAGCA
>CANGKD010000103.1 GCA_947454495.1 Actinomycetota bacterium
CGCATCGAACACGACACCATGGGCGAGGTGCGCGTTCCGAAAGATGCCCTCTACGCGGCGCAGACCCAACGCGCGGTAGAGAACTTTCCCATCTCGGGCACGACCCTCGAGTCGGCACACATCGCGGCCCTCGCCCAGATCAAGAAGTCAGCGGCGCTGGCGAATGCCGAACTCGGTGTGCTCGACCCCGCAATTGCCCGAGCGATTGCCGCAGCTGTCGACGAAGTCATCACCGGCACGTTCGACTCCGAGTTCCCTGTCGACATGTACCAAACGGGTTCGGGTACCAGTTCGAATATGAACATGAACGAAGTGCTCGCCTCGCTCGCCTCGCGCTCGCTCGGAAGCCACGTTCACCCCAATGACCACGTGAACGCATCCCAATCGTCGAACGACGTCTTTCCGACGTCTGTGCACGTCGCCGTCACCGGCGCCCTGTTGCGCAACCTGATTCCGGCACTCGAGCACCTCGCCGTGGCGCTCGAAAAGAAGGCACAGCTGTGGGCCAGTGCTGTGAAAGCCGGGCGCACGCACCTGATGGACGCAACGCCCGTCACGCTCGGCCAAGAGTTCGGTGGATATGCCGCGCAGGTGCGCTACGGAATCGAGCGCATCCACGCCGCCCTGCCGCGGGTGGCCGAGGTTCCCCTCGGCGGTACCGCCGTCGGGACGGGCATCAACACTCCGGCCGGCTTCCCGCAAAAGGTTATTTCGTTGCTGGCCGCCGAAACCGGGCTGCCCATCACGCAAGCGCGCAATCACTTCGAGGCGCAGGCCAACCGCGACGGCCTCGTCGAAGCCTCGGGATCGTTGCGGTCGATTGCCGTGTCGCTCACCAAGATCTGCAATGACCTGCGCTGGATGGGTTCGGGCCCCAACACGGGACTCGGCGAACTGCACATCCCCGACCTGCAACCCGGCTCGTCGATCATGCCCGGCAAGGTCAACCCGGTCATTCCCGAGGCGGTGCTCATGGTGTGTGCCCGCGTGATCGGAAACGACGCGACCGTGGCGTGGGCGGGAGCATCCGGCCTCTTCGAATTGAACGTGGCGATTCCCGTGATGGCCAATGCGGTCCTCGAGTCGATTCGACTGCTTTCGAATTCGGCAATCGTGCTCGCCGACAAGACCGTCGATGGCCTTGAAGCGAACCTCGACCGAGCTCGCGCGCAGGCCGAGTCGAGCCCGTCGATTGTGACTCCGCTCAACAAGTACATCGGTTACGAGGCAGCCGCAAAGATTGCAAAGCACGCGGTGGCAACGGGCAAAACGATTCGCGAATCGACCATCGAACTGGGGTACGTGGACGGGAAAAAGCTCACCATGGCCCAACTCGTGAGCGCTCTTGACGTAATGTCAATGACGCACCCCTAAGCCCCCGGCCCTCACGCCCCACTCCTCCTCCCCCACTCCCGCTCCCCGCTCGCGAGGTTTTGAATGAAGTCGATGAGAGACATCATCAACCGCCTCCGACTCATCGGTGATGAGTCGAGCGAGCAAGAAGCGACCGACGAAGTCGTCTTGCTCAGCACCGTGGCGGTGCGTCTCGCCGTGACGAACAAGGCCGTCATTCTCATGTTGCGAGAGAAAGATACGCCGACGACCCAATGGTACAAATCGGCGGTGAGCGACGAACTGCGCGTGCTTCGTGACGAGAAACTTGCGGACGCCGAGTGGCTACGCACCGAAATCAAAATTGCCTCGGGTCGCGCCGGTCGAGGCCGAGACGGTCAAGACTTTCGAGCTGTTGACGTGAAGCACCTCAAGCTCCGCCGATCGGTCTTACTGGCCGTCGCGGAACGCCTCATCGAGCTGTCCGAGGATGACGAGTACCTCACCTCCGAGGCCGAAGGCTGCCTCGAACGCACACGCGAAGAGGTGCAAACCGCGATTCAAGAGATCGCGACGCGCAGCGTGCACCCGGATCCATATCTCACGCCCGAGGAACGCGACAAACGGGTCGAGATCCTTCGACGCGACCTGGCCGACGAAGTGCTGCGACTCGCTCGCGACTAGGCGAGCTCGTTGACCTCGAGCAGGTCAGTGACGAGTGCGGCGATGGCCGAACGTTCCGATCGCGTGAGCGTGACGTGCCCGAAGAGCGATTGACCCTTGAGGCTTTCGATCACGCTCGCGACTCCGTCGTGGCGACCGACGCGCAGGTTGTCGCGTTGCGCCACGTCATGCGTGAGCACCACGCGCGAGTTCTGACCGATACGACTCAGTACGGTCAACAGCACGTTGCGTTCGAGTGACTGTGCCTCGTCGACGATGACAAACGAGTCATGAAGTGAGCGACCACGGATGTGCGTGAGCGGCAGCACCTCGAGCATGCCGCGCTCGACGACCTCATCGAGAACGTTGCCCGACACCAACGCGCCGAGCGTGTCGAAGACGGCCTGACCCCAGGGGTTCATTTTCTCGCCTTGGTCACCCGGCAAAAAGCCGAGTTCTTGCCCACCCACCGCGTAGAGCGGTCGGAACACGACAATCTTCTTGTGCTTCTGGCGCTCGAGCACCATTTCGAGACCCGCGCACAGGGCGAGCGCCGACTTGCCCGTTCCAGCGCGCCCGCCGAGCGACACGATGCCGATGTCCTGGTTGAGCAACAGGTCGATCGCGAGACGTTGTTCAGCCGAGCGGCCGTGCAGACCAAAGACGTCACGGTCTCCGCGAACCAGACTTACCTCACCGTTGCCGGTGACGCGACCGAGGGCAGAACCGCGATCGGAATGAATGACGAGCCCCGTGTTGAGCGGAACATCCACAACCGAACGGGTGCGCAGCGTCTCGTTTTCGTAGAGGTCGGCCATGTCCTCCGAACCGAGCGTGATTTCAACAACACCGGTCCAGCCCGAATCAACCGCGAGCTCGGCCCGATACTCCTCGGCCGAAAGCCCGATGGACGACGCCTTCACGCGCATGGGCAGGTCTTTCGAGACCACAGTCACGGCCAGGCCGTCGTTGGAGAGATTCATGGCGACGGCGAGGATGCGCGAATCGTTGTCGCCCAGCTGCAGGCCCGAGGGCAGCACGGCTTGGTTCGAGTGATTCAACTCGACACGCAGCGAACCACCGTCGCCAATCGGAATGGGAAAGTCGAGTCGCTCGTGCTTGACCCGCAGATCATCCAGTAGCCGCAGCGCCGCGCGCGCGAAATACCCAATCTCGGGGTCGTGTCTCTTCTTCTCGAGTTCGCTGATGACGACCACCGGGATGACCACCGCATGTTCGGCGAACCGAAAAATCGCCTGCGGGTCAGACAACAAAACCGAGGTATCTAACACGTAGGTACGCTCGGTTTGGCGGGTGGCGGATGAGTTCTGTCGGCCGGAGGAAGAACGCGTCTTCGCGGCATTCTCGCGCGGAGTGGTCATGCGGCAAAGCTACGACTGCGCTCCTCAACACCCGGGAGCGACACGCCCGAAATCACACAACGTTAACCGCCGAAGCGACGCTCCCGTTGCGCGTAGTCACGAAGGGCACGCAAGAAGTCGACCTCACGAAGGTCTGGGTAGAGGGCCTCCACGAAATAGAACTCGCTATGCGCACTCTGCCACAACATGAAATCGGACAGTCGTTGTTCGCCCGAGGTGCGAATCACCAGGTCGGGATCGGGCAAGCCCCCCGTGTAGAGATGGTCGCCAATGAGTTCGGGCGTGAGTCTCTCGGCCAGATCGTCGAGCGAGCCGCCCTCCTCCTGATGGGCGGCAATGATGCTGCGCACCGCGTTGGCAATCTCGGCCCGGCCACCATAACCAATGGCGAGATTTACGTGCAGTCCGGTATTCGCCGCCGTCTTCTCTTCGGCGGCCAGGATGCGGGTCAACAGCGAGCTCGGAAGTCCTTCGTCTGAGCCCACATGCTTGATCTTCCAATTCGGGTACGTTGCCAGGCGTTCGGCAAGATCACCAATGATTTCGAAGAGTTCGTCCAGTTCGCTCGATGCACGCCCTGTGAGGTTGTCGGTCGACAGCAGGTAGAGCGTGACCATACCGATGCCCAATTCGTCACACCAGACGAGAAACTCGGGGACCTTCGCGGCACCGGCGCGATGCCCGTGTGACTCGCTCTCGAGCAGACGTTCGCGCGCCCACCGACGGTTACCATCAACGATCATGCCGATGTGGTGCGGAAGCACGTCCGGCGTCAGGCCGTGACGAAGTCGCTTTTGGTAGAGACGGTAGAGCAGCCCCGGTGCGTGCAAGTCTTCCGTCGTCACGACCTAAAGATTAGCCGACGACAAAGCGCGTTGGCGGGAGGTCATTCAGACGAAAGGGTTAGGATGTGACCATGGATGCCCTTCCACTGCTCGATGCGTCGGAGTCACTCACTCCCGCCGAACTCAAGCCGACCTGGCGGGGCTGGATTCACGTCGGCACGTTCCCCGTGGCAATCGCCGGCGGAATTGTGTTGATTGTTCTGTCCGATGGGCTCACCGCGAAGCTGGCTGCGGCCGTGTTCATGTTGACGTCGATGCTCCTGTTCGGCAATTCCGCGCTCTATCACCGCTTCAATTGGAGCGAGCGCACACGGATTATCTTGAAGCGCATCGATCACGCCAACATCTTCTTGCTCATCGCGGGAACGTATACGCCACTGGCGCTTCTCGCACTCCCACCGAGCAAGGGAATGTTGTTGCTCGC
>CANGKD010000104.1 GCA_947454495.1 Actinomycetota bacterium
ATGTTCGCTACGTCGGTTTCGACATCCCGCCCTCGTTTGTCGTGGGGTACGGGCTCGACTATGCCGAGAAATACCGCAACGTTCGCGGTCTCGGCGTGCTTGCTCCTGCCGTTTACGGCGGAGCTGACCCACACGCCTAGATTTCACGCCATCGGCGAACATTCAGGCGGGGCGCAACGTGACCGCTAGCCTAGAGACACCATGACTTTTTTCAAGCGACTCCTGCGCGGACCCCTGATTTACATCCTTGTTGCGATTGCAGCGGTATGGATCGGTTCGTCGCTCCTTTCGGCATCCGGGTTTCAGCAGGTTACGACCGACGAAGGCCTCACGTTCTTGAAGAACAAGGCGGTCTCTGAGGCCACCATCGTCGACGTGGAGAACCGCGTCGATCTCACGCTGACGAACGCCGACGTCAAATACGGCGACAAGGTGCAGTTCTTCTTTGTGAATGCTCGCGGCACCGACGTCGTCAAGGCGGTCAACGAGGCAGCCCCATCCGACGGCTTTAACGACGAAGTTCCGCACGACAACTGGTTGCTGTCGACGCTCGGGTTCCTCCTGCCGATTCTGTTGATCGGTGTCTTTTTCTGGTGGATGCTCTCCTCGATGCAGGGCGGCGGACGCGGGGTCATGCAGTTCGGCAAGTCGCGCGCCAAGCTCGTCACGAAGGAGACGCCCACCGTCACGTTTGCCGACGTCGCCGGAGCTAACGAAGCAATCGAAGAGCTTCAAGAAATCAAGGATTTCTTGAAGGAGCCGGCGAAGTTCCAGGCCGTCGGCGCGCGCATCCCCAAGGGCGTTTTGCTTTATGGCCCTCCCGGAACGGGTAAGACCCTGCTCGCGCGTGCCGTTGCCGGTGAGGCGGGCGTACCGTTTTACTCGATCTCGGGTTCTGACTTCGTCGAGATGTTCGTCGGTGTCGGCGCGAGCCGCGTGCGCGACCTGTTTGAGCAAGCCAAGCAAAACGCGCCCGCCATCATCTTTGTTGACGAGATCGATGCGGTCGGTCGTCACCGTGGCGCCGGAATGGGTGGCGGGCACGACGAACGCGAACAGACGCTCAACCAGATGCTCGTCGAAATGGATGGCTTCGACCCCAAGACCAACGTCATCATGATTGCCGCGACCAACCGTCCCGACATTCTCGATCCCGCATTGCTTCGTCCGGGCCGTTTCGACCGTCAAATTGGCGTGGATGCTCCCGACCTCGAGGGCCGCAAGCGGATTCTCGAAGTGCACGCCAAGGGCAAGCCCATGGCAAAGGACGTGAATCTCGAAGTGGTTGCGCGCAAGACCCCGGGATACACCGGTGCAGATTTGGCCAACGTGCTCAACGAGGCCGCACTGCTCACGGCACGTGCTGGCGAGAAGATTGTCACCAACGAGATGATTGACGAAGCGGTCGATCGCGTCATGGCCGGCCCGCAGCGTCGTAGTCGCCTCATGAAAGATCAAGAGCGACTCATCACGGCGTACCACGAGGGTGGACACGCGCTGGCGGCTGCGGCGATGAACTACTCGGATCCCGTGACGAAGATCACAATCTTGCCCCGCGGTCGTGCACTCGGTTACACGATGGTCATGCCGCTCGAAGACAAGTACTCCATCACGCGCAACGAGTTGCTCGATCAGCTCACGTACGCGATGGGTGGACGTGTGGCCGAAGAAATCGTGTTCCACGATCCGACGACCGGCGCATCCAACGACATCGAAAAGGCCACGAACATCGCCCGCAAGATGGTCACCGAATACGGCATGACGTCGACGGTGGGTGCCGTGAAACTTGGCGGAGGCTCGGGCGAAATGTTCTACGGCCGCGACATGGGTCACAGCCGCGACTACTCGGAGAAGATGGCCGACGCGATTGACAGCGAAATCCGCAAGTTCATCGAGAACGCGCATCACGAAGCGTGGACGGTGCTGTCGCAAAACCGTGCCATTCTCGACAAGCTGGCCACCGAGCTACTCGAAATGGAAACGCTCGACCAAGACCAGATTGCGAAGATTTTCGTGGGCATCAAGAAGCTCAAGGAACGTCCGACCTGGTTGTCGAGCGAGCAGCGTCCGGTTTCGAAGAAGCCGCCGGTGAGTGTTCCGGCGCGACGGGCCGCGGCTCCGAATGCCGGGTCGACCGCAAAGCCCAAGTCGACCACCAAGGCGACCACGACGTCCACAGCGAAGCGGGCCACGACGCCGCGCACGACCAAGAAGTCCGCCGAGTAGGTTTACGCCGTGCCGGTGGATCGGGAGCGGATTCGTCGCGCGGTTGCGGAGATTCTCGACGCACTCGGCGAAGACGTTGCGCGACCCGGCTTGGCACGAACGCCAGAACTCGTTGCCGACGCGTTTGCCGAGATGGTCTCGGGACTCGACGAGAATCCGCTGGATCACTTGCGCGAGAGCATCCCGTTCGACGGCGTTGCCGAAGCGGTCATCATGAGCGACATTTCGGTGAGATCGCTCTGTGAACATCACCTTCTCCCCTTCACGGGTCGCGCGCACGTCGCGTACGTGCCGGGCGACCGCATCGTGGGATTGGGAAAGATTCCGCGGGTCGTTCACGCCCTGGCCGCGCGTCCCCAAATTCAGGAACGATTGACCGACGACATCGCGACCACGCTCGAATCGGGACTCTCGCCGCGCGGGGTGCTCGTTGTCGTGGAGTCGTCGCACCAGTGCGTATCGGCGCGGGGAACGAACGAAGTTTTCGCGACAACGGTCACGGTCGCCTCTCGCGGGTCGCTCACCGAACCGGCTGCGCGCACCGAGATCATGAACATCTTCGGGGTCGGCGCTCGTGACTGACCCGTTGCTCACCGTCGACACGCCCGTTGTGATGGGAATCGTCAACATGACCGTCGACTCGTTCAGTGACGGGGGAGAGTTCGTCGACCACGACCGCGCGCTGGCTCACGCACTCGACCTTGTGGTGGCGGGTGCCACCATCGTCGACATTGGTGGCGAATCGACGCGTCCCGGTGCGAGTCGCGTGCCGGTTGAGCTCGAGCAGGCAAGGGTTGTGCCCGTCGTTCGGGACCTGGCTACCCGCGGCATCGCCGTGAGTGTCGACACCCTCAACGCATCGACCGCCCGCGCGGCGGTTCATGCCGGTGCCCGATTCATCAACGACGTCTCGGGCGGGCTCGCCGACCCCAACATGGTGCGCACGGCGGCGCAGCTGGCGGTCGAGTCTGGCGCGGTCTACATTGCGGGACACTGGCGTGGCTCCTCCGCAACAATGAACGATCTGGCGCTGTATGACGATGTCGTCGCCGAGGTACGCACCGAGCTGACACAGCGAGTGGATGCGCTGCTTGCGGCGGGCATGTCCCGCGACTCCATCGTGCTCGACCCAGGGCTCGGATTCGCCAAGACCGCCGCGCACAACTGGACGCTGCTCGCCCACCTGCCGACGCTGACGGAGCTCGGGTTCCCCGTGCTTATCGGGGCCTCGCGCAAACGTTTTATCGCCGAGCTCATGCCCGACGGCGCAACCATGCTCGAGCGCGACCTGCCGTCGGCTGTGGTCGCGGCCGATTCCATTGCGGCCGGTGCGTGGGGAGTGCGCGTGCACGACGTGCGCGCGACGCGCCTCGCCCTCGCCGTGCGCGCACAGTGGGAGGCGGCGTCATGACACCCGACCGAATCGAGCTCACGGGCCTGGCCGTCTTTGCGCACCACGGTGTGTTCGAGCACGAGCGAGTGCACGGTCAGGAGTTCATCGTCGACCTGATTGTCGAGTTCGACATGCGAGCGGCGGCCGCGTCGGATGACGTGGCCGACACCGTCGACTACGGGGCGCTCGCGCTTCTCGTGGCCGAGCAGGTGCGACGCGATCCGGTCAACTTGCTCGAAACGGTCGCCGAGCGCGTGGCATCCGCCGTACTTAACGACCAGCGCATCGACGCGGTCGAGGTAACGATTCACAAACCCCAGGCCCCCATCGAAACGGCCTTCGCCGACGTGTCCGTCTCGATTCGACGCGCGCGGGTCGCCCGATGAGCGTGCGCGCGGTCATTGCCCTCGGTGGCAATCTGGGTGATCGTCAGGCAACGCTCGACGACGCGGTGCGCTTGCTTGGCGCGAGCGACGGCGTCACCATCGTCGCCCTGTCGTCGTACCGTGAGACCGTGGCCGTGCGCGTCGATGGTCCCGACATTGAGGCACCGCGATACCTCAACGCGATCGCAATTATCGACACCGCGCTCGAACCGGCGCAGCTGCATGCGCACCTGCAACGCATCGAGACGGAGCTGGGCCGGGAGCGGCACGAGCGGTGGGGAGATCGCACGCTCGACCTCGACCTCATCGACTTTGACGGGCGTGAGTTTTCGACACCTACGCTGACGGTCCCGCATCCTCGCGCGCACGAGCGCCTGTTCGTACTTGACCCGTGGCTTGAAATCGACCCACAGGCCACCATCCCCGGCGTCGGCTCGGTGGCCAACGCGCGTAAGGTGCTGTCATGAAACGAACGTCAATCCCCCTGTTGGTGGGGCTCGTCGGATTGGGTGCCGCC
>CANGKD010000105.1 GCA_947454495.1 Actinomycetota bacterium
CACCCGTCGTGTGCAGGGGCAGGTGCCCACCGGTGCGACTCGCCGAGGGGATGCTCTTCTCACCGACGAGTCGGTCGACGTACAGCGCCTGACCGCGGTCGAGCACGGCGAGCGTGACGTTTTCACCCGTCTCTTCGTAGAGGCGGGCGAGTGTGGGAAGTGCGCGTTCACGAAGCTGGTCGCTCACGGGTGCCAGTTGAGCAATCGACCACATGCGCGTGCCGATGCGGTAGCGCTTGTCTTTACCGCGTACGAGGAACCCACCCGTGGTGAGCTCGGCGACAACGCGGTGCGTGCTCGACATCGGCAGCTTGGACTTCTGCGACAGCTCGGACAGCGTGAGCGCGTGAGCGCGGGGAGTGAAGCAGGCCAGCACGGCGATGCCGCGGCCGATTGACGAAATGGGCGCACCTTCGGTGCTACGGGCGGGACTCATGATTCCTCCGAACGATGTATCAGTGGCGTCACACATCCGTTCCAAAGAGCGGAAATGGGTAGTTGGTACTCTCTCACCCCGCACCTCGCGCCGTCGACCACATCCTCGAAAAGACGGGTGTGTCGGGACTGCTATTCCGATAGTTGGAAAATACAGTCTGGGCCGCTAGCGTCCGCGGGGACGCCGCTGGCACACGGGACAAAAGTGCGAACCGCGATTCATGAACGACTCCCGCACGATGGGAACACCGCATCGCGGGCACGCCTGACCCTGGCGACCGTAGGCGTTGAGGCTATGCGCGAAATACCCCGCCTGTCCGTTGACGTTGACGTATTGCTCATCGAAACTCGTTCCACCCTCCGCAAGAGCCTTGCGCAGCACGGCGCGTGCCTCGGCCAGCACCGTGCGGGCCTGAGCCGCGCTCACTCGGTCGGTGGGGCGGTCGTAATGCAAGCGGGATGCCCAGAGCGCCTCATCCGCGTAGATATTGCCGATGCCGCTCACGAGGGTTTGGTCGAGCAGCGCACGCTTGATGCCCGTGCGCTTGTGCCGCAGCGCCGCGACGAACGCGTCATCGTCGAACCGCTCGTCGAGCGGGTCGAGCGCGATGTGGGCAACCTGCGTGGGCACGAGTGCGCCGTGTTGCTCGATCAGCGCATCCACCGCCATCGACCCGAAGATGCGCTGGTCGACGAACGCCACGACGAGATCGCCGTGCTGCGGATGCGTCACATCGAAGCGGATGCGCACGTGCCGATCGCCGTCCACTCCGGGTTCGCGCAGCAGCACCTGCCCGCTCATGCCCAGGTGCACGACCAGGGCATCCCCGGTCGACAGGGTGAGCCACATGAACTTGCCCCGGCGTTCGACCGAGTCGATGCGCGCTCCGGTCAGCATCCCCACGAAATCGCCGCGGCGCGCGTCGTGGCGCTTGAGCGACCGCGCGTCGAGAATCTCGACATGATCGATGCGGGCACCCGTCACGGCGGGCGCAAGCCCGGCGCGCACGACCTCAACTTCGGGAAGCTCGGGCACCGTGCGTGCCTACTCGGTGTCGGATTCGCGTTGGAGCAACACGCGCAGCGCCTTGCCCGCGGCGTCAATCTCGGCGGCGCGGCGGCTCGAGCCACTGCCCGTCTCGACGACGTCGGCAATCGTCACACTCGCGGTGAACACTCGCGCGTGGTCGGGACCATCACCGGTGACCTCGTAGACCGGCGCGGGGGCACCGAGTCGAGAGGCGATCTCTTGCAGGCTCGTCTTGGGGTCATGGTGCAAGCCGAATCGCTCTGGGTCGCTCAGCAGCGGAGCCAACAGTCGGAGCACAAATTCTTCGGCCTGCGCCGGTCCGGCCGAAATGTAGGTCGCTCCGATCAACGCCTCGACGGTATCGCTGAGGATGGACGCCTTGAGCGCGCCGCCCTGGCGCGACTCGCCCTTGCCCAACCGAATGTGCGGCCCGAGATCGATGGCGCGGGCAACTTCGGCGAGCGCATCCATCGAGACAACGGCGGCGCGACGACGCGCGAGGTCGCCCTCGGGGAGGTCGGGAAATTCGTTGTACAGCCAGACGGTCACTGCCTGACCGAGCACGCTGTCGCCCAAGAATTCAAGCCGCTCATTATGAGCAATGCCCCCATGCTCGTACGCGTAGGAACGATGCGTGAGGGCTAGCTCAATGAGGTCGTCACGGATGACGACGCCCAGAGTGGCGATGAGATCATCGCGCACGTTAGACGTCGGCGACCTTGCGGCCCTTGTATTCCATGAACAATGCGGTGCCCGCGGAGTCTTCGACAACCTTCGCGCGGTGCGGGAGGCTGTAGGTGACCTTGCCCGACGCGTCGACCGACTTCACCAGGGGAGGCACGGTCGCCTTCCACTGTGCGCGGCGCATGCGAGTGGAGGCACGCGACATCTTGCGTTTAGGAACAGCCATGATCTTCTCTTCTCTTTACGGTTCCCGAGCCTAGGCGGGCTCGTCAGTCTTGTCGGAAGCGGTGAAATTGTTCAGCGCAGCCCAGCGAGGGTCAAGCCGAACGTCATCGTCTCCCGGCGCGTCTGTGCGTTTCGTGCCGGTCTCTGGGTTGAGACCCGGGCAGTCAGGCTGACACACCGGTTGGAACGGAAGTGCGAGCACCACCGCATCCCTGATTAGAGGTTCAAGATCCACGTGGTCGTCGTGAACCTCATAATCAAATGCTTCGTCAAGAGAATACGCGAAAAGTTCTTGGATTTCGACTTCGAGGTCAAGAGTGAACGGTTCGAGGCAGCGTCCGCACTCGGCTTCGGCGGTGGCGTCCACGTCGGCCGTCACCAAAATGCCCTCGTGAATCGATTCAAATCGGCCATCGAGGTGGATGATTCCGCCCGCAGGCACCCACGCGAGCCCCTCGCCCCACCGCTCGGGTAAGACGATGTCGCGCTCGAGAGGTCGCTCTTCACCGGGGCTGTGCATGAGGTCGTGCACCGGCACGGTGAAGGGAGTCTTCTGAAATTTCGCCACGTGACTAGCCTAAGCGCGCCGGGCAGCGCCGAGCGCCGGGTCGACCCGCGACCTACTCTTCGATCTCCGCCTTGCGCGCACGTAGATGTTCTCGAAACGTGATGTGCTCCCCCGCCTGCACGGCCCTAAAGTAGGCGCCGAAGTCCACCTGTTCGCGCAAGCTCGTTCCGGCACTCATCAGTCGCGCTTGCCGCACCTCCGTAGCGATGATGTCGAGCGCCACGTTCGAGACAGTCGGCCAGTCTTCAGCGCGAACAAACATCACGCCGTCAGCATCGGCCACCACCATGTCGCCGCGCGACACCTCGAACGTGCCGAACGGAATCGTCGCGGCGAGCTCGGGTGCACCGTCGGCTGCGACGGGGCCCGCGGGAGTGGCACCCATGCTCCAGATGGGCAATCCGAGGTCGCGCAGTTGGGCTGAGTCGCGATGTAACCCCCACACGACGATTCCGGCGAGCCCCGCCTGCTTCGCCTCGAGCACGACGAGATCGCCGATGCACGCCTGGTCGAGGCGTCCTTGGTTGTCGATCACGAGCACGGTGCCGGGTTGGGCCGAATCGATGGCCGCCAAAAAGACGTCCACGCTGCCGCGGTGGGTGACGGTAATGGCGGGGCCGGCGATGTGCGCATCCGGCAAGATCGGCGCGGTGATGACGGTCGGCGAGACGCGAATCAGCGCATCCACGCGCAGGCTCGCGTCAAACACCGCAGCGGTCGAGGGAATCGGTGCAGAAGGCGGCAACGTCATGCGTTAGCGCGTGCCCTGAAGATACTCAGCCACCACGTGTGGCACGTAGGGGCGCACGTCGCCACCGAGCGACGCCACCTGACGCACGAGCGAGCTCGACACGTGGGCCTGACCGGGATCGGGCAACATGAACAGCGTCTCGATGCCGGTGAGGTTGCGGTTGACCACCGCCATGGGTGTTTCGTAGGTGACGTCGTTGGGCGTGCGCAGACCCTTCACCAACACGGATGCGCCCACCTCGCTGCAGTAGTCGACGAGCAACCCGATGCTCCACTGCGTCACGACGATGTTGCCCCGAATGCCGGCCTCGGCGAGCGCCTGTTCGATGAGGTTCACGCGCTCGGCAATCGGCAAAAGTGCGGTCTTGCCGGGATTGTGCACGACCACGACGTGCACCTCATCAAAGAGCTTCACCGCTCGCGCAATGACGTCGAGGTGACCAAGTGTGATCGGGTCAAACGAGCCGGGAACAACGGCGATGGTGCGCATGACTTCAGCCTAGAGAAATTACCCCTTGTTGAGGTACTCCCTTTCGCTGGCAGACAAGCGCCGCCGCAGCGCGAGCTTGAGGGCCTCGTGCTGCGCGAGTTCGGGGTCGGCCACGAGCACCGATTCGGCGGCGGCCCGGGCGTCGGCAATCACATCGCCGTCTCGCGCGGCGCGCAACAGACGAAGGGAGCTGCGTCCGCCGGACTGCGAACTACCGAGCACGTCGCCCTCGGCGCGCAACTCGAGGTCGACTCGAGACAGCTCGAACCCGTCGGTCGTCGCCGCGACCGCGTCCACGCGTTGACGTGCGAGTGACCCCTCCACGGCG
>CANGKD010000106.1 GCA_947454495.1 Actinomycetota bacterium
GTGGGTGACACCTCGTTGCTCGAACCGACACTCGATCACGACATGAAGGCGGTGTCACTCACACACCTGGTCGCGGTGTCGGGCGCAAACTGTGCCATCGTCGTGGCCGGCGTGGTGGCGGTCGTGGCGATGTGCGGTGGTGGTCGATGGATGCGCGCCGCCGCCGCTTCGCTCGCCCTCGCGGCCTTCGTGGTGGTCGTGGGCCCGCAGCCGAGTGTCATCCGGGCGAGCGTCATGGCCGCGATTCTGCTCGTATCCGTGAGTTTCGGACAACCAGCCCGTGGCGTGCCCGTGCTCGGCGTTGCGATTATCGCGTTGTTGCTCGTGAACCCCGAATGGGCGCTCGACGTGGGGTTCACGCTGTCCGTGCTTGCGACGGGTGCCCTGCTGGTGCTGGCGCCACCACTTGCCCGACGACTCGCGACGTGGATGCCGTCTCGACTCGCGGTGCTCATTTCGATTCCGCTCTCTGCCGAGTTGGTGTGTCAACCCATCGTTGTGTTGCTCACGCCAGGGCTGCCCATCGTTGGCATCGGCGCGAATATCTTGACGGAACCCGCGGCCCCGGTTGCCACGGTCACTGGTCTGATCGCCGCCGTTGTGTTGGGCGTTGCACCCGCGGTGGGGTCGGTGCTGCTGTGGCTGTGCTGGCTGCCCGCGTCGTGGATTTCTCTCGTGGCCCAGACGTGCGCGCACCTGCCACTCGCGCGCACAGTGTGGCCTGGCGGATTGCCGGGGCTGATGCTTTCCCTCGTTTTATCGGCGGCGATTGTCGTGGCACTGCTGTGGCCTCGCGGTCGGCGCGTCGCCTCGGTCGTCGTGGTGCTCACCCTCGGTGTTTCACTGACCACGACGGTCGTGGTCGAAACGTGGCACCACGTTGGCACGCCCCGAGATTGGCTCATTGCCGCGTGCGATGTGGGTCAGGGGGATTCCCTGTTGGTGAGACCATCGGCCTCGTCTGACGTTGTGATGATGATTGACACGGGGCGGGATGAAAACCTCTTGCGCGCGTGTCTTGATCAACTCGGTGTTTCACACATCGCGCTACTTGTGCTGACGCACTACGACATCGATCACTGCGGTGCCTACGGGGTCGTCGTTGGTCGCGTCGACCGCGCACTCGTCGGAGCTCCGATTGACGTGTCGGAGCAGGCCCTTGCGAACGACCTGAGCGACGGTGGCGCGCAGGTCGAGTTCGGTCACGCTGGCCTCAGTGGCGACCTCGGTGAGTCGGAGTTTCGGTGGCGGGAACTGTGGCCCGTGCCGGGTCATCCGAACATGCAGAGTGGAAACCCGGGTTCGCTCGTGGTTCGAGCCGAGTGGGCCGGGTCGCCCTCATTGAGTGCCATTTTCTTAGGGGACTTAGGTGAGGAGGCGCAACGAGCGCTCATGGCATCGACCGCGATTCGCCCCGTGACAGTGGTGAAGGTGGCTCACCACGGGTCGGCAGATCAGAGCGGCGAACTCTATGCGCGCCTTCGTGCGCAGGTCGGTCTCGTCTCGGTGGGAGTCGATAACGGGTACGGGCATCCCACCGACCGGGCGCTGGAGTTGCTCGCCGAATCTCAGACGCAGGTTGAGCGCACCGACCAACACGGCCTTCTGCTCGTGCGGCGTGGGGCAAACGGGCTCGAGGTCTGGACCGCGCGGTAGGCTTTCGCGCATGGCCACGAAATCGCCCTCCGCCGGGGCTTCTCGTTCCGCCGCAAAGCCAAAATCAGTCATTCCCACCGTCTCGTGGGATGTCGCAGCACCGGGCACGCTTCTCCTCGTGACGGGGCCCGAAGCATTTCTGGCCGACCGCGTGTCGAGTGCGGTGCGCGACCAGTTGCGGGCTCTCGATCCCAATGTCGAGGTGCACGACGTTGACGCGACGGATTATGCCTACGGCACGCTGATGACGTTGGCGAGTCCGTCGCTGTTCGGCGAACCTCGGCTCATCCGCGTGAGCAACGTCGAGAAGTGCAATGACGAATTCCTTGAGGATGCGCTCGCCTACGTCGAGGCGACCGATTCCGACACCACACTAATCCTTCGGCATGCCGGCGGCGTGCGCGGCAAGAAGTTGCTCGACCAGATTCGCGCCGGAGTGGGCGGTGGCACCGAAGTGGTCTGCGCCGAAATCAAGAGCGATGCCGACAAGCACGATTTCACACTCGCGGAGTTTCGACGCGCGGGGCGATCGATCACGCCCGGTGCGGTGCGCGCCCTGGTGTCGGCATTCTCGTCGAGTGGCAGTGAGCTGGCCAACGCATGCGCGCAGCTTATGGCCGACGCGGAAGGCAACATCGACGAACGACTCGTCGAACAGTACTACGGCGGTCGCGTCGAAACGACGGCGTTCAAGGTGGCGGATTTCGCCGTCGCGGGTCGGCGGGGAGATGCTCTCGTCGCGCTGCGCCACGCACTGGATTCCGGTGCCGACCCCGTGCCGATCGTCGCGACGTTTGCCAGCAAACTTCGTCTGATGGCAAAAGTGTGGGGCGAACGACGATCCTCCAACGAACTTGCAGGCGTCGTGGGCGCTGCGCCGTGGCAGATTGATCGCGCCCGGCGCGACATTCAATCGGGATGGGACGAGCCCGGACTGCGCCGAGCCATCATCGCCGTCGCGGAGGCCGACGCAAATGTGAAAGGCGCCTCGCGTGACCCGATCTACTCTGTCGAGCGAATGATCGACGTGGTCGCAAACTTCGGTCGGTTCTGATTCGCCGCCAAACACGGCCACCAAACACAAAACCCCGTCGAATCGACGGGGTTTTGACGTTGAGCTTTGTCGTGTGAAACGACTAGAGGCTAGCAACCTGCTTGGCAATGGCCGATTTGCGGTTCGCGGCGTTGTTCTTGTGCAGAACACCCTTGCTCACTGCCTTGTCGAGCTTCTTGGTTGCAACCACGAGAGCGGCCTCGGCCTTGGTCTTGTCGCCAGCGGCAACTGCGGTGCGCGTTGCACGCACGGCGGTCTTGACCTCACTCTTGACGGCCTTGTTGCGCTCGTGAGCCTTTTCGTTGGTTCCGATGCGCTTGATTTGCGACTTGATATTTGCCACGTTTTCGAGCCTTTTCATTTGGATGGATAGAGACGTGCCGGGCGAAGAGGTAGAGGGCTCTTCACCTGACTGTCGCGCTGGTGTGGGACCGCGCGCAAACCGATTTCCTACTGTATCAGCAATACGTCCCGTGGTTATAACGCGCGCTCTCGCCGTGGGAGACTAGAACGTCATGTCACCACGAGCTTCGAACCCACTGCAGCCCGCGTCGACTTTGCCCGCGCAAATCCGCAACTTCTGCATCATTGCGCATATCGACCACGGCAAGTCGACCCTTGCCGACCGCATGCTGCAAATAACCGGCATCGTTGACGATCGTTCGATGCGCGCGCAGTACCTCGACCGCATGGACATCGAACGCGAACGAGGCATCACCATCAAGTCTCAGGCCGTGCGCATGCCGTGGGAGGTTGACGGCAAAACCTTTGCACTGAACATGATTGACACACCAGGACACGTCGACTTCACCTACGAAGTGAGTCGTTCGTTGGCCGCGTGTGAGGGAGCAATCCTGCTCGTCGACGCGGCCCAGGGCATCGAGGCGCAGACACTCGCGAACCTCTACCTGGCCATGGAGAACGATCTCACGATCATTCCAGTTCTCAACAAGATTGACCTGCCCGCGGCGGATCCCGAGAAGTACGCCAAAGAGTTGGCGAGCCTGATTGGTGGCAAGCCCGAAGACGTGTTGCGGGTCTCCGGTAAGACCGGAATCGGCGTGGATGCCCTGCTCGACCGCGTCGTCGACCTCGTGCCGCCACCCGTCGGTGACCCGAACGCACCGGCACGCGCCATGATTTTCGACTCGGTCTATGACGCGTACCGTGGCGTCGTCACCTACGTACGCGTCATCGACGGTCGTCTCACTCCGCGTGAGCGCATCAAGATGATGTCGACCGGCGCAACCCACGAGCTGCTCGAGATTGGTGTGAGCTCACCCGAGCCCACACCGACCAAGGGGCTGGGTGTCGGCGAGGTCGGTTACTTGATCACGGGTGTGAAAGACGTGCGCCAGTCCAAGGTCGGCGACACGATCACCGATGCGCAGAAGCCCGCGACCGAGGCGCTACCGGGCTACACCGAACCCAAGCCCATGGTCTTCTCGGGTCTCTACCCAATTGACGGCAGTGACTACCCGATTTTGCGCGAGGCGCTCGACAAACTGAAGCTGTCGGATGCGTCACTCA
>CANGKD010000107.1 GCA_947454495.1 Actinomycetota bacterium
GCAGCGCTTTCTGCGCAGGCAAGCGGTTCTCGGCCTCATCCCAGATCACGCTCTGCGGGCCATCGAGCACCTCGGCTGACACCTCGTATCCGCGATAGGCCGGGAGACAGTGCATAAAGATGGCGTCGGGGCGGGCGAGAGACATGAGGTCGGCATCCACACCGTAACCGGCAAACGCGGCGAGGCGCTCGGCCTTTTCGCTCTCGACGCCCATCGACACCCACGTGTCGGTGACTACCACGTCGGCGCCGGCGGTGGCTTCGCGAGGGTCAGTGATTACGGATGCACTGCCGCCGGTCTGGGCGGCGATGGCCTGCGCATCCGCGACGATCTGCTCGTCAGGCTGATACCCAGCCGGAGCCGAGATGCGCACGTGCATACCCGCGGTGGCACACGCTAACAGATAGGAATGGGCCATGTTGCTGCGGCCGTCGCCGAGAAAGACGACGGTGAGGCCCGCGAGTGTGCCCTTGTGCTCGTGGACGGTCTGTAGATCGGCAAGCAACTGGCACGGGTGAAACTCATCGCTGAGCGCATTAACCACGGGGACGCGCGTTCCGGCAGCCATCTCCTCAAGACCGGTCTGCGCGAACGTGCGCCAGACCACCGCGGCCACCTGACGTTCGAACACGCGAGCCGTGTCGGGGATGCTCTCCTTGCCGGCGAGCTGGCTGTCACCGGTTTGGATGATCAGCGGTTGTCCGCCGAGGTCGGCGATGCCGACGGCGAAACTCACACGCGTGCGCGTGGATGACTTGTCGAAGATGACGGCCACGGTCTGCGGACCCTCGAGCGGACGAAACTTGTACCGGTCGGCCTTCACCTCGGCCGCGAGTGCGAGCACTTGCGTCTGCTCGGCGGGGCTCAGGTCGTCATCGCGCAGAAAGTGGCGGGTCATTGGTTAAGCCTAGCTAGCGCGTTACCCGGCAACGACCTCGGTGCCCGACCCGGTGCTCGTAAACACCTCAAGCAGAATCGAGTGCGGCACGCGCCCGTCGATGATGGCGGCCTTCGCCACTCCCCCGTCGACCGCGTCGAGACAGGCGGTCATCTTCGGGATCATGCCGGATTCGAGCGACGGGATCAGCGCGCGCAACTCGTCGGCCGTGATGACGGAGACGAGCGAGTCGGTGTTGGGCCAGTCGGCATAGAGGCCGGCCACGTCGGTGAGGATCACGAGTTTCGCGGCGCCGAGCGCGACCGCGAGCGAGGCGGCGGCCGAATCAGCGTTGACGTTGAGCGACTGGCCGGGCTCGTCACGGTCGGGCGCAATCGATGACACCACAGGGATGCGCCCGGCCGCGAGCTGCGCGAGCACGGGCTCTGGGTTCACTTGCACCACGTCGCCGACGAGTCCGAGGTCTTCTTCCACCCCGTCGATGAACACCCCGCGGCGTTCGCCGACGAAGAGTCCGGCATCCTCACCCGAAATCGCCTGCGCGAGAGGAGCGTGCTCGTTGATGTCGGTGACGAGCGAGCGGCTGACCTGGCCGGTGAGCACCATGCGCACAACATCCATCGCCTCCGGGGTTGTCACGCGATAGCCGCCCTTGAATTCGCTCGCGATGCCGAGACGATCGAGCATCGCCGTGATCTGCGGGCCACCCCCGTGCACGACGACCGGCTGAATGCCGACGGTGCGCAGGTAGACCATGTCTTGCGCGAACGCGCGCGTGAGCTCTTCACTGACCATCGCGTTGCCGCCGAACTTCACCACGATGATCTGGTCGCGGAAGGCCATCAGCCACGGGAGACTCTCGATGAGGGTGGCGGCCTTGATGGAGGCGGCTTCGTCTTCGGCGCGGTATTCGCTCATGCTCGGTTGCTTTCTAGCTCGCGTACGCGCTGTTCTCGTGCACGTAGTCGTGCGTGAGGTCGTTGGTCCAGATTGTGGCCGTGGCGGTGCCGACCTTGACATCGATCAGGATGTCCACCGCACGCGGCGTGAGGTCGACAAGATCGCGCGACTGGTCGGGCTGTCCCGCACGGCACACCCGAACGCCGTTGAACGACACGTCGATGTCGTAGGGGTCGAACTCGGCGTCGGTCGTGCCGACGGCGGCGAGCACGCGACCCCAGTTGGGGTCGTTGCCAAAGATGGCGGCCTTGAACAGGTTCGAGCGCGAGACGGCGCGGGCGATGTCGACCGCTTGGTTTTCGGTGACCGCGTTGTTGACGGTGATTGAGATGTCGTGGCTGGCACCCTCGGCGTCGGCCTGCAGTTGCAGCGCGAGCGAGCGACAGGCGTCGGTAAGTGCCGCCGTGAATTCGGACAGATCGGGAGTGGTGCCACTTGCGCCCGAGGCGAGCAGGGTGACGGTGTCGTTAGTGGACATGCAGCCGTCGGAGTCGAGTCGGTCGAACGTGACGCGCGTTGCCTCGCGCAACGCCGCGTCGAGGGCGGTGGAGTCGAGGTGCGCATCCGTCGTCAACACGACGAGCATGGTGGCCAGGCCCGGCGCGAGCATTCCGGCGCCCTTGGCCATGCCGCCAATCGAGTAGCCGGTGCCCGAGACGTGCACGGTCTTGGCAACCGAGTCGGTGGTCATGATGGCGTGGGCGGCGGCGAGGCCGGCTGCGGGACTGCTGGCCGCAGTGCCGGTGGAGTCGGCGTCGGAGCGGCCGAGCTGCTCGGTGGCGGCGAGCACGCCCGCGGTGATCTTGTCGAGGTCGAGTTGCTGACCAATCAGGCCGGTCGAGCAGACGAGCACGTCACCGGCACTGATGCCAAGGCCCGTTGCGACGAGTTCGGCCGTTGCATGAGTCACCTGAAAACCTTGCGGCCCCGTGTAACAGTTAGCGCCGCCCGAGTTGAGCACCACGGCGTCGACGCGACCGTCGGCCATGACCTGCTGGCTCCAGAGCACGGGGTTCGCCTTGCACCGATTAGACGTAAACACGGTGGCAGCGGCCGTGAGTGGGCCGAGGTTCTGCACGAGTGCCAGGTCTTTGTTGCCCGACGACTTGAGTCCGCAGGCCACCCCCGCGGCAACAAAACCGGCCGGCGCGGTAACGCTCACTTTTCGCTCGCCGGCTTCTCGCTCGACGTGCCGACGAGTGCGCGGCGTGCTCGAACGATTCGCACGACGTACATGATGAGCCCGATGACCATGAGCAACGTGACCGCGCGCTGCAGCCAGAGCAACAGCACCACACCGAGCGCGATCGAGTTATCGGCGGTCGGCGTGGCCGTCGCAATCGAGGGCACATTCGACGCCAGGGCCAAGACCAAAATGACTGCCATCAACATGGATGCGAGTACCAACGACGACAACCCCAAACGCGGATACTTCACGCGCGAGAGCACGCGCGCCATCACGATCAGGATGATTCCAATGACCAGCGCGGCGAGACCCTCGAGCGGATCAATCAGGCCGGTCGCCAGCGTCGGAATCGAGAAGATGGCCAGCACGATTGCCCAACTGAGCCGTGCGGGTGTGGTGTTGTTCGGCATGGGTCAAGGTTACAGGTCGGGCCAATACCGCCCGCGAAGTGAGAACACGACGATGTCTGTCTCGCGTTCACGGGTCATCACTGCGTACACCATGCGATGTTGTCCCGTCACTCGTCGCGCCCAGATTTCCAGGTCGGGGTGCAACAGTTTCGTCGGCATTCCAAGTCCAACTCCGCCATTTCCGCCGTGTTCATAGGTCTCCTCGAGGTCGCGCGTGATGCGCGCGACACGGGTCGCCCGCATCGAGCCGACGTTTGTCCACGAGCGCAGATCATCCATCGCCTTGGGCATGAACACCAGTTTCACGTTCCGAGGCCTAATCGAACATGCTGAAGAGGCCGGCGATGTCGGGCGCGAGTGACCACGGGTCGAGCGTCGTTCCCGGCTCGCCTTTCATATATGCGCGGATGCTCTTGTGCACGAACTTCGAATTCACGGGATCGGCGAACACGTAGACGGACTCGGCAAGTGTGCGCCAGGATCTCGCGCTGACGACAACGGCGGAGCCGGACCGGGCCGCGATGCGGACGACCTCGCCGTCGTGTTCGACGACATGGTTGACGATGGCGAAGAGGTTGCGGCGCGCATCCGAGACGCTGTGTGGTTCGTCGGGGCCAAAGGGAACTGGTGGCATGCGGGCGGCTTTCTGGGTGGGTCGGGCGAGAACCGCCGAACAGATTGGGAGGGACTGGGAGGGTCGAGGCATTCTGATTTTTTGGCGTACCGGTTTCGCGTACGCATAAAAGTAAGGAACACCCTGAACCCCTCCCTCCC
>CANGKD010000108.1 GCA_947454495.1 Actinomycetota bacterium
CTCGATTACCGAGTCGCTCGCCGGTCAGACCTACATCGCCGAGGGCTACGTGGGCTGGGAGTACGGCGCCGACGACTGGCGCTAGCCCGAAATCGGCGGCGGCGGAGTGGCCGCTTAGCGCTTGCGGTGAATCGACTTCATGCGGATGTAGGCACCGATGGCTTCGGGCCCGTATTCCATGCCGATGCCCGAGTCTTTCCAGCCGCCGAAGGGTGCAGCCAGGTTCGATCCATAAAAATTGATGCCCACGGATCCTGACTCGATGCGGCGGGCGATGGCGGCGCCGTGGTCGGGGTCTTGCGTGAAAATCGAGCCACCGAGTCCAAACGGAGAGTCGTTGGCAATCGCCACGGCATCGTCTTCATTGTCGAATGGAATGACCACGAGCACGGGGCCGAAGATCTCTTCGCGCGCCACGCGCATCTGGTTCGTTACATCGGCAAACACCGTGGGCTTGTTGTAGTACCCGCGCGTAATTCCGTCGGGCATGCCGACGCCGCCGGTGGCGACCCGCGCGCCCTCGTCGATTCCGATTCGGATGTAGTCGGCGACGGTGGACGCCTGCTTGCGCGACGCCGACGGTCCGTAAACGGTCGCGGGGTCGAACGGGTCGCCAATGGTCGTGGTGGCCACGACGTGCGCGACTGCATCTACGACATCGGTGTACAGAGACCGAGGGGCCAGGATGCGCGTCGAGTTGTAGCACGTCTGTCCGGTGTTGCGCAGGCAGGTGCGGTTCAACATCGAGGCGAAGTAGTCGAGGTCGGCGTCGGGCAGCACAATGCTCGCGGACTTTCCGCCGAGCTCGAGCGTGACCGGGCGCAAGAGGCGACCACACTGTTCGGCGAGCAGCCGGCCCACGCCAGTCGATCCTGTGAACGCCACCTTGGCCACGAGCGGATGCTCGACGAGCGCGCCAACCACGTCGCGGCCACACGTGATGAGGTTGAGCACGCCCGCCGGGATTCCGACCGCCTGAGCCGCCTCCATCAGGATGCGCAAGTCAAGTGGCGTCTCCGACGCCGGCTTGATGACCACGGTGCACCCGGCGATGAGTGCGGGCGCAAGTTTGACCATGACGAGTGCCACGGGAAAGTTCCACGGCGCAATCAACGCGGCCACGCCGCGGGGTTGGCGCACGACCTCCGTGAACTGATCTGCGACTCCCGGGAAGGGACGCTCGTCAATCTGGTCGACATAGTCGGCAAGTCCCGCGTAATAGCGCAATAGTTTTGCGCCATGACCGGCCGATTGGCGCGTTTCGGTGATGCCCGTGCCGTTCTCGCTCGTGATGAGCATGGCAAGTCGCTCGGCGCGAGCCTCGAATTCGTCGGCCAACCGCAACATCATTTCGGCGCGAGCGGGGGCGCCGATGTCGCTCCAGCCGGTGCCGCGAAACGCGCGCGAGGCGGCCTGCACCGCGGCGTCGATGTCCTCGACGGTCGAGGCGGGAACGGCTCCCCACACCTCCTCGGTCGACGGATCGACGATGTCGATTCGCTGCGTCGAGCGAGATTTCACCCAGTCGCCGTCGATGAAGTTGTCGTCGTGGTATTCCTCGAGCGTGGTCATGATGTCCTTACTGAATGACGTCGAGCTTGAGCAGTTCGATCGAACGTGCGAGTTCGACCTCGGCGATTGCGCGCGCTTCGGGAGTGACCAATTGGTCATAAATGGTGTCTTCGAGACGCAGACGAATCTCCTGCGGCGTCTTGTCAAACCACAGGGCGGAGAACGCCATGCCCGTGGGCTGGAAACGCCACAGGCGGTCGGCGTCGCGCATGATGGCGTCTTCGATGCCGTCGTGGTTGGGGTTGGTGTCGTGACCGTCGATGATGGCGCACACCGCCTCCACGACCTCGTCACTGTAGCCAAGCGGAGGCAGTACCTCGCGCGCGATGTTGCAGCCTTCTATCTCGTGCAGCACACGAACGTCGGACTGCATCGCGTTTTCGCTGCGGAAGCCTTCCGAAATAATGCGATCCTCGT
This sequence comes from Actinomycetota bacterium, assembly GCA_947454495.1. Classification (GTDB taxonomy): domain Bacteria; phylum Actinomycetota; class Actinomycetes; order Actinomycetales; family Microbacteriaceae; genus RFQD01. Next base: position 1,990 of record CANGKD010000108.1, read on the forward strand.
CGACGCGGGCCCATCCGGTGTCGTGCAACAGGGTGGCCAAGCGCGTAACGAGCGAGTTGGCCTCGGGGTGGTGGTCCAGCAGAAGTTCGGCGAAGTTGAACGACAAAGGCAGGTGAATGTCGTTGGCCCGGGTGCGCAAGTAAGGACGAACCGCAACCCACACGGCGTCGAGGTTCTCCCACTGTCCGCGCGGGCTGGCGCCGTTGGCCAGAGTGGGAATGTCGCCGAGGACATGCGTGTAATCCATTGTCATTGTTGTGCTTCCCCGCCCGTGATGAGCGTTTTGAGAGGAACGGATGAGTCTGCTGCCGACTCCGCTGGAATGTTGGCTCTCGCGGTGAGCGCGCGTCGAACGGCCATATAGTCACTCACGTCGTTCACCGCGTCGACGGCCAGTAGCGCGCCGTCGCGGTAGTACAGCACCGAGAACTTGTCGGCCGATTGGTCGCCACGAATGACGGTCTGGTCATAACCGGACGAGAGCCCGGCAATCTGCAACTTGAGGTCGGCCTGATCGGACCAAAACCATGGCACGGCGGAGTACGCCTCCCGCTGGCCTAGGAGCGTTTTCGCCGCGACTTTGGCCTGGTCGACCGCATTTTGCACCGACTCGAGTCGCACCCGTCCCTCGTGACCGAGCGGATGCGGCATGAGCACCGCGTCGCCCGCGGCCACAACGTTGGGGTTCGACGTCTCGGCGAACTCGTTGACGACAATGACGCCGTCTTCCATGTCGAGCGCAAGCTGATCGGCGAGTTCACCGCGCGCGGTCACGCCGATGCCCACCATGACGATATCTGCCGGGATGCTCGTGCCATCGGCGAGCGCCACGGCCGTCACCTTGCCGTTCTCGCCCACGAGGTGCGACACCTGCGCGTTGAGGTGAATCGTGGTGCCTCGGGCGCGATGGGCCTGCACAAAGAAGTCACTCGTAATGGAAGACACGGCACGCGCCATGAGACGCGGGCCAGACTGCACAACCGTCACGTTCTTTCCGGCCTTTTGCGCGACGGCAGCCACCTCGAGCCCAATGAAACCACCGCCGAGTACGACGACATTGGCAACGGAATCCCAGCGCTGTTTGAGGTTCTTAGCGTCATCCAGGTGTCGCAGATACAAGACTCCGTCAAGGTCGGCGCCATCAACTTTGAGCGTGCGCGGAGCAGCGCCGGTGGTCAGCGCGAGTTTGTCGAACGCGAAGGTGGCACCGGACGTTCCCGTGGCAACGCCACCTGCTGGCCCGAACTCGACATGTTGGATCTGTTCGCCGGTCACAACCGTGATGTTGTTCTCTCGGTAAAAGTGGTCGTTGCGAAATTCGAGAGATTCTTCGTCCATGTCGCCCGCAAGAAACGCCTTCGACAGCGGGGGGCGCTGGTACGGGTCGTACGCCTCCTCACCCACGATGGTGACGTCGCCCGCAAACCCGTCGTCGCGAAGCGACGCAGCAATTTGCATGCCGGCTTGGCCGGCACCGACGATCAGAATCTTCTCGGACATGAGGGTTACTGCTTCGGTGCGATGCGCACCCGGAGCCCGTCGAGTTGAGCGTTCATCTTGATCTGGCACGACAGGCGCGACACAGGGAGTCGCTCGGATTCGGCACCATCGAGCATGTCGTCTTCGAGATCGTTCGGGCCACCCACGGCATCAACGAACGCGTCTTCAACGTAGACGTGGCACGTGGCACACGAACAGGCGCCACCGCATTCGGCCACGATGCCCTTGACCCCGTTCTTGACGGCGGTCTCCATGACGGAATCGCCGTCGCGTGCATCGAGCGTCGTTTCGGTTCCATCGGGCGAGATGTAAGTTACGTGAGGCATTTTGTTGTGTTCTCCTGGTGCTGAGTGAAGGGGTCGAGGGGTCGTCGTGCGGTGGCGCTAAATGAACTGCTTGCCGCCATCGACGACGAGGGTTTGTCCAGTGATGTAGCCGGATTGGTCTCCGGCGAGAAAAAGTGCGGTGCCCACGATGTCTTCGGGTTGGCTCGCTCGCTTGATGGCACCTCGGTCAACGCCGTAGGTTTCCGCGTCTTCCATGAGACTGAGGCTCGCCTCGGTCAACGTGAAGCCCGGGGCAATCGCGTTCACGGTGACACCCTGAGGACCCACTTCACGGGCCATCACCCGGGTGAGACCGATGACGGCACCCTTCGAGGCGACGTAGTGCATCCACAACGGTGACCCGCTGAAGACCGTGGCCGAGGCGATATTGATGATGCGTCCACCCGGC
>CANGKD010000109.1 GCA_947454495.1 Actinomycetota bacterium
ACTATTTGGGCGACCACCCGCGCCGGAGCATTGGCCGCGCTGGACCACTTCATCGAGCACAACCTGGCCGGCTTTGGCCCGTTTGAAGATGCCATCGCCGGCGACGACTGGTCGCTGCACCACAGCCTTCTGAGCCCCTACCTCAACGTGGGATTACTGCACGCGAGCGAGGTGGTCGAGGCGGTTGTCGTTGCCTACCGCGATGGGCGCGCGCCCATTGAGTCGATCGAAGCATTCGTGCGCCAGGTCATCGGGTGGCGCGAGTACATCAACGGCATGTACTGGTATCTCGGCGAGGACTACCGAAACCTGAATGGGCTCAACGCGGACCGCCCCCTGCTGCCCGTGTTCGCCGACTCGAGTGCGACGAAGATGGCCTGCGTCGGCGGCACGGTCGCCGACGTGGAACAGCGCGGCTGGGTGCACCACATCCCGCGCCTGATGGTGTTGAGTAACCTCGCTCTGATCACGGGCACCAACCCGCAGGCATTTCTCGATTGGATGCGCGAGAACTTTGTCGACGCATCCGACTGGGTGATGGTGCCCAACATCATTGGCATGGGCGTGCACGCCGATTCCGGCGTACTCATGACGAAGCCCTACGCTTCGGGCGGCGCCTACCTCAACCGCATGACGCAGTACTGCAAAGGCTGCCGGTACGACCCGAAGAAGCGAGTGGGCGACGACGCGTGCCCGTTCACCACGCTCTATTGGGACTTTCTTGATCGACATCGCGAGACATTCGCGCGAAATCACCGCATGGCACAACAGGTGAACGGGCTTAACCGGTTGAGCGATTTACCCGAACTTCGGGTTCGCGCCAAGGAGGTTCTGACCGGACTGGATGCGGGACTCATCTAAATCTCGCCGACCGCCCGATAGCCTGTGGAACATGTCCGCCATCGTCACGTTCGCTTACGGTCAACACGCGGCATACCTCCCCCTGATTGAGCCAATCCTGCGGGAGTACGGCCGACGTTTCGGGTACGACGTCGTTGCGCACACCGAATTGGCGGACGATGTGCGGCCACCCGCGTGGTCAAAAGTGAAATTCTTGCTCGACGCGCTCGTGACGCACCGCGAGGTTATTTGGATTGACTCCGACGCGATTTTGCTCGACCTGTCGCGCGATCTGCGCAAAGACGTCAAGCGGGCGACGGAGTTCGCGTGGACCGTGCACCACTACGACAACGCGGACTACCCCAACAGTGGCGTGTTGTTCTTGCGCAGCACCCCCGACACCGTGGCCCTGCTCAACGCGGTGTATGCCCAGGAAGATTTAATCGAGCACCCGTGGTGGGAAAATGCCGCGCTCATTCGTTTGCTCGGATATTCGGCTGAGATTGTTGACGAGGGTCGCACGCAGACGCCCATGAACGTCGCGGTGCAACACCTCGACGCAAGCTGGAACTCGATTCGTCAAGACAGGGGTACGCCCATGCGCGTGCGCCACTTTGCGGGGGACTCGCCCGAGCTGCGCGCGATTGGCATGGCCGAACTCGTGCTGTCGCATCCTGGACTCGATGGGGTCCGCGACATCGACTCGGCGCGAAACGCGGCAAAGAAATTGCTCGGTCGCACTCAACGCAAGATTCGCGAGGATCGCAAAGCTGCCCATGAGTTGCGTCAGCAGTCGAGACCCAATTAGCCAAAAGTGCCCGTCATTACTGACCTTTCGGTGGCCGTCGCCATAGGGTGACGGTGTGTGGCGCAAGGACAAAACCGGGCCCGGCGGTGTTCCTCTCGAGGATTTCACGTCGCCGACTTTCGTGACGGGCGAACTTGTGCTCGACAGCGGTCCGGTTGACCGGGCCGCGGGGGTCTCGGTTATCGACTCGTCGCTCGGCATGGCGAACGTTGCCCAACCGATGTGGGACGCGTGGCGTCGCGAAATCGAGTCCCTGGGTGGGGCCTCCCCCCTCTTGCATTTCGAGGATTCCGTTCGCACGCGCATTGACCTCAGCAGCACGCACCCGGGCGGTCTGCCGAAGTTGATTTTGGGGCAGCCCACGCTGTTGTCACACCTCATTCGCGAGGAGTTTGCTCTACGTCAGGCGAAGTCGTCGGCGGCGAGCATCCTCGCAAAAAACACCGAGCTTCGGTCGATGCGGGGCATCGATGCGGTGGCCCTTGGTGTTGGCCTGGCCACGTGGTCATTCCGACTGCGCACCCACGTAGCGCCAATCCTGTTGCAGAGAATGCAGCTGCGCCAGTACGGCAAAGATTTCGAGCTTAAGTTACTTGGCCGTCCGTTCTTGAACCCCCTGTTGGCTCGGGCCCTCGAGGCACAATTCCAAGTCTCGCTCGACGCCCAGTCGTTCGTTGCGCTGGCAAGTGCGAGTGGCGCGTTTGAACCTCAGCCTGTGCTCGATCAACTGCGTGGGTTGACATCCCACGTGGCCGGTTTTGAAATCTCGCCGCGAATTGTGGTGTCGACATTCGCTGACGTCGCGCAGGCGATGAGCGATGATGCCGACGATTTGACCGCTCCGTTGCTCAATGCGCTTGCCGGCAACACGGCGGCGCGCGACCGTCTCGTTCGCAGTCGTGTCGACGTGACGGTGATGAGTCAGGATCAGCGCCCACCCGCGACGGACACGTTGCTACTCGACGCGGATTCCGAACAGGAACGTGTTGTCGCGCACATCGCCGCGGGAAACAGCATCGTCGTACGCACTCTCCCGGGCACGGGTGTCACGCAAACGGTCGTCAATGCCATCGGTGCGTTGGCGCACGAGAACAAGCGTGCCCTCATCGTCAGCGCCCACCGGTCGAGCCTCGACGCCGTGCGGCATCGCCTCTCCGAAATTGGCCTTTCTGGGCTCACCACCTCGGTTTTGTCGGCTCGCCGGGACATCATCGAGGCGATTCTGCGCAATGAACGCGCCGTTCGCCCGGATGTCAGTGAGGTCGATGACGCTCTTGTTCGACTGCGCAGTGTGTTGCTCGACTATCGTGAGGCGCTCGCGGTGTGTGACCCGGTCCTCGGCGTTTCGACTTTGGATGCGCTCGCCGAACTTTCGCGCCTGAGTCTGTTACCCGTGCCGCCGTCGACCACGGCGCGACTGCCTCGTGCCGCCATCGAGGCGCTCGCAAATTCACGCCCGGTCGCAGCGAGTCAATTGGTTCGTGCGGCGCGACTGGGCGAGTTCCGCTACAGCCCCCAGGATTCCCCGTGGGTGGGTGTTGCATTTGCCGATGCACAACAGGCCATGGCGGCGCATGACCTGGCTCGCCGCATTTTCTCAGTCGACCTGCCGCGCGTTCTCGAACGCGCCGAAACGGTGCTCTCGGGTACTCGCCTGCGGCCATTTGAGTCGTTGGCAGAGCTGTTCACGTACGTTCGATTGCTTGTTGAAATCAGAGAAACGCTCGACAAGTTCGTTCCGTCGGTGTTCGACCGTCCACTGACCGAACTGATCGCCGCCCACGAGGGTCGTCGAAGTGGCATGAGCGGTGGCAACCGACGTCGCCTCAAGAAATTGGCGCAGGAATACGTGCGCCCGGGCGCTCACGTTGCCGACATGCTCGATGCACTCACGCGCATCGAATTTCAGCGCGAGATGTGGCAACGTTACGCGGCAGCGGGTGCCGTACCCGAGGTTCCGATGGGTGTCAGCGATTTGCAGACTGCCTGCCAAGCCCTCTTCGAAGACCTCTCGAAACTCGATATGCCGCTCGGTCGCACCGGAACACCCGAATCGCTGACGCAGCTGCCGCTCGGGGAGCTCTCGACGACGATGGCGGCTCTCGCCGCCGAGTCAGAGGTGCTCTCAAACCTTCAAGAACGCAGCGCCATCGTGAACGATTTGCGCGACCAACAGCTCGATGCGTTGTTGCTCGACCTTGCCGAACGCCACGTGGCCGAGACGCAGGTCGAGAACGAGCTTGAGTTGGCGTGGTGGCAATCCGTACTTGAGGGCATGCTCACGACGAACAAAGCTCTGCTTAACGCCAACACCGAGATTCTCGATCGACTCGAAGCGGATTTCCGACTCGTCGACGAAACGCACGCCGGCGCGAACGCGCAGGCGCTGGCCGCCAAGCTCGCCGAGTTGTGGAAGATCGGGCTGGTCGATCGACCTGGTGAGGCGAACGCGTTGCGCGAAGTCCTGCGGCATGACTCCGTCATGCCGGCGGACGTGTTCCGCGCGGCACCCCACTTGACCAAGGCCATCGCCCCGGTGTGGATGTGCTCGCCCTACGAGGTGAACCA
>CANGKD010000110.1 GCA_947454495.1 Actinomycetota bacterium
CTTGATGGCGAGCACCTGGGGGTCTCGAGCTGCCTGCTCGAGAAAGGCTTGCACACTCGTCGAGAACGATTCATACGGGTGGTGGAGTAGCACGTCTCCAGAGCGAATGGCACTAAAGATACTGGCGGTCTCGCCGTCTTCTTGCGCAAGCAATCGCGGGTTGGTCACGGGCACATGCGGAGTGAATCTCAACTCGGCGCGCTTGAGTCCCGAGATTTCGAACAACCCGGTCAGGTTGAGCGGCTCGTCGAGGCGCACTACCTCTTGCTCGGTGATGTCGAGTTCGCGCAACAGCAGATCAAGGGTGAGCGCATCCATCGTCGCATCGATTTCGAGTCGAATCGGCGGCCCAAAACGTCGTCGCAGTAGCCCCTTTTCGAGCACCTGAATGAGGTTCTCGGTTTCGTCTTCATCAATCTCGACGTCTTCGTTGCGTGTGACTCGAAACGCGTGATGTTCGATGATGGCCATGCCCGGAAAGACTTCTTCGAGCCGATTGGCGATGAGATCTTCGAGTGTGATGAACCGCACGTTCGTGAGCTCGGTTCCCTCGGTGACGCGCACGAATCGGGGGAGCATCTGCGGAATCTTGAGACGCGCAAATTCCTCGGTGCCCGTCTTTGAGCTTCGCACGCGCACGGCGAGGTTGAGTGAGAGACCAGAAATATAGGGGAAGGGATGCGCGGGATCGACGGCCAGCGGCATAAGCACCGGGAATACCTGGTCAGAGAAATATCGCGAGAGTCGCTGTTGCTCGGTCTCGTCGAGTTCGCTCCAGCGCGTCAGCGTGATGCCGGCACGGTCGAGTTCGGGCCGAACGACCTCACCGAAAACGCGGGCGTGGCGTTGCTGAAGTTCGCGAGCGCGTGCCGTGATTTCGGTGAGCACATCACCGGGGGCCCGTCCGACGTTGTTCGGAACCGCGAGCCCCGTGACGATGCGCCGCTTGAGTCCGGCGATGCGCACCATGAAGAACTCGTCAAGGTTGCTCGCGAAGATGGCAAGAAAGTTGACGCGTTCCAGCAGCGGGAGTGAGGGGTCTTCGGCCAATTCGAGCACGCGCTGGTTGAACGCGAGCCAGCTCAGTTCCCGATCGAGAAACCGATCGACGGGCAAGTCGTCGACGCCGGAGGCTCCGAACTCGACATCGAAGTCATCGTCGATGTCGGGCAACGAGTCGTCGCGCGTACTGTCTGAGTGGGCATCCACCCGTTCATTTTGTCAGCAGAAGTTACGCGGGGCTTAACGAACTGTGGCGTGCAGGTTGTCGTCGACCACATTGAAGCGGTAGCCCACGTTACGCACGGTGCCGATGAGTTGCTCCATGTCGCCCAGTTTTGCCCGCAGTCGACGCACGTGCACGTCGACTGTGCGTGTGCCTCCGTAATAGTCGTAGCCCCACACCTCGCTCAACAGTTGCTCACGCGTGAACACGCGCGAGGGGTGCGTGGCAAGAAAGCGCAACAACTCAAACTCTTTGAACGTGAGGTCGAGCGGGCGGTCGTGCAATTTGACCGAGTAGCTGGCCTCATCGATGACAAGCCCCGAGGCATGGATGCGCGACGCGACATCATCAGCCGGCGCCTGTCGACCCAGCGCGAGTCGGATGCGTGCGTCAATCTCAGCGGGCGTCGCCGTCTCAAGAATTACGTCGGTGATTCCCCAATCGGGTGTGACGGCGGCCATACCACCCTCGGTCACGACGACAATCAGCGGAGAGCTCAGTCCCGTTGCGGTCAAGATCTTGCACAGGTTTTTCGCGCTCGCGAGGTCGCCCCGCGCATCCAGCACGATGAGATCGCTGTCTGGTGCGCTCACGAGGTGAGCGGGCTCGGCGGGAATCACTTTCACCTGGTGGGAAAGTAGCGCGAGATTGGGAAGCACGTCACCGTTGGGGCGCGCGGCCAGAATCAGGATTGATGCCATAAATTCACCCCGTTCTTCGCTCGATGTGCTCTCTAGTGTAAAACGTCTTTGTTTCGAAGCTGTTTCGCGCGGTGCGTAAACTGTCAGCATGATTGTTGCCCTCGAGCTTTTCTTCATTGGACTCCTCGCGCTCGCCAGCTTGTCGATCGCGTGGGTATCGGGCGTCGTGCTGTACAAGCTGTTTCGCAGCTCCCGCTAGGGGTCGTGAACGGCTTTCGTGACCGAGCACCACGGCGACCCATTTCGCGAACAGCGCGCCCTCGCGCGCGGCGACGCGTTCGTTGCGCGCACCGAGTGTGGAATTGTGCGGCTGTCTGGCCGTGATCGGCTGACGTGGCTCGATTCACTCGTGAGTCAAGACGTGGCTCATCTTGCTCCCGGAGACTCGGCAGAGACCCTGCTGCTCGATCCGAACGGTCGGATCGAGCGCGTGATACGCGTTCTCGATGACGGCACGAACACATGGCTTCTCGTCGATGACGATGCCAGCGGTGTCGCCGCGTGGCTCGATCGCATGGTTTTTCGGCGCGACGTCGACGTCGCCGACGTGAGCGCTGAGTTCACGCCGGTCGGTTTTTTCGACGCGGGGCGCGCTGTCACGGCACTCGCCCCCCTTGTTGCAACCCCAAACGCCCGAGCCCTCATCTGGAACGACCCCTGGTCATCCGTCAGCGAGGGGGGTTGGCAGTATGCGACCGAACCCGACCATCCGGCCGCCGAGTGGACCTATCGTGAGGCGATCCTGGACACCGCGGGTGTGACGCGACTCGCCGCGCTCGTGTCGCAGGGCGACATCACGCCGGCCGGAACACTGGCGCTCACCGCATTGCGGGTGTCCGCCTGGCGTCCGGCGCTCGCTGACATCGATGACACGAGCTTGCCTCACGAGTTCGACTGGTTACGCAGCGCCGTGCATCTATCGAAGGGTTGCTATCGCGGCCAAGAGACCGTGGCGAAGGTGCACAACCTCGGGCATCCGCCCCGCAGACTTGTCGCGCTCGATCTCGACGGCAGCGACACGACGTTGCCGGAACCGGGCTGGAGTGTGGCACTCGCTGACGAACCGGACAAACCCGTCGGCCACGTCACATCGGCGGCCCGGCATTACGAAGAGGGTCCGGTGGCTCTCGCGCTCGTGAAACGTTCGGTTCCCGCCGACGCTGCGCTTATCGTTCGCCCTGCCGGTGACGCTCCGGCAACGGGCTGGGTCGCCGCACGTCAGACCACGATTGTGCCGAGCGATGCGGGCAAGACGCTCGACGTGCCGCGAATTAGACGCGACCGAACGCGCCCCACGCGATCGTAATCTCGCCCAATTTCCATCGCGTGCGTCCGGCGAGCACGGGCCATCCGGCCGTCTTCAGTGATTCCACGGTGGCGACCCATCGTTGAGTGGCACCGAATGAGCCGAGACCGGCATGCACGGCCCACCCGCGGTCGAGGTCGTTCATCAGCGCATGCACCGGGTCGCCCGGGACGTTGTGGTGAATGAGCGCCTTGGGCAGGCGTTCGGCGGCGATGCTGGGATTTTCGAGCCCGTCGAGCCGAAGCGAAATCGTGAGCGACTTTGGCCCACCATCGTCTCCCCCAGAATCTCGCTCGTCCCCGCGTGCGGGGGTCAGTGCAATCCACGTTGAGACGCGCCCGATTTCGTCGCACGTTCCCTCGACGAGCACTCCTCCCGGGGCAACGGTCGCCAACATCGCATTCCAGGCGGGCACTACCGCGGATTCGTCGTATTGGCGAAGCACATTGAACGCGCGAATCACGATGGGTGAGCGACCGCGGGGCACCGGCGTTTCGAAGCCGCCGAGTTCGAAGCGAATCGGTGGACGCGCATCCGCCATGCCCCAGCGAGTCAGGTCGGCGCGCGCGGAGGTGACGCGCGCGGGATCGATCTCAAATCCCAGCAACTCGACGTCGGGCCGCACGCGCAAAAGTCGCTCGCGCAGCTCAACGGTGGTCACCGCGCTCGCGCCGAAGCCGAGGTCGACGACCAATGGATTCTCGGCCGTTCGCAGGCCTGGCCACGCGCAAATCCACCGGTCAACTCGGCGCAGACGGTTCGGATTGGTGGTTCCGCGCGTGATGTTCCCGACCGGCATGACAACAAGTCTTCCCTAGACTTGATGACATGACGCACACCCTGATCTTGCTCCGACACGGCAACAGCGACTGGAACCAAAAGAATCTCTTCACCGGATGGGTCGACGTTCGACTGAGTGAGCAGGGCGTGGGCGAGGCCAAGAAGGCCGGCGCGTTGTTGCGCGACAACAACGTC
>CANGKD010000111.1 GCA_947454495.1 Actinomycetota bacterium
GGTGACCCCATGGCCGCGAGCAAAAACCGATCGCGTGCGTCTCGGTCACTCGGCAGGTCGTGGGCAACAAAGTAGAGGCCCTTCGACGTTCCGCCGCGCATAAGCGCGGCGGGCACCGCGGTCTGAGAATTCGTCATTCCTGGTAGTCCTCGTAGACGAGACCCTTGGCCGCGAGCTTCTCGCGCATTTGGTAGATGTCGAGACCCAGCTCGCCGGCGGCGAGGCGGGCACGCTTGTCGGACTCGTTTGCCTCACGTGCGAGGGCCTTCTCGAGAACGCTCGCCGCGTCTTCACGACGAACGAGGCACACGCCATCGATGTCCGCGACGATCACATCGCCGGGACGAACGAGTTGGTCGGCCATGAGAATCGGTGTCTGCACATTCGCAATCGTCTCCTTGACCGTGCCCTGTGAGCTGATCGTCTTCGACCAGACGGGGAAGCCCATCTCGGTGAGCGTTGCGACGTCACGCACGCCGGCGTCGATGACGAGTCCGCGCACGCCATGCGCCAGAAGACTTTCGGCGAGCAGGTCGCCGAGGTAGCCGTCGTCGCACGGGCTTGTCGGGGTCACAATCAGAATGTCACCGGGTTGTGCCTGTTCGACGGCAACGTGAATCATCCAGTTGTCACCGGGAGCCACTTCGCAGGTCAGCGCATTACCCGCGATGTTTGCCGGAAAAATGGGTCGAAGTCGACGGTTGAGCAGCCCGATGCGACCCTGCGCCTCATGAACGGTCGCCGAACCGAGCCGAGCGAGACCGTCGACAATCTCGAGCGGGGTGCGGGGGGTGCCTCGAACGACGCGAGCCATGGTTCTCCTTCGAAGTGGGCGTGAAGATTGTCCTCCTAGCCAACTTCATGGGGTTCCCGCGCGCCAATGACCATTCCGTTATTCGGAAGACGTAATTCGGGCGAGTACGCGCGAAAGCGCCGCGCCCGTGACCTGCATGACGGGCACGAGCTTCGCCAAGTCACGATGATCGCTCGGGGCGACCACGCCCAAGGCGGCAATGACGCGCCCGCCCTTTCCGCGCAACGGCACGGCGATCGACACGGCCCCCTCGACGAGCTCTTCGCGCGTCTGCGCGATGCCGTGTCGGGCAATCTCACTGAGTTGCCCACGCAGCACCACGGGGTCGGTAATCGTTTGGTCGGTGAAGCGCTCGAGGCTCGCGAGCGCCGCGGTCTTGAGCTCGTCGCCTCCAAACGCAAGCAGCACCTTACCCACACCGGTTGCGTGCAACGGGAGACGCGAGCCCGGCTTGCTCAGCACCTCGAGGGTGCGTGAACCCGCGATGCGCTCGACAATCAGGGCGCGCATCCCATCAAGCACGGCGATTTGCACGGCGTCGTTGGCGAGCTGGTAGACGTCTTCCATGTAGGGCAACGCGACTTCGCGCAGGTCGGCATGAACCGAGGCGAGGATGCCCAGGCGCCAGATCTTGCTGCCGATTTCGTAGTCCCCGTCCGAGCCGCGCACGAGGGCATCCTGCGTCTCAAGTTCGTGCACGAGTCGGTGCGCCGTCGTGAGCGGCAGGCCTGCGCGTCGGGCAATGGCCGCGAGTGACTGGCGTCGATGCGTCGCGTCGAAGGTGTCGAGCACGGCGAGCGCGCGGCCCGTGACCGTTCTCGAAGCAGCCTTGTCGCTCATGAATTTCCCTCCTGACTGAAGCCTTCCACCAACGCGGCACGAAGTGTGGCTTCCAATCCGGGTAACCGATTCGCAATCGTCATGAAGATGATGTCTTGACTGACGAACGAATATCCGTGCGAGATGCGGTTTCGAGTCGCTTTCATCAACGGCCACTCATCACCAAAGTGACTCTGTCGGAACGCTTCGGAGGTTTGGGCGAGTGACTCTATGGTTGCGGCCAAACGCATATTGACGGCATCGGCAACAACCGCTTCGTCTACTCCCGCCTTGGCGAGATGAGATTTGAGAATCTCGATGTGGTCAAGGGCATCCCGCACCAGTTCTTCATCAGTGCGGCTCACAGGGGAACGGCCTCACTCAGTACTCGATCTCTCAAAAATGGGCGCAATGATTCTTCGGGCACGACATCGACGACTACACCGAGCAATTCCCCCAGCGCGATTTCCAGGCGCGCCATGTCGAACAAGTCTCGACTGTCATCGAAGGTTGCCAACAGGTCAATATCTGAAGATGACGTCTCCGTGCCCGTCGCGACGCTTCCGAAAACCTTCAGGTCATGAGCGCCATGCGCGGCCGCAATTCGCAAGATTTCAGTTCGGTGGGAGCGCAGTTTCTTTCCGAGAGGTGTTTGCCCGTGGAATCGAGCGAGTCGGGAAATTTCCGGCTGACTTCGCCCCGCGGCCGCGGCAACGTCGCGCTGGCTCAGCCCAGCTTTGATTCCGTCTCTCACCGCGTCGACCAGCATTTTTCGCGACCGAGCATGCAACGCATCGGCGGCACGAACCTCGGCCGCTAAGCGTTCAAGTGACGAATGCGAATTCATATAGCAAATGCTATCAATTGTGCACAAGCTACAGAGATGTGCTTTTCACAGACGTTGTGTCGCTCATCTGTGGCCGTCCAGTTCCGCGGAGATGGAGGCCGCGGCATCGGTGAGCGAGGCGACGAGACGCGAGACATCGAGTCGATTCATGTGCACGATGACGCCGACCGCGGCGACACACTTGCCGTTGCGCAGGATGGGCACCGCGACCGACCCGCTTCCTCGCGTCATCTCTTCACGCGTGACCGAGTAACCGCGCTCGCGCACGTCGCGCAGTTCGGCGCGCAGGGCATCCGGCTCGGTAATCGATTGGGGCATCGGCTTGCTCAAGGGTGTGGCGATGTACTGTTCGATGGCGGTCGCCGGCTGGTAGGCCAGCAACACCTTGCCGACCCCCGTGGTGTGCAGGGGCAGGTGGCCACCCGCACGACTGACCGTCGGGATGCTGCGCTCACCGACCAGGCGATCGACGTAGAGCGCCTGACCGCGATCGAGCACAGCAAGCGTGACGTTTTCGCCCGTCTCTTCGTAGAGTCGAGCAAGCGTCGGCAGCGCGCGCTCGCGCAGTCGGTCGCTCAGCGGTGCGTGCTGCGCAATCGTCCAGAGTTTCGTGCCGATGCGGTATTTGCGATCGGTGCCTCGAGCGACGAACGCGCCGGCCTCGAGCGTGGCGACGATTCGATGGCACGTCGACAGTGGCAGGCGCGTTTGCTCGGAGATTTCCGTGAGCGTGAGAGCGCTTTGCGTGGCATCGAAGCAGCCAAGGATCTCCATCGCTCGCTCGAGCAGGGCGGTGGGTGCGCCGGAATCGACTCGTGTGGGGCTCACCGCGGCACCTTTCGCATCCCATTCCGGAACGTTTCTCGCATGGCTTCCATGCCATGGAAGTCTGACCTTGAGAACGAGTATCCCACGGACGTGAATTGGATCACGCATTTTTGACCCGGACTCCAAGGAGAACATCACGTGACCAAGACCATTCGCACACAGGTCGGAATTTTGGGTGCAGGGCCCGCGGGATTGCAGCTCGCACATCTGTTGCACCGCGCCGGCATCGACTCGATCGTCATCGATGGTCGAAGTCGTGACGACATCGAGGGCACCGTGAAGGCGGGCATCCTCGAATCGCCGGCGGTCGAGGTGCTCGTCGAGACCGGCGTGACCACGCGCGAGCACGTCGAGACCATGCGACACGACGGCGTGGAGTTTCACTTCGACGGACATGCCCACCGCTTCGACTTTCCGTCGCTCACTGGAAAGGGCGTGTACCTGTTTCCGCAGCACGAAGTACTTAAGGCACAAATCGCCGCCCGCGTGCGCGATGGCGTGAGCCCGTTGTTCGAACACCTGGCCGAAAAAGTGACGGATGGACCAACCGGACCGATGATCGTGGGCACGACGGTCGACGGCGAGCCGTTTGAGATCTCGGCGGATTTCGTCATCGGTGCTGACGGGTCGATGAGCATCGCACGCGAGTACGTGACCGGGAGTCGCTTCAGCGGAATGGCGCGCGAGTATCCGTTCGGTTGGTACGGCATTTTGGTCGAGGCGCCGCCAAGCTCCGAGGAGCTCATCTACAGTCGGTCGGAAGACGGCTTTGTGCTGATCTCGACGCGGGACGAGCACATCCAGCGCATGTATTTTCAATGCGACCCCAACATGGACGTCAACGCCGTGTCCGACGA
>CANGKD010000112.1 GCA_947454495.1 Actinomycetota bacterium
CAACCGCGGTTGCGGCCTGAGCGAGCTTGGCACCCGACTTCGGAAGTGCGCTGTTGGTGTCGTCCCAGGTGGGCAGCTTCCAGTCGCGCATCATTTTTCGGGCTGATGTGCCCGAATTCGGCGCAGCTTGTGTCGCGTCGGCGCTATGGGCAGCCTCACGCCCGGCGTCAGTGAGGGTGTAAACCGTGCGCTCGCCCTTTACTTTGGCGGAAAGCAGGCCCTCGTCGGTGAGTTGGGAAAGGAGCGGATACACGTGGCTGGCCGCGGGCATCCACTCTCCATCATTCGCCTCGCTAATTGCCTGCATGATCTGGTGACCGTTCTTCGGCTCGTCGGAGACAGCGTTGAGTATGCTCGCACGCAAGTCGTGGGATGATTCGCCCGAGGAGACGTTGCTCGCCCAGCGGCCGAGGTCACTCGATGCGACGACGTTACGAAGACTCTCGAGAGCGTCGCGGAGGTCTGAACTGAGTGCAGATGTGGTTCGCATGTGCTCACCATACGCCTGCGATCTGAGCGCACGATGCGCGCCGTCTCGACATGGCACCGATACAAACTGGGGCACACCCCAGATAAGACTTCAGCATCCGCCAGCAAGGTGGCACGATGAAGGTCCCACCGAAAGTTGCCAGATGCCCTTTCAACGTCGAGTGCTCATCCTCGAAGACGACGAGTTCACCGGATCGCTGATTGCGGGTGCCCTCGCCAACGAGGGGTTTGATACCGAATATGCCCTTTCGGCAGCGGATGCGAAGCGTAAGCTCGGCACGTTCGACCCCGATGCCGTCTTGGTTGATATTGATCTCGGGGCAGGGCCGAACGGACTCGACTTTGTGCAGATGGTGCGAAAGAATCACCCCGATGTCGCCGCAATCTTGCTCAGCAAACACGGTGATGTCGCAACCGCTGGCATTCCTGAGAGTCGCATCCCCGACGGCGTCGCTTACCTTCGCAAGTCGCTCATCCACTCCACTCAGAAACTCGCAGCGGCTATCGATGAGGCCTTGAGTGGCCACGCGAATTCCCTACGGCACGATCGCCACAGTTCCGGCATGCTCGGTTCGCTGACAAAGACGCAGCGGGAGACGTTGCGACTGATGGCTCTGGGCCACACCAACGGAGAGATTGCGCGACTCCGCGGTACTAGCGTCAGTTCGGTCGAACAGGTCGTCGCCGCGATATACCGCGCCTTTGAGCTGGCCCACGATGATGCAACCACCGTGGCGCGCGTCGAAGCCATTCGCCGCTATGTCGCCGAGAGCGGCCTTCCTCCTCGCACTTAGTGAGTGGACCATTGACATGACACTTGAGGACTTTCTCAACCAGGTTCGCGACGCATGGCGGCGCCTCGGTACACCCGACGCCATCAGCTGGGCGTCATTGTGGGTCGTCGCTTTTATGTTCACGTCCGGGGCGTTTGGCGCCAACGTCTTGGCGGCGCGTGGGAGAGAGTGGACCTTTGCCCTTATTTGTGCCGTGAGCGTTGTCGCACTCGCAATTGGTTTGTTCGTGTTCCGATGGCTCATCATTCGAATTCCACGAGAATCACTCCGCCCGTGGGCGACACTCGTCTCATTCGAATTGACCAACGTCATTCGCTCGTGGGTGTTCGACGAGCTTTTTGTTGCGTTCAATTTTGGCGACGAACATCGACTCGTCTATCGAATTCTTACCGGGCAAACCTCCGGCGTACTTGCCTTGATTCTCGTCGGAGTTCTCGTCCCCTACGCGCGCGCCTTCACGCGCGTGAATCGCGTTTTGAGCGACGCAGTGCATGAACTCGCTCAACTTCAAGCTGATGCGACGCTGAAGTTTGACGAACTTCTCGAGACGCTGACGGCGCGGGTGAGGAGGACCTTGTCGACCGGACTCGAACCACTGACGGGCCTGGTTGCCGAAGAGGATGCGCGCACGCTGCGGCACGCAATCGACGATGTCGTTCGACCACTGAGCCACCAGCTCGCCTGGGAAACAAGTGCGGTTGACCGCGCCGAACTGAATGACCTCACGAGTCGCATCAGCTGGCGAAACATTGTCGCGTCGACACTCGGGTCAAACCCTGTTCGCCCTCTCCCCGTGCTGATCTGGGTTGCCTTCATCGTCATTCAGGTTGCGACAATTTTCGAACTCGACAACGGATGGCTTGCGGCGCTTGTCAGCGTAGCCACCAACACGGTGTTGCTCTACACCACGCGATGGGTGTGGCCGCGACGTCCAAATCGCGACCAGCCGAATCTGATAATCCGCGCCGTCGTGCTCACGTTGCTCTACATCACCGTCGGGCTCGTCTGCAGTGTCGCCATTCAATTCATCCTTCATTTCAACTGGATTGGACTTGGTAACTGGACACATGCCATCGCGCAATCGACCGTCGTTGGGTGGGCGTTTTCCCTCATCGCGGGATCGAATGAGCTCTACGCCGTTACGAACCAAAAACTGACGACCACCCTGGATACCCTTCGATACCAGGTCGCGACAATTAACGGCACCTCGCGGCGGTTGCAACAAGATGTGTCACGCATCGTGCATGGTCCGATTCAGGATGCGATTGTCGTCGCCCTGCGTCGCGCCGAGTCGCTCGCTCCCGGTGAGCAACTGTCGCCCGACTATGTCCAAGCAGTGCGAAATCAGATCGATGAAGCTCTCGCCACGCTAGTGCGCGATGCCGCAGCAGGTGAGATAGCAGCCTCAGCAGCGAGCATCGGCACGATGCTTTCTGACCTGAAGGACATGTGGAGCGACAATGTTGCAATCACCGTCACATTGACACCTGACGACGAAGCACTCATCAACATGGATGTGACGAGCGCGGCCATCCTCTTCGAAATTGTCAGGGAAGCAACGGCCAACGCGATTCGACACGGGGATGCGCACACGATTGACGTCGTTATCTCGTGCGCACCAGCTCAACGTGTCATGCACGTGACGGTGTCGAATGATGGCGAACCGCTTCCGGCCTCACCCGTTCACGGCCTCGGCTCGCGCACGATGTCCGAGCTCACCGTGGAATGGCGTCGCACTCAGGTTGAGGACGCCGTGGTGGTCGAGGCGACGATTCCTCTGGGCGTCAACGAAATGCGTCCGTAACGCTCAGCTGGTGCTGACCACAGTTCGGGAAGCGTCGGCGAAGACGCCTTTTGTATTGTCCTTACATGTCTTCACGAATTGCTGTTCTTTCCATCTCCACGATTCTGGGCGTTTCGGCGAGCATCGCCCTGACCACACCGGCTCAAGCCGCGACGACCGACTACGCGTGCCCGACTGCGGCCGGGTACTCGGCTACGTCTTTCGACGTCTACGACCCAACTTCCATCACATCGAACCCCGTCACCGAACTCGTGGGGTGTACATCGGCGTTTGCGGCTCCACAGGTTGGCATTTATCAACCTGCCAAAGACGTTAACATGTGGTTCGGCCCCCTTCCCGCCTCAGCCTTCAACGGCAACGACCTAACAATTCGCCTCGTCGGTACACCCGCAAACTATGGCTTCGTACTCAACATCTGGACGGGCAAAGACACGGCCAAGAGCGCATGGAACAATCCTGACTACGTTCATCGCAACTTCATCTTTTCGGGAAATGGAACCGCAGGAAACAGCAGCGACATCGAAAAAACGCAGGACTTCACGCTAACGGTCACAGACCCGGCTGTCCGGGCCAAGATCCTCGCGGGTGACTGGATCGTTCAAGCTGGCGTGGTCGGCGGCGCCGCCGCAAACAAGATTGAAGCAATCCGGTCCGTCTCTATTGCCTACACGAAGTACTCGGTGGCGTTCAACAACAACGGAGGCTCGGGCACGATGACCGACGCCGAAGGCGCGATTCAAGCAAACCTGCCCACCAGCACATTCACTCGTGAAGGCTACCTTTTCAACGGGTGGAACGACGATCAAAACGGCAACGGAAATTCCTTCACCGATGGCGCGCCCTACAACTTCGATGCCGACACCACTCTCTACGCCCAGTGGATTGTCGACCCCAACGCCAACAACGGCGGTGGCGATGGCAGTTCGAGTGGCGATGGCTCGAGCGACTCTGCCCACCTGCCCAACACGGGAGTGGACGTGAGCACGCTCAGTGCCGTTGCAGTCGGGTTTATGGGTGTGGGCATCCTTTTCGCCCTCATCGTGCTGCGCCGACGCACGCGCTAACGCGA
>CANGKD010000113.1 GCA_947454495.1 Actinomycetota bacterium
AATGAACCGCGGGCAGACGAGATCGGCAAGATGTTGCTTCTCGCCCGCAAGCACCGCCATAAAAGCGAGCGCGTTTGTTGCAGCGATCGTTTTGTCGGCTTCGCGAGCGGCGGCGAGGATGCGCAGCACGACAGCCACAGAATCGAACAGTGAATCCATCAACTGCGATTGCACGCGGTCGCGCAGGGTTTCGAATTCGTGCTTGCTAAAGATGAGCCCGTCGGGGCGCATCGCAAACAGAACCCGGTCAATCGCTGCGTCGATGGCATCGTCGACGAGGTCGGTCGCGTTCTTGTAGGGCGCCGCCGCGAGAGCGAGGCGCTCGTTTTGCGTGAGATGTTCGAGCACGTATTTCGCCGGGGACGGAATCGATGCGCGAACCAACGCCCGCACCCCGAGCGGATGCACGGCGAGCTGTTGTTCCGAGGTGGCGAGGATGCGGATGCTCGCGGTCGCGGTCGCGGTCGCGGCGGCGGTAGTGGTCGATGCGGCTCTACCGGTGCTCGCCAAGAGGGTGGCCGGAACGAGAGCCGGAAATCCGCGCACGATGTTGCCACCGAGCTCGGTGTCGATCGTGCGGGGGAGCTCGTCGAAATCCCACGTCGTGAGGTCTCGTTCGGTCATGCCTGAACCCAAGGGGCTCGCTCCGATGTGTGGAGAATTGCCGTACGTGTTTTGCGTACGTGTATTCTTCGGGTCTGTTCCGGTGGCCTCGCGGCCCTGTGCTCCGCTGCTACCGCTGTTGCTACCGTTGCTGTCGCCGCCACCCGAGAGCACTCCGGCCACGGCCTCGCGCGCATCCTCAGCAAACTTCTCCTGCAGGAACGACAACACCGGACCCGCTCCGAGTCTCTTGCCACGCGGGTCGATGACGCGGAACGTGATGCGTAAGTGATCGGGCACGCGTTCGATGTCGAAATCGCCGGCCGAAATGCGGGTGAACGAGAGGCGAGTGAGCTCGGTGGCGAGGGTCGATAAGAAGTCGGCGGGTATGCCGGACACGCCTCCCGTCGCGCGTGGATTGCCGGTCGGCGGCTCGCTCGGCATGCCGGCCAACGCCTTGACGGCGAAGTCGGCAGCCGGCACAACCGTGCGACGCAATGCCTTCGGCAATGTCTTGATGAGCGAGGTTGCGAGTTCTGCCCGCAACCCGGGCACCTGCCACGTGAATGGCTCAGCAGAGAGTCCGGGCAAGAGTGAGACGGGCACATCCACGCTGACACCGTCATCAGGATGCCCCGGCTCGAAGCGGTACGTGAGCGCCAGTCGATGGTCGCCCCACGACCATTGCTCGGGGAAATCTGTGCGGTCGAGGTCGAGCGACTCTTCTTCGCCCAACAGGTCTTCGCGGCGCATCGTGAGCAGGTCGGGGTCGACCGTGCGGGCATCCCGCCACCAGCCTTCGAACGTGCGCGTAGAAAACACGTCGGACGGGATGCGCGCCGTATAGAAGGCGTAGACGTTCTCGTCGTCGAACAACAGATCGCGTCGACGCGTGCGTTCTTCGAGGTCCGCCAGCTCGGCACGGAGGGAATGATTGGCACGGTCGAACGCCTGAGGCGAATCCCACTCACCCTCGACAAGTGCGTGTCGAATGAAGAGTTCACGGGCATGGCCCGCATCGATCTTGGCATATTGAAAACGACGCTTCGCCACGATGGGCACGCCGAACAGCGTGACTCGCTCGTAGGCGACCGCGGCGCCCTGTGAGCGTTCCCAATGCGGCTCGCTGTAGGTGCGCTTGCACAGGTCGCCGGCGAGTGCCTCGGCCCATTCGGGTTGAATTGCCGCATTCATGCGCGCAAAGAGTCGACTCGTTTCGACGAGCTCGGCACTCATGACGGCGGCCGGCGGTTTCTTGGCCAACGTGGAGCCAGGAAAGAGCACAAACTTCGCGGTGCGTGACCCGAGGTATTCGGCGGAGATGCGCTTGCCGTTTGACCCCGAGCTTGCGGAGTTCTTCGCGCCCGGCCGACCCGGCGCATCCTTGTCTTGTCGAATGCCAATGTGTGACAACAACCCGGAGAGCAACGCGCGGTGTATTCCGTCGGGATTCACCTGGGGGGCGCCGGGTCGAATACCCATTGGCTTCGCAATCGACGTCAGTTGTCGGTAGACATCGGCCCACTCACGGACGCGAAGATAGTTGAGAAACTCCGACTTGCACATGCGCCGGAACGCGCTCGACGACAGTTCTTCTCGCTTTTCTTCGAGGTAGTTCCACAGATTGACCAGCGACAAGAAGTCACTCGTGGGGTCGGCGAATCGCGCGTGCAACGTGTCGGCCTGTGGACGTTTTTCCACGGGGCGTTCGCGGGGATCTTGCACCGCGAGACCCGCGACGATGGCCAGAACCTCCCGCTCGACACCGAGCCGCCGCGACTCGATGACCATGCGAGCGAATCGCGGCTCGATGGGAAGCTTTGCCAGCTCACGACCAACTTTCGTGAGCTTGGGCACACCGTGCGTCGTGGCCACCACGGCGCCGAGCTCGCGCAACAGGTCCACTCCGTCTTTCACGCCCTTCGCGTCGGGCGGCTGAATGAACGGAAACTCGCCGATGTCAGCAATGCCGAGGGACGCCGCTTGCAGAATCACTGAGGCCAAGTTGGTTCGCAGAATCTCTGGGTCGGTGAACTCCGGTCGTTTCGTGAAGTCCTCCTCGGAATAAAGGCGTATGGCAATTCCGTCGCTGGTTCGACCGCATCTACCGGAGCGCTGGTTCGCACTTGCCTGCGAAATGGCCTCGATGGGAAGGCGTTGCACTTTGGCCCGGGGGCTGTATCTCGAAATGCGCGCGAGTCCTGTGTCAACGACATACCGGATGCCCGGCACGGTCAAACTCGTCTCGGCCACGTTTGTCGCCAAAATCACGCGCCGGCGAATCCCGGGCATGGTCGACCGCTCGAAAACCCGATGCTGCTCGGCCGATGACAACCGTCCATATAGAGGCAACACTTCGGTGCCGGCCATGCCTCCCGATTCGATCCGCCCCGAGATCGCGTCGTGCGCATCCCGAATCTCGTTCTCTCCGGAGAGAAAGACCAGCACGTCGCCGGGAGCTTCACGTGCGAGCTCGTCGAGGGCCGCCATGATGCCGTCGACGTAGTCGGTGACTTCGGACGCGGGCGCCGATCCTGATGTCTCGTCGGGGTCATCCGGATCGTCGCTCGTCATCTTCTCGGCAACGAGCGGTCGGTAACGCACTTCGATCGGAAATGTGCGCCCACTCACCTCGATAATCGGCGCTCCATCGAAGTGCGCGGCGAAGCTCTCGGGGTCAATCGTCGCGCTCGTGATGATCACCTTGAGGTCGGGTCGCCGGGGCAGGATGCGCTTGAGATACCCCAGCAAAAAGTCAATGTTGAGGCTGCGCTCGTGGGCCTCGTCAATGATGATTGTGTCGAAAGCACGTAACTCGGGGTCGCGATGGATGGCGTTGAGCAGAATTCCGTCCGTCATCACGGTGATGAGTGATTTGTCCGACGATTGGTCGGTGAACCGCACGCGATAGCCCACCTCGTTGCCGAGCTCGACACCGAGTTCGTGTGCGACGCGTTCGGCGACGGCCCGGGCCGCGATGCGTCGCGGTTGCGTGTGTGCGATGCGTTCCCGACCCAGGGCGAGCGCCATTTTTGGCAGCTGCGTCGTCTTGCCCGAACCCGTCGCGCCCGCGACAATCACCACTTGGTGATTGCGAATGGCCGTTTCGATGTCTTCGCGGCGCTCCGAAACGGGAAGATCGAGCGGAAAAACAATATTCACCGCGCGCCTTCCGCTCAATTAGGATGGACCGATGTTCCAGTCTCTTGGAATGTCTATCAACCAAGGAAAGAGTCATGGCCAAATCTTCTTCGACTGTAACAGTGCCGGAAACCGGCTACCGCAGAGGTGCGGTCATCCTGCTGGGTCTCATCGGCGCAATCCAAGTTGCCGACCCCATCGTCTCATCGCTGGCGCTGGTCAAGGCGTCAGATGAGCTCAACTTCACCGCATCCATTCAGGCGCTTGCCGCTGGTGTGTCTACCCTCGCGCTCGCGGCGTTCGCGATTTCGGGTGGTCTCTTGGCCGACCGACTTGGTCGTCGCGGCGTATTGACCGCATCGCTCGTCGTCTCGTCGATTGGTGAATTGCTTACCGCGGTGAGTATGG
>CANGKD010000114.1 GCA_947454495.1 Actinomycetota bacterium
GCGTAGGCCGCGTGAGCAATCGCAAGTTCTTCGTTGGTGGGCACGACGAGCACCGCGGGCGTCACGCCGTTCGGCGAGATGTGTCGAGCAACCGACGAACGCTCGTTATTCGCCCCGGCATCGAGACGCAACCCCAGGTGCGCCAGCGGAGCGATTACACGCTCGCGCACCACGTTCGAGTTTTCGCCGATGCCGGCCGTAAAGACCACCGCATCGAGTCCGCCCAGTTGTGCCAGATATGCACCGATGTAGTGACGGATGCGATGCGCGAACACACTCAACGCAAGTTCCGCCCGCTCGTCTCCCGCCTCGGCCGCGTCAACCACGTCGCGCATGTCGCCCTTTCCGGCGAGCCCGAGCAACCCACTTTGCCGGTTGATCAGTCGGTCGAGTTCATCGATACTCAGGTCGGCCACGCGATTGAGGTGCAGCAAGATTGCCGGGTCGATATCGCCCGACCGCGTGCCCATCACGAGTCCTTCGAGCGGTGTGAGACCCATCGACGTTTCGACCGAGGCTCCCCGGTCAATCGCGCACGCCGACGCACCGTTGCCGAGGTGCAGCACGATGAGTTTGAGCTCCTCGAGTGGGCGCCCCAAAAACGCGGCCGTTTGCCCGGCGACATACTCGTGACTCGTGCCGTGAAATCCGTAGCGGCGAATATCGTGAGCCCGCGCTATCTCGGCATCGAGGGCGTAGGTGTATGCCTCCGGCGCGAGTGTCTGGTGGAAGGCCGTGTCGAACACGGCCACGTGCGTGACGTTGGGGAGCGCATCCATCGCCGCTTCGATACCGACGAGGTTCGCTGGGTTGTGCAGGGGCGCGAGCGTCGAGAGGTCGGCGATCCCCACCAGCACCTTTTCGTCGATGACCGTCGGCGCGGTGTAGCGCGTTCCGCCGTGCACGACACGATGCCCGACGGCGACGGGTGGATGCACCCTGAGCACCGGATCGAGGTCTCGCATCATCTGCTCGACGGCGCCGCGGTGGTCTTTGATCTCGCCCAAGCCAATGCGTTCGATGAGTCCCGACGCGAGATCGTCACCCGTCGTGAGATCAATGAGTCGGAATTTGAGCGAGCTCGAGCCGCTATTCACAACGAGAACGGGAATCATGACCCACTCCTTTCTAATCCCTGCGCCTGAATGGCCGTCATCACAATCGTGTTGACGATGTCTTCAACTTCGGCGCCACGTGACAGGTCGTTGACCGGCTTACGCAAGCCCTGCAAAATAGGCCCAATCGCAACGGCGCCCGCGGAACGTTGCACGGCCTTATACGTGTTGTTGCCCGTGTTGAGGTCGGGAAAAATGAACACCGTTGCGCGCCCGGCAACATCTGAGTCGGGAAGTTTGGTGCGAGCAACTGCCACATCGACGGCCGCGTCATATTGAATCGGTCCGTCGACGGCAAGATCCGGCCGACGCGCGTGCACGAGGCGCGTCGCTTCGCGCACGCGGTCGACGTCGCTGCCCGTTCCCGATTCGCCCGTCGAGTACGACAGCATCGCGACGCGAGGCTCGATGCCAAACGCGGTCGCCGTGGTCGCTGACGAAATGGCGATGTCCGTGAGTTCTTCGGCGGTCGGGTTCGGGATCACGGCGCAGTCACCGTACACGAGCACCCGATCGGCGAGCGCCATCAAGAACACGCTCGAAACGACCGACGTACCCTCCAGCGTCTTGATGATCTCAAACGCCGGACGAATCGTGTCGGCCGTGGTGTGCACCGCTCCCGAGACCATGCCGTCGGCCAGCCCCAGGTGCACCATCATCGTGCCGAAGTATGACGGGTCGGCAACGCGCGTGCGTGCCATCTCGATCGTGACACCCTTGTGCGAGCGCAGGCGCGCGTACTCGACGGCGAATCGCTCGATGAGTTCCGGGTCGGTCGTTGAGACAACCTGCGCGTCGCCGAGGTCGAGATTGAGTCGGGATGCGCGCGCACGAACATCCGTCGCCTCGCCCACGATGACCAGCTCGGCCGCGCCCTCGCGCATCACATCGGCTGCGGCCATCAAGATGCGGTCGTCGGAGCCCTCGGGAAGCACGATGCGCCGCACGTCGGTTCGTGCGCGTTGCAACAACGAGTAACGGAACATGAGCGGTGTGATCACCGAAGTGGTCACCGCGTCAACGCGATCCATGAGCGCGGCCGCGGGGATGCTCGCAGCAAAAGTTGCCCTGGCTCGTGAGATCTTCTCGGGATCGTCGGCGGCAACGCGACCGCGCGCGCTGGTGATTCGCGTGGTGGTGTCAAACGTTCCGAACCGACTACTCACAATGGGCACTCGTGGGGCAGCTCCCTCGAGCAAACGGCGAATAACCTCGGGAAGGTCGAATCCTCCGTTCAGCACTATGCCCGCAATGCGGGGGAAGCCCTGCGCCTGTTCGGCCATCAATACAGCCAGCAACACCTCGGTGCGATCTGACGGGATGATCAACACGGCGCCCTCGAATATTCGCTCGAGGGAGTGTGTGTGGTTCATTGCACAGACCACGACCCCCAACGCCTCGTTGCTCAGGCTTTCGGTCGGGCCAAAGAGGAGTTCACCGTCGACGGTGCTCGCGAGGTCACTCATGCGCGGTGCCACCAGCGCGGGATCCTCATCGACGACCCATACGGGCTGGTCCCCCACGACCGACGCCAGGGCGGCGACAATGTCGTCGGCGGTTCCCGGCTCGGCACGGTTGACGACGACACCGAGCAACACCGCGTGCGAATGGCGGATCTCCTCGAGCGTCAGTTCGGCGACCTGCGCAATGTCGTGTGGCGTTCTCGCCACGACCTGCCCGAGATGTTGGTCGGCCGTATACGCCTGGCGACCGTTGATGACGAGAAGCACGGGTGACGCGAGATTCGCGGCGATGCGGGCGTTGAACTCGAGCTCCGTCGGGCTGCCCACGTCGGTGTAGTCCGACCCCAGAATGACGACGGCATCGCAGCGGGCCTCGAGCGACTTGAATCGCTCGATAATGGTGGCGAGTGCGGCATCCGGATCGGAATGCACGTCGGCGTAGGTGACGCCCATGCAGTCGTCATACGGGATGTCCACGCTCGTCTGCGAGCGCAACAACTCGACCACGTGATCGGGCTCGGTGACCGTGCGCGCGACCGGGCGAAAAACCCCAACCCGCTCATAACGGGTTCGCATCGAATCAAGTAGCCCCAGGGCGACCGTCGACTTGCCCGTGTGACCTTCCACCGATGCGACGTACACGTTTCGAGCCATGTGACCAGCCTACGCAAGACCCCTCGCGCACCCGCCAGAGCCGGGTTACCCTTGCTTCATTTCTGACCTGGGGGAGTTGGCCTGGATGGCGCCACGCGAGGGGCTGGCACCAATATTACGCCAGTGCCGCGCACATGCGTTCCGCAAGATGAGGTCCCGCTTTCAGTTCTCCGGCCTCAATCTGACGGGCCAACCGCAAGGTGATTTCATTTGCGGGTACGCGACGCCCAAGTTGGGCCTGCGAACGCACGACGAGGCCATTGATCTCTTCAATCTCGGCGCGACGCCCCTTCATCCAGTCCTGCAAAACGGTCGTTCGCGTGTTTGGAAGCGAATAGGCAGTGAGCACTCGATCGAGAAGCTCGGTGGCGAACGCATCCGGACTCGATGTGTCGATGTCGGCCATGCCAAAAATCGGAACAATTTTGTGACCCAGCGCGACGGCCGTGCGTCCCGCCTCCTTGCCCGTCTCGGTCATGAACTCGTGCATGCCCGGCAACGCAATGGCTTCGAGAAGCGGCAGATCCAGGATGGCTGACGTGACCAGTTCGGCGGCGTTGGCGACGAGTTTCATCCACTTCGACGAGCGAATGTCATCCGAGATCTCGACCTCTCCCGCCGCCGACAACACTGCAGCCACTTCGCCGACCCTCGCCTGCACGGTCGGCGTGAGTCCGCCGAGCGCAAACCACATGCCCGTCTGCTGATTCACAATGCCGGGTTCGAACATGTTGGCCGCAACCTCGATGACACATCCGACCGTGCGCTCCACACCAACGATGTCAGCCATGTCATCGACCGTCATGCCGTTTTGCACGCCGACGACGAGCGACGAGGGTTTCAGCAGAGGCCGAATGAGTTCGCACGCCCATCTCGTGTCGTAGCCCTTGACCACGACGAAGACGATGTCAAAC
>CANGKD010000115.1 GCA_947454495.1 Actinomycetota bacterium
AGCTCACCGCTAAAGGCGAGGCTCGTTCTGCGTAGCAGCACGTCATCGAGGCGAACCGCCTGCTCGGTGCGAATGACAAACGCGAGCTCCTGGCCACTGAACTCGGGCAGTGAGTCGAGCGCATCGTCGCCGGCTTTGTTCAGCTCGGTCATCACGATGTGAGCGCGGGTTCCATATCGGCGGAAAAGTTGGTCCGCGCGTTCGACGGGAATGTTGCCGCGGTGATTTTCTATCCAGAGCGAGCGAGCAGTGCCGTCGGACGGAAAGTTCTTTCCTCCGCCAATCTTCTCGCCGCGGGTGCTCACTGACCGCGCTCGCCCGAGGCCTGCGAGCACGATGCCCGACACGTGCTCTCCGAGGGCGCGGAACGTTGTCCACTTGCCACCGACAACGCTGATGAACGGGATATCTTCGGCGCCGGGCAGCGTCGATTCATCGATTCGGTAGTCGCGCGAGACAAAACCAGGAAGTGCGTCCCCCTGCTTCGGCAAGGGTCGGATGCCCGAGAAGTGAAAGACAATCTGCGACCGGTCAAGCGTGATGCCTGGCAAGATGTGCCTCACGAGGTCGAAGAAGTAGTCGATTTCTTCATCGGAACACACGGCCTGTTCGCGCGAATCGACAAAGATGTCGGTTGTGCCAATGAGCACCTTGTTCTTGACCGGGTAAATGAGCACAATGCGCCCGTCGGAGTTCTCGAAGAACAACTCGCGACCCGCCAACTCGGCGAAAAGTTGTGGGTGATCGACGACGATGTGGGAGCCCTTGGTGCCACCCATGAAGTCGGTTTCGCGCCCGAGCGCGCTATTCGTGAGGTCAGTGAGCGGCCCCGACGCGTTGATCACAACGGAGGCGCGCACGACCTGCGTCTCACCCGTGAGCATGTCGGTGATCTCGACACCGCCGTCGTGAGTCGCCGTTGCGGCCGCGTAGGTCACGACCGTGGCGTTGCCCGTGGCGCGCGCATCCGCAATTAGGTCTAACGCCAAGCGTTCGGGCTCGTGAACGGATGCGTCGTAGTAGCTCGCCACGTACTTGACGTCGCGGCGTAGCGACGGGAATTGCGCGCGGGCGCGGTTGCGACCGACGAACGTGAATCGCGACATGACCGCGTTCGCGCGGCTGAAAGATTCGTAGATGATGAGCCCGACGCCGATGAGAATAGCGCCGCGCTCACTTCGACGACCCTTGCCGTGATTGAGCATCTTGAGGGGAGCCTGGAACAAGCCTGCGGTCAGCGAAAAGATGGGGACGAGCGTGCGCAACGGCTTGACGACGTGCGGTGCCGTGCGCAGCAAATCATTTCGCTCGATGACGGATTCCCGCACAAGACGGAACTCGCCGTTTTCGAGATAGCGAATACCACCGTGAATCATGTGCGATGACGCAGCGGATGCCCCCGACATCACATCCCCACGATCGATGAGCGTCGCGGTCACACCTTGCAGGCTGAGGTCGCGAAGGATGGAAATTCCATTGATGCCACCGCCGATGATGAGAACGTCGCTTGTATGGTCGGCGAGTGAGGCGAATTCAGGACGAGGATTCTTGCTCACGGTCTCACGTTTCTTTCTGTTCGAGGCGGGGCTCATGATGCCCACGCAGATGGGTTGGATTCCGAGTGAGCCGGTGACGCGCTAAACAGGTCGGCCAGTGTCGACTCACCGTCGGCGTCGGTGGCAAAAGCTCGGATGAGTGAGGATTCAAGGTCGGCAAGGCTCGTTGTCGGCGATTCGAGGGTGACCGAGCCCAGGGTGCGCGGGTCCCAATCGAGCTCGAGCAGAGAGTTCACGCGAGTGAGAAGTTCAGCCGCGTTCGGAGAAACCGCAAACGGGATGCTCGCACTGAACAGTCGCGCACCCCGGGTAACGCGTTGCGCAGTACCGACGAGCTTTACGGCTCCGCGCGCACTGATGCTGTAGTCGCCCGGGCAGTACTCCCCCTCGACCGGCGCGATTGCGGTGTCCACTCCAAGACCGGCAAAGAGCGATACGAAGCGCTCACCGAACTCGGTAAAGACGTCACGATGGGCCACGGTGCGACCTCGATCTTCGGGCGTGATGACGTCGAGAACCAACCAGTCGGTGTCCAACACGACCGCGCGCCCGCCGGCGGGGCGGATGTACGGCTCGAAACCAAACGTGGTTGCTTCGGCAACCGCTTCGGCGAACCCGCTCAGCAATGTCTCTCGACGACTAAAGGCAACGGTCGAGGCGGGGCGATAAACGCGCACGACGCGACCGATGTCGTTGTTTTCAGCGACGAGGTGGAGCACGCGCTTGGAGGCCTCAAGCCCCGCACTCGAATTGAGCCCGTGGTCACGTTCGCCAGCGAGGCCGCGAATGAGTGTCGTGCGCATGAGTCGAAGTGTCTTTCGTTAGAAGTTGATCATGTGTCCTGCGAGACCGTGAAAGGCCTCTTGCAGGCTCTCGCTCAGGGTGGGGTGGGCGTGCACGTTATGAATGAGGTCGTCAATTGTCGTGCCCTGCCCTGCCGCGAGCGTGAGTTCAGGCAGAAGTTCTGACACGTCCGGACCGACCATGTGTGCGCCCACGAGGGTGCGGGTCGTCGGGTTCGCCACGATCTTGACGAAGCCGGCGGTCTCACCCACGGCGTGCGCCTTTCCGTTCGCGACGAACGGGAACGAGGCGACGAGCACGTCGCCGAGTTCTTCGCGCCCCTGGGCTTCGGTGAGTCCAAAACTGGCTACTTGGGGATTCGAATACACCGCGCGCGGCATGTCGCGATAGTCCCCCATCGCACGGGTTGAGTTTGCGCCAATAACTTCGGCCGCCAGAATTCCCTGCGCCTCGGCAACGTGGGCCAGGGCCAACTTGCCCGTGACATCGCCGATGGCGAAGATGTGTGGCACGCTCGTGCGCAGTTGCGCATCCACGTCGATGGCCCCGCGGTCGGTCACGAAAACACCCGTAGCGTCGAGACCGTAGCCCTCGAGTCGCGGGGCAAATCCAACCGCGACGAGCACGTGGTCGGCCGCAATTTCTGTGGTCTCGCCGGAGGCCGAGTCATAGGTGACCTGCGCACCGGATGCCGTGTCGCTGGCCGACGTCACACGTGCACCGGTGACGAGGGTAATGCCGAGCTTTTTGAGCGCCTTCGCGAGTTCGGCCGATGCGTCGGCGTCTTCGGTGGGCAAGATTCTGTCCTGATACTCGAGTACCGTGACGCGGCTGCCAAAACTGGCTGCCACGCACGCGAATTCGATACCAATCGGTCCGGCGCCGATGACCACGAGAGACTCGGGCATGGTTTCCGAAAGCACGACCTCGATATAGCCGGTCACACGGTCGCCGAAAATGACTCCGGGCAGAGATCGAATCTCGGAACCGGTTGCGATGATGGCGTGGTCAAAGGTGATGACGGCATTGGTGCCATCGGAGGCCGTGACCGCCAACGTCCTGTCGCTCGTGAATGCGCCGGTGCCGGCGAACTGGCGAATGCCGTTCTTCTTCATCAGGTAGTGCACGCCCTTGATTCGGCCCTCCGCCACCGCTCGGCTGCGTTCGTGAGCGGCACGAAAATCTGCCCGGAGGCCGTCGGGCAATCCGAACGACTTTGCGTGCCGCGCGACGAGCGACGCCACCTGCGCATTTGCGAGCAAGACCTTGGTCGGGATGCACCCGACATTCAGGCACACACCGCCCCAGTATTCGCGCTCAACAATGGCGACGCTCTGGCCCAGCTGGGCAGCGCGAATCGCGGCGACGTATCCTCCCGGCCCAGCGCCGAGGACGAGCACGTTGACGGCAAGCTCTTCGACGGTGTCGGTCACGGGCTATCGCGCTCCCGCTGCGGTCGCAAGTTCCGTGGGCATACCCGCGGAGACCGGCGATTCGAGCGCGGTCTTGACCGCACCAAGGAATCGTGCGCCCGTTGCTCCGTCGAGCGCGCGGTGATCACAGGTGAGCGTGAGCTCCGCAATCGGAGTCCACCGGGCGTTGTCGGCCCCGCCGACGAATCGATCCCCCGTTGCACCTACCGCGAGAATCGCGGCCTGCGGCACGTTGAGAATGGCATCGAAACGCGTAATGCCCATCATCCCCAAATTCGAAATGGTGAACGTGCCGCCACTGATGTCGGCACGCGTGAGCGCACCTTCACGAGCGCGCGACACGATG
>CANGKD010000116.1 GCA_947454495.1 Actinomycetota bacterium
AGCCGACGACGCGTTAAATGCCGCTACCCACGCAGGAAGTTTGTCCTTGTTGATGGCGTTGATCGGACCCTCGTGCTTCGCGGTGCGCACCAGAATGTCGGTGAAGTGGTGGTTCGGCTGCGTGTTCCAGTTCTCGTCAATGAACTTCTTGCCCACCGGCGTGAACATATCGTCCCACGACAGGGTTTCTGGCCAGGCGGTGGCCATACCGGCGAGAATCATGACCAGGTGGCCGTCCGCCGGAACGTTTCCGCTTGCAAGGGCACTTCCCATGCCGGGAACTTTCAACGCCATCGAGGGGATCCCCGGCGACTGAGCAACCGTTCCGACGAGTTCGAGTTCGCCGTAAACGTCGGGAGCGAGTTCGGCGGGCGCTGCAGCGGTACCGCCACCCTGCGACCATCCGATTACTCCGAATTTTGCCCCGGCGCCAACGCTCATTTCTCGGGCAGCGTGAACAATCATGACCGTGTCGATGGCGTTGGTGATGTTCACCGTGTACTGGTGCATGCCTGGAGTGCCGAGGCCCTGATAGTCGGTTGCAACGACAACCCAGCCGTCGTCGATGAATTTCTGCAACCCGGGAACCCCGTAGTCGATTTCGGTCGGCGAGTTTGACTGAAAGTAAGTGACCAACTCACGTGCGGGATCGGGCTGTGCTGACGGGCAACATGCGTCACCGATGCCGGTGGTTCCGTGAGCCCACGACAAAACTTTGCGGTTTTCGCCCGACGAGGCCGGAGCGATGACGAGTCCGGTTGATTCCGTCGGCTTGCCCTGCACGTCGTGCGAGGAATAGCGAATGCGATACGCGACTGCTCCCGAGATGGACGTGTCGATTTTCTCGTGGCTGATCAGGACCGGGCTCATGACGTTCTCCTCATGTTGTGGGACGAATCTATCCAACGATGACGTGGATGCCCTTGCTGATGAACAAAGGCGCCAGGATGACGAACAGCGTTCCCATGATCACCGGTGAGTACCGCTCCAAGAAACGCCGCAGATCAGTCAGCGCCTTCTTGCCGGGTTTTCCCGCGAGCAATGAGATGAGCAGCGGAACAAGCATGGGCAAAGTCGTGATGACCGCGATGATGACCGAGAAAACAATCATCTCGCCTGAATCGAGCTTGGCTTGCTCGGCGGACATTCCGACGTGCATGAGGAGCGGAACATCCTTGACGTTAATTGCCCCGAAATAAACACCCAAGCCGATGATTTGCAGGACTCCCATGTTGTCGAGCCCCTTCAACCACGCGGGCCCATCATCGCGCGGGTGCCGAATTTGCTTGACCTGGCCAATGATCAAGTACGCGAACCAGATGCCGACGATGAGCTCAAACCAGCCCATCCAGATTGGGGTCCCTCCGGGGGTGGTACTCGACGAGGCGATGAAGTGGCTGCCCCAGGTCAAGAGAAACGCGCAAATGATGCCCGTGACGGCCATGATGACCACCTTGCGCATCCCTGCCGCCGCCGAAAGAAACACGATCACGATGATCATGGTTGTGGGCGCGATAAGCACAGCGACCATCTCTGTCAAGGATTGGTTCAGAACCGAAAACATAGATTTCCGTCGATCAACTTCTCAGAGTGCCCGGCGGATGCCCGGGATGGGCAACGACCTCTTGATAATTTGTACGACGTCTCGAGGCCGCCCGCGCGAGAAGATGAGGCTCAGTGGCACAACGGACCTCGGCACACCCCATGCTATTCCTGGCACGCAACACGCGTGGACTAACCTTCCAAAAAGTGTGTGGCGAGTGAGGGTCCCCGGCGGCGAAGCGCTGCCTCGCCCACAGCCGTGGGCCCAACGAACCTGCGTTCGAATACCCGTCGAACGAGCCACCAATTGCAAAAGCCCCCTGAATGGGGGCTTTTGCAATTGGTGGCGAGTGAGGGAGCCGTCGGCAATCCACTGGATTGCCTCCTCCCGAATCCCGCACACAACAGGGCACCAATGAAAAACGCCCCGTAAATGGGGCGCTTTTCATTTGTGGCGAGTGAGGGATTCGAACCCCCGAATGCAGAGCAGTCTGATTTACAGTCAGATCCCTTTGGCCGCTTGGGTAACTCGCCAGGCGCGCAACCCTCCCCGGTAATCCGCGGACAACTGCGCCCATAAAGACTACCCGGCGAAGTGTCTCAACAGAAAATCACGCAAGAGGTCGCTCGCGCATACTCATCTGCCTTCGCCGCGACGTCTATCGCATAGATGGGCACGTCGTTATATGAACGAATGGATTGGTTCCATCCCGCCCGCGTGGTCATCGTGTCGGAGTTGTAGCAGAGGTACCCGGCTGACACCAGTGAGCTGTCATCAATGCTCTGTCCATCCTCGACGCCATCGAGATTGGCGTCGATATGCCATGCGGCCCACGTCGGCGGAATGATTTGCATCGGACCCACGGCGCGATCTGCGTTGGGATCGAGGTCGAAGTTGCCGTCATCAAAATCGGGAAGCGCCATCGTTCCGTTGTCGCCGTCGAGCGTGATGCCATAAACGGGCTCGCTCATCGAGCCATCTTCGGTGATGTAACCGTCAAAAATTGTTCCGTGGTGTGATTCGACCCAGCCGATTCCGGCCAACGTGTTCCAGGTAAGCCCGCACTCCGGGCTGGTTACCGACAATCTCAACGCAGCCCCCGCATAAGCGGCGAGGGCTCTCTCGGGAATGCCCGTCTTGGCGGCGGTATCGGAGACCCACTGTGGGTCAGCCAACGTGGCAATCGGTAACGATGCTGCGTTGGCCTGGTCAATCCCCGCACTCCACCTGGCCTCGCGCGCAGCCTCGGGAAACGGTTCCGCTGCCAGAGGGCTTTGCGACATCGTCGAGCACGACACAAACCACACCACCACGACGAGCAGCCCTACGCCGAGGGCGAGGGCTCGGCGCTGTCGAACACGGCGAGAAGTCATGACCCTCTATTCTGTTCCACATGGCAGATTCATCGTTTGACGTTGTGAGCAAGGTCGACAAGATGGAGGCGGACAACGCCCTCAATCAAGCGTCGAAAGAGATCGAGACGCGCTACGACTTCAAGGGCGTTGGCGCCTCCATCGAATGGAGTGGCGACAAAATCTTGATGAAGGCGAGTGCCGAAGAACGCGTCAAAGCGGTGCTCGAGGTCTTCGAGGCAAAACTCATCAAGCGCGGAATTTCACTTCGAAGCCTGGATGCCGGCGAACCGTTCCCGAGCGGGAAAGAATTTCGTATTGAGGCCAACCTCAAGCAGGGCATCGATCAGGATTCCGCGAAAAAGATCACTAAGGCCATTCGCGACGACGGGCCGAAGTCGGTGCACGCACAGATTCAGGGTGACGAGGTTCGCGTGAGCTCGAAGAGTCGGGATGACCTGCAAGCCACCATGGCCATGCTCAAGGGTGGCGATTACGGCGTTTCGTTGCAGTTCGTCAACTTCCGCTAGCCACCGAGCATCGGCCGTTTTTTGAAGGACTAGTCGAAGCCGAACGGCTCGTCGCCCCACGCGAGACGCACGTTGCCGTCAGGGTCATCCTCGATTCGATCTGTGCCGTCGATGATAAGCGTGGCGCGCGTGGCCTCGTCGTAGCGAGGCCAGGGCAGTTCGGGTGTCGCAGGGTCTGCTGTTGCCGCGAAGTGAGCCCAGTGAGCTTGAACGCGCTGCGACACCTCATGCGCCTGGCGCAAGCCACCGAATCGAAATCCGATGTCGACAGCACGAACCTTGTCGGGCAGGGTGCCAAAGACGTAGGGCAATTCGGCGGCATGGCTTGCGCCGATTCCGAGCAACTTGAGCATGGGTGGCGCCTGGTCGAAGCGGTACATCCACGTCGGGGCAACGCGCGAGTGCGCCTCCGCCGCCCAGATAGAGGGCATGCGAAAACCAGCGTCTCGCGAAATCGCCATCGCTCCCTTTTGTTTGGGGTAGTCGGGGTAGACACTCGTGATGTCGCCCTCAATGATTGCAAGCTCGGGCCTTTCGGCAAGCACCTGGTCGAACATCTCTTGCACGGTGGATTCGTGCATCGGCATCAACGGTGACTTCATCAGCTTGAACAGCGACGTCTCATCGTGGTTGGTGCCAATAACCA
>CANGKD010000117.1 GCA_947454495.1 Actinomycetota bacterium
GACGACCCCGCGGCACTCGCGCTGCGGCAACTCACCGATGCGGTGGTGCGGCGACGAGATCGCCTAGGTGGACTCTCCGTCGAACGGAGTGGCCGCTGACGGGTCGCGCGGGGCGACGCTCGGGCGACGTGAACCGTTCGGGTCACCCGCGCTTGCGACATTCGTCAGGCCCGAGGCACTTGTGGGCGACTCGTCGAGCAACGCCTCACGAATGATGCGGCGCGGGTCATACTGACGCGGGTCGAGTTTCTTCCAGTCGATATCGTCATATTCGGGGCCGAGTTCCTCTTGCACGCGCGTTTTCGCGCCGTTAGCAAAATCCCGCACCGCCCGAATGAACCGTGCGAATCCGGCAGCGGCAGCGGGCAGCCGATCGGGGCCGACGAGGAGCACGCCAATGAGACCGATGAGCAAGAGCTTCTCGAAGGTCAGACCGAACACCCTTTGAGGATACTCGCGAGTCTGCGCGCCCAATGGCCGTAGGCTGAACGGAGCCAAGGAGGTCATGTGAGCAAGAACGATGTGAACTGGATGTACGCCGACGACTTTGCCGTCGAAACGGCGCCGATTCACCGCGCACGTGAGCTGTCCCGCGAATATGGCATCGACGCCGTCACGCCTGCCGTGGGTGCGCAGATGGCCGTGCTGGCCGCGAGTATTGCCGCAACCCAGATCATCGAAATCGGCACCGGGCTTGGCGTGAGCGGCCTATGGGTGCTTCGCGGCGCTCCGGAATCACACCTGACCTCAATCGATGCCGAATACGAGTATCACGAGCACGCCAAGGTGCTGTTTGCCGAAGCCGGCGTGCACCCGAATCACCTGCGCCTGATCACCGGTTCGGCAGCCGAGATTTTGCCGCGAATGAACGAGAGTTCCTATGACATCGTCATCATCGATGCTGACCCAACATTTCTGTTGGAAAACGTTGAGCACGCACTCCGGTTGGTTCGCGTGGGAGGCCTCATTCTGATTCCGCACGCCCTCTGGCACGGCGAGGTTGCCGACCCGACGCAGCGCGGACCAATTCCCACGGCGTTCCGTTCGGTCATGACGCTGGTCTCGGAGTCAGACGCCGTGCTCGCCGCCCTCTCCCCCGCGGGTGACGGACTTCTCCAGCTGGTGCGCGTCACTTAATTCTCGCAATTTCGCCCATCGGTACACGCAATGAAAAGGCCCCGCATGTTGCGGGGCCTTTTCGATGTAAATAATGTGTGGTGTCGTGTGACCTACGCGGCCGGCACAACCCCCGAGAGAACCTGGTGCAGTTCTTTTGCCTCGGCGTCATTGACCGACACGACCAGTCGTCCGCCACCTTCGAGGGGAACCCGCACAATGATGAGACGACCTTCTTTGACCGCCTCCATGGGTCCGTCACCGGTTCTCGGCTTCATAGCCGCCATTTACGCCACCTCTTTCTCGCAAAGCGTGACTCCATTATCCCACGACTGAAGCAGGTGAAAAACCATGTGCGGGCGTCCACGGTGCCCGACTAGGGCGGTGTCCAGTCGTAGTCCGAAACCGCCCATGCGGCCCCTATCCACAAAAACTGTGCGACGAGAAACACGGCGACGAGCGTCGCACGATAGACGCGCGAGCGTGGCGCCGCCAGAATTCCCAGACCCGGAAAAAGCGGGGCAAGAATCCGAAAAGTACTCGACTGCGGAAAAAACACGGCGAGCACGTACAGGCCGTAACTCAGGCACCACAGGCGAATGACTGGTCCCAGTCGGCGCGCGGCCGGCAACAACAGCGCGAGTGCGCCGAAGAAAATCAGAGCGCCCAGTGCAACGTAGGCCCACACCAGAGGCAGATTCCACTGCGTTTGCGCCCACCACTGGGCACCGAGAATCCACGGTGTAAACGGCACGAGATCCACGTAGCCGATGTACACAGAACGCCACGCCAGCTCCGTGTCGAAATACGCGGTCGGCGTGCCCGTGACAATGCCGGCGATGACGGGCCAGGCGAGCCCCACGATGACGAGCCACGTCGCCGTGAGGGCAACCGTGATTCGCTCACGCGCGGGGAAAGTGGTACGAGCCCGACGCAGGAACAACACGGCACCATAGAGGGCCACCGTCAGGGCAAGAGCGAGCGCGCCCGGTCGCGTAAACGCGAGCACGGTTCCGAACAGGGCAACGAGAAGGTACCGGTGCTGCGTGAGGTAAAACAACGAGACGGCAATGAGACACATCTGCAACGACTCGGCATAGGCCAGCTGCAGAAGCGGTGACGCCGGCGCCAGACTGAACAGCATCACCGTGAAGAGCGCCTGACTGTCCGGAGCAAACACGGCCATCAATTTGAACAGGAAAAACGAAGCAACCAGCCCCGCCGCCAATGAAATCGCAATGCCTGCCGTATTCCAGTCGAGTCCCAACGCCATGAGCATGCGGGCAAGACCGGGAAAAACCGGCAAGAAGGCCCACGCATTTTCGCCGACGTGTCCATCTTGAGTGAGCGGCAACTCGCTCGGATACCCCGCCGCGGCAATGATGTTGTACCAGCGCCCATCCCACAGTGAGGAAAAATCGGCGAGCGTCGGGGTTGCTCCCGTCCAGGCGTTCTCCGTCTGATTCGACGCGTAAAACACAAGCATCGCCGTGCTCACCGCGCGGCCGAGCGCCCAGACGACAATCACGCCGACCCACCACGGCATGCCCCACACGCGCACGCCCGCGAGCGACTTAGCGGGTGAGCCAGTCACGCAGTGCTCGCTCACAGTCGTGAACCTGGTCGATCACGACATGCTCATCATCGGCATGGGCAAGGGAGGGATCGCCCGGACCGAAGTTGACCGCCGGAATTCCCATGTCGGCGAGCCGAGCGACGTCCGTCCAGCCATATTTTGGCGCCGGAGCAGACCCGACCGCGGCAACGAAGTCGCGGGCCACCGGCGACTCGAGTCCGGGACGCGCGCCCGAGGCCGAATCGGTGACCGTCACCTCGAAGTCGGCAAAGAATTCCTCGAGAAAAGCTCGGGCCGCATCCACGCTCACCGAGGGCGCAAACCGATAATTCACGCTCAACACGGCCTCGTCGGGAATGACATTGCCCGCGACCCCGCCCGTCACACCGACGGCGCTCAAACTCTCGCGGTAATCGAGTCCGTCGACGGTCACCGTCGACGCACGGAATTCGGCAAGTCGCGTGAGCGCAGCCCCCAATTTGTGAATGGCGTTGTCGCCCTTCCAGGCTCGGGCACTGTGAGCACGTGTGCCGGTTGCGCGCACATCCACGCGAATCGTGCCGTTGCACCCGCCCTCGACCAGCCCGTTGGTCGGCTCACACAGGATGCCGAACTCGGCGTCAAAGACTTCGGGATGAGTGCGCGCGAGTCGACCGAGCCCATTCAGGGAGGCCGACACCTCCTCGTGGTCATAGAAAACCCACGTCACATCCACGTTCGGCGCCACGAGCTCGACGGCAAGTTTGAGTTGCACCGCGACGCCCGACTTCATGTCGACCGTGCCACGCCCAACGAGAACGTCGACGCCATCGCGGGACTCGCGGCGTACCGGCAGATTGTCATTCACGGGAACGGTATCGATGTGCCCGGCAATGAGCACGCGACGGTTTCGGCCTCCGGATGTGCGCGCCACAATCGCGTCACCATCACGCAGCACCGTGAGGTGCGGTGCACTGCGCAACGCCACCTCAATAACATCGGCGAGCGCCGTCTCGTTACCCGAGACCGACTCGATGTCGCAGATTGCCCGGGCAATCGACGCCACGTCGAGCGACATATCGAGCGCGGGTGCAGGCATGGCACAAGTTTAGGGGCGGGTAACCTGTAAGGCATGAGCGCGCACGAACCGACCACCGCCTGGGGACATGGACTCGCGACGATCACCACCGATGGCACCGTGCTCGACACGTGGTTCCCCGCGCCGCACCTCGGTGTGCTTCCCTCGCGTGAGTCATCGTGGGCGGTGCCCGCGCACCTCGCCGGCCTGGTGGGCGAGGATGCCCGCCGCCGAGTCACGGTCACGCCCGTCACACTCGAGATTGATCTTTCCAGCCCGCCGGTGGGCGCATCCGACGCCTACCTCC
>CANGKD010000118.1 GCA_947454495.1 Actinomycetota bacterium
CCAACGGCGCGCGGAACGCCACCAAGGCCGGCTTGGTTTTCGCGCCATTCGATGAGATCGGCGGGAATTTCTTGCAGGTAGCGACTGGGCATGGCGAGGTTGGACTGCCCGAAGAGTGCGCGCTGCATCGCCAGTGACAGGTGCAGGTGTTTGCGGGCACGCGTGATGCCGACATAAAAGAGGCGTCGCTCTTCGGCCTCGCCGCCGGGCTCCATGGCGGCCATACGGTGCGGCAGCAACTCTTCTTCGATACCGGTAATGAACACGGCGTCGTATTCGAGACCCTTCGCGGTGTGCAGCGTCATCAGGCTGACCGACCCACTCGAATCGTCAATTTCATCGGCCGCGGCTACGAGAGAAACCTCCGTGAGGAAGTCAATGAGCGTGCCCTCGGGGTTGTTCTTGTCGAACTCCTTGGTCACGGCCAAGAGTTCCTCAACGTTCTCGGCGCGGGCCTCATCTTGCGCGTCGCGCGTGGAACGCAGTGCGACCACGTAACCCGTGCGATCGAGCACCATTGTGAGCAACTCGCCCACTCCGCCCTGGATGGCCATGGCTTCGGCCTCGGTGAGCAGGGCATCCAACTCTCGTATCGCACCCGAGACCTTGGGTCCAAGCCCCAGTCCGTCGGCGAACTTCAGTGACTCACGCAGGGTGATGCCATTCTGCTCGGCGAACGCGTGAAGCTGTGCCTCGGTGGCCGGGCCGATGCCCCGCTTGGGCGCGTTGAGGATGCGGCGAGTTGCGAGTGCATCGTTGGGGTTGGCGACCGTGACGAGGTATCCCATGACGTCTTTGATTTCGGCGCGCTCGTAGAACTTGGTGCCGCCGAGAATTCGATAGGGCACCGCCGATCGAATGAAGATTTCTTCGAGCGCACGGGTTTGCGAGTTGGTGCGGTAGAACACCGCGACGTCGTTGTAGGCCATGCCCTGGGCGTGCAGCGCCGAGATTTCGTCGACGACGAACTGCGCCTCGTCGTGCGCCGAGTATCCGGTGAAGCCCACGATTTTGGCGCCATCACCCACATCGGTCCAGAGCTTTTTGTCTTGGCGGTTGAAGTTGTTGCCGATGACCGCATTGGCCGCCGAGAGAATGTTCTGCGTCGAGCGATAGTTCTGCTCGAGCATGACCACGTGAGCACCGGTGAAATCGCGCTCGAACTCGGCGATGTTGCGAATGTCTGCTCCGCGAAACGCATAAATCGACTGGTCCGAGTCACCCACGACGGTCAGCGACGCACCCGGCAGTCCATCGTGTGTCTCCCGCGTGAGTTCATGAATCAGCGCGTATTGCGCATGGTTCGTGTCCTGGTACTCGTCGACCAGAATGTGGCGGAACTTCTTGCGATACACATCGGCCACGTGCGGAAAAGCACGGAACAAGAAGACGGTCTGTGCAATGAGGTCGTCAAAGTCGAACGCGTTGGCCGAGCGCAGGGTGCGTGTGTATTCGCGAAACACGCTCAGGAAGGCGGCCTCGTTGCGGTCTTCGAGGTTGACCGAGCGGGCGTACGATTCGACATCGGTGAGTTCGTTCTTGAGCCGCGAAATCTTGCCGGCAACGGCCGACACCGTCAGACCATAGGACTCCGCGTCGAACTCCTTGATGATGCGTTTGATGAGCGTGCGTGAGTCGTGCGAGTCGTAAATCGTGAAACTCTTCGTAAATCCGAAATTCTCGGCTTCACGACGCAGGATGCGCACACACGACGAGTGGAACGTCGAGATCCACATGCCCTCCGTGGCCGCGCCGAGAAGTTGTTCGGCCCGCTCACGCATCTCGGCCGCCGCCTTGTTCGTAAAGGTGATGGCGAGAATCTGACTCGGCCAGGCTTCCGCGTTGCGCACGAGACTCGCGATGCGGTGGGTGAGCACCCGCGTCTTGCCCGAACCGGCACCCGCCACGATGAGCAACGCGGGCCCGCGATACTGCACGGCTTCGGCCTGTTGCGGGTTCAACCCGACGAGAAGTGGGTCGTTGGGCATCAGCATCGTCATAGCCGAGCCAGTCTACCTTTGGGGCACCGACTAGAGCCGGTGGCGCACCTCGATAGCCAGGTCGGGATGATCGGCAAACACGGCATCGACATTCGTCTGCATCACGGCCGACCACGCGGTGGCGTAGTCGCCCCACGTGCCGGGCTCGTCTCCGCGACGAAACGGGAGGGGCAGAAACTGATTCTCCGGGCGCAGCGTCCACGTGAACACCTTGAGGCCGAGCGCATGGGCCCGACGAACAAGTTGGATACCTCGGGAGATATCGCCCGTGCGGGGGTCGATCAGGAATCGCGCATCCACGCTGATGGCACTCATGCGGCCCATGAAAGCCTCGAGTCCAGCCTCCGATACCTCGTCGTTGTAAGTCAACGCAGGCACGCCCTCGGACGCCGCCCAGACCAGCTCGTCAAATGCGACGGCACCGTGTTCGAGCAGGTACACGTGGTGCGCGCCGATGCCCGCTTCGCGCATGCGCACGAGAATCGACTTCTCGAAACTTTCGATGACCAGACGGTCGTCGTTGGCGGCCCACCCCGCGACAGCCAGGTCGCGCGCGAGAAGCGCGTCGAGGGCAAGGTTTTCTTCGTCGAAATACGTGGCGTGCTTCAGTTCGATGCACAGCGACACGGGGCGATCGACCGCATCAACGAGGCTGAGTAAATCGGTCAGTCGCAACAATTCGAACTGACCGTCAAAACCGGTACTCTCTAGCCGAACATCGGGCAAGCGTTCCCGACACCGCAACGAACAGAGTTCGTCCCAGGTGAAATCTTCGGTGAACCAGCCTTCGAGAGGTTCATTGTCGACAATCTTCACGGTTCGACGGTCGGCAAATTCCTCGTGCTGTGCGACATCGGTCGTGCCAGAAATCTCGTTTTCGTGACGGATGACCAACACGCCGTCTTTCGTGGCCACGATGTCGGGCTCGAGCATGTCAGCACCCTGCGCGATC
This sequence comes from Actinomycetota bacterium, assembly GCA_947454495.1. GTDB lineage: Bacteria > Actinomycetota > Actinomycetes > Actinomycetales > Microbacteriaceae > RFQD01. The sequence continues at coordinate 2,953 of CANGKD010000118.1, forward strand.
GCCAGCTCGTAGGCAGCGAGCGAGTGTTCGGGTCGATAACCACTTGCGCCACGATGCGCAATCACGAGAGGCCCCTCCGTCACGAAAACACTGTAATGCGCGATTCGTTCTCACCGCACTCACAGCGTCGGTTCGGAGGTTGCTACCTAAACTGTCAGCAGACGTTTTAGACGTCGACCACTAATGACTGACACCGCACCACTCGACAACGAAAGGTTGCCAACGGAAATGGCGAATCCTGCATATTCCCGCAACAAGGGTTTCACGACCCCTCCTCGTGAGATGTCGGCCGAAGAACTTCAGGCGATGTACAACGCACCGGCCGCGACAGTGACCGCACGCAGCGCTGCACCCGCCACGCCTGTCACCAGCGTGGGCGGAGCCGGCGCAACCGAAGTAACCGGACCCGCAATGTCCATCGAAGGCACCATGGTCAAAACCTTTGGCCTCTTCGCCCTGCTTGTTGTCGGCGCCGTCGGTGCGTGGATGCTCACCACCGTCAACCCGGCCGCCGGCTCGATCGCGATGATTGTCGGCGGACTCGTCGGATTCGTGCTTGCAATGGTGAACATCTTCAAGCGTGAGCCGTCGGCACCACTCGTTTTGCTGTACGCGCTCGCCCAGGGTGTTTTCCTTGGCGCACTGTCCAAGGTCTTCGAAACGCAGTGGAACGGCATCGTCGTTCAGGCGGTGCTCGCGACGCTCGCCGTCGTGGGCGTGACCCTCGCGCTGTTTGCGAGCGGCAAGATTCGCGCATCCGCCAAGGGCACCAAGGTGTTTCTCATCGCGATGGTCGGCTACCTCGTGTTCAGCCTCATCAACGTGCTGCTCGTGTCGTTTGGCGCGATCAGCAACCCGTGGGGCATCGGTGGCCTCGAGATCTTCGGCATTCCGCTCGGACTCGTCATCGGCGTTTTTGCCGTGCTGCTCGGTGCCTACTCGCTCGTGCTCGACTTCGAATTCATTCGCAACGGTGTCGCCAACCGCATGCCGGCGAAATTCGAG
>CANGKD010000119.1 GCA_947454495.1 Actinomycetota bacterium
CGCGACGCTCGAGTTGGGCTCACGCCCCTCAACAATCGCCGCAACAAACTCGCGGTCTTGCAGCTCAATGCCGTTCATCGAGACGTCCACGTTCGACACGTCGATGACCTCTTCTTTGCCCGTGACGAGGTCGTCATAGCGTGCGATGTAGGTGCCCGTGTCACCGATGTACCGAAAGAACGTACCGAGGGGACCATCGTTGTTGAACGAAAGTGAGAGTGTGCAAATCTTGCCCGACTCGGTTGCGAGCTGAATCGACATGTCCATCGCAATGCCGAGCTCGGGGTGCTTCGGACCCTGAATGGCGTTGGCCTTCACAATCTTTTCGCCGGTCTGATAAGCGAACAGGTCGACCGTGTGTGCCGCGTGGTGCCACAGCAGGTGGTCGGTCCACGAGCGCGGCTGCCCGAGCGCGTTCATGTTGGTGCGACGGAAGAAGTAGGTCTGCACATCCATCTGTTGGATGTTGAATTCACCTGCCACGATCTTGTTGTGCACCCACTGGTGCGAGGGGTTGAAGCGACGCGTGTGTCCGGCCATGGCGACCTTGCCCGTCTCGGCGGCGACGTTCACGATGTCTTGCACGCCGGCGAGGTTGTCGGCCATGGGAATCTCGACCATGACGTGCTTACCCGCACGCAGTCCATCGACCGTCTGATCGTGGTGCATCTGCGTGGGGGTCGCGAGCAGAACTCCGTCGAGATCGGGTTGAGCGAGCAACTCGGTGTAGCTGTCGAAGCCGGCCTTTGCACCGTACTTTGCGGCCACCTCATCGGCGACCGACTGACGGCTGTGTGCCACGTACGCGATGTTCGCGTCGGGAATTAGAGCAAGCGCATCGAGGTGCTTTTGGCCGAATGCGCCCAGACCGACGACGGCGAGGTTGATGGTCATTTAGTTGTCCTTTGGGGTGAGAATGAGGTGGCCGACCGAGGTGTTGGATGCGGGCACGTGGTTGAACCGGTACACCTCATCGACCTGGTCCCCCAGAGCGCCGCGCATGATGAGCCACATGATGAGTTCCACGCCCTCGGAGCCGGCCTCGACCATGTACTCGAGGTGTGACTTGTACTGAAGCACCTCGGGTTGGGCGATGAGGTCATCCATGAATTGAATATCCCACGGCAGATTGATGAGTCCGGCGCGCGCACCCTGGATCTGGTGGCTCATGCCGCCCGTACCCCAGACCTGAACGTTGAGGTCGTCGTCGAATGACGCGACGGCGCGACGAATCGCCTTGCCGAGCGCGAGGCATCGCTCGCCCGAGGGCTGCGGGTTCATCACAACGTTCACGGGCAGGGGAATGACCTTGGTGGGCCACTTGTCGGGTGTGCCAAACATCAGCGACATGGGCACCGTGAGCCCGTGGTCGACCTCGAGAACGTTGAGAATCGTCATGTCAAAGTCGTCGAGGATGAGCGACGCGCACACGTGCGTGGCGAGGTCGGGTGCACCCTCGACGACCGGAACCGGGCGCGGGCCGTACCCCTCGTCACAGATCGCAAACGAATCGCCGATGCCCATCGCGAACGTGGGCATGATCTCCATACCGAAGTAGCTGGCATGGTCGTTGTAGATGATGATGGCCACGTCGGGGGTGTTCTCGCGCATCCACTGCTTTGAGAACTCGTAGCCGTCAAACATCGGCTTCCAGTAGGGCTCTTCGGTGCGCTGCATATCGACGGCGGCACCCACGGCGGGTACGTGGCTGGTTGCGATTCCGGCAGTGATGCGGGCCATTACGCCTCACCTCGTTCCTTTTTCGAACGCCAGCCGTCGGGGCTACGTCCTCCGGCGAGCATCATTGCTTGATACTGCTCGACGTTCATGTCGGTCATCGTGCTGACGGCCTGCACGTACGAAAGACCATCACTCGCGAAGATCTTCGAGAGAAAGTAGACGTTGCCGCCGAGGTCAAGCATGCGTTGAAAATCGCGGTCGAGCACGGCCTGCTTCTGGTCTTCTTTCATCTCCCACTCGTCGAGATAGGCGCGCTCGTCGGCCTTGAAGCGCTCGCGATTTGCGGCGCTGCGCAGGCTCATACAGAACTGATTCAGGTGAAATCCCTGGCGAGCGAGATCCATGGTGAAGATGGTGGTGCCGGGGATGTCGTCGTACTGCTCGAAGTTGGGCTTCATGATTAGCTCCAATACAGGTTGTTCGGATTCGTGACGAGCAGCTTGCGCTGCAGGTCGGGGGTGGTGGCAATCGAGGGCACGTAGTCGACGAGAATGCCGTCGTCGGGCATCTCTTTTTTCATGTTGGGGTGCGGCCAGTCGGTGCCCCACAGCACGCGGTCGGAGAACTCCTCGACGATTGTTTTCGCGAACGGCACGACGTCGGTGTACTCCGGCGAGCCGGTGACCGACAGTCGGTCGGGGCAACTCACCTTGCACCAGATGTCCTCGTTGCCGCGCATGAAATCGAGGAACATACCGAACTCGGCGTTGTCGAGCGGTTTCGTGACGTCGGGTCGACCCATGTGATCGATCACGAGCGGAATGTTGAGCGACTCGAAGAACTCGCGCTTTTGAGCGAGATCGTCCGGTTCGAAGTAGAGCACGACGTGCCAACCCAGCGGACGAATCTTCTCGATGATCTCGCGGTAATATTCGTCGGGCTTGGGGTCAACCAGTCGCTTGACGTAGTTGAAGCGCACGCCACGCACGCCCACGGCGTGCATCGCGTCGAGCTCGGCGCGCTCAATGGATGGCTTGACGGTAACGACCCCGCGGGCCTTGTCGTCGGCACGCTCGAGAACGTCGAGCAGTGCCGAATTGTCTGCGCCGTGGCACGTTGCCTGAACGACCACGTTCTTCTCGAATCCGAGGAAGTCGCGCAGCGCGAGCAGCTGCTGCCAGCTTGCGTCGCATGGCGTGTACTTGCGCTCGGGCGCGAAGGGGAAGATGTCACCCGGGCCAAACACGTGGCAGTGCGCATCCACCGCCCCGGCCGGAACGACAAACTTAGGCTTAGTCGGATTCGGGTGCCAATCGAGCCAGTCGGCGTCTTTCACGAATGCCGGGCTCACAGTGATCGTGCCTTCAATTTGGCGTCGAGACGCGGGAAGACGGCCCGGGCATTGTGCGAGAAAATGCTCGCGCGCTCGGTCTCGGAGATGTCGGCCGCGTCGATGTATCGCTTCGTGTCATCGAAATAGTGGCCCGTCTGTGGGTCGATGCCTCGCACCGCGCCAATCATTTCGGAACCAAAGAGAATGTTCTTGTTGTCGATGACCTCGACGAGTAGGTCGATGCCGGGCTGGTGGTAAACGCACGTGTCGAAGAACACGTTGTTCATCAGGTGCGTGTCGAGACTCGGCTGCTTCAGCATGTCGGCAAGACCGCGGTAACGGCCCCAGTGATACGGTACGGCGCCGCCGCCGTGAGGAATGATGAACTTCAACGTGGGGAAGTCGGCGAACAGGTCACCCTGAATGAGCTGCATGAACGCGGTCGTGTCGGCGTTCATGTAGTGGGCGCCGGTCGCGTGGAAGTTGTGGTTGCACGATGCCGAGACGTGAATCATGGCGGGCACATCGAGTTCGACCATCCTTTCGTAGAGCGGGTACCAAAACTTGTCAGTCAGGGGCACGGTCTGCCAGAGGCCGCCGCTGGGGTCGGGGTTCAGGTTCACGCCAATGAATCCGAGTTCATTGATGCAGCGTTCCATCTCGGCAATCGTTGCGGTGAGGTCGGCACCGGGTGATTGCGGCAACTGAGCCACACCCACGAACACGTCGGGGAAGAGGTCGACGACGCGCTTGATCAGGTTGTTGCAGGCCACGGTCCACTCGAGGCTGATGCGCTGGTCGCCTTCATGGTGACCCATCGCCGACGCGCGTGGCGAGAAGATGGTGAGGTCGGATCCGCGCTCGGTGATGAGTTTGAGCTGGTTCTCTTCGATCGACGCGCGAATGACGTCATCCGAAATCTCCGGGTATGCCG
>CANGKD010000120.1 GCA_947454495.1 Actinomycetota bacterium
GTCAACCTGCCAATCGACGGGCACACGAATAATTCCCTTTGTTGTTTCGTAACCCGCCAATCGCTGCGCAAAGGCCGACATGACCGCGTCGCTCCACGGCGCCAATGCCAGATGGTTCTTGGCGGCACTCACGCCAAAGACATACTTGCCCTCAATTTGCACCTGCGGCACGTTCCATGCGATCTTCGGCTGTGCAGTGGGGTAGTCCCGCCGGATGCCGTCGAGAACGGAACGGAGCGTGTCGGCCTTCGCGTCGTCGAGGCTCCCCAGGTAGTCACCAACAGTTTCGAAACGCGAACTTGCCATGCCACAAGTATTGCCGGGTCGTAGGCTTTTTCACATGACTGACAAGGTGACGGGTCCGGCTTCGTATTTTCCCTCGATTGAGAAGAAGTACGGCCAGCCGATTGACCACTGGATGACGCAGCTCGACACCGTGCGTGAGGCCAAGCACATGGAGCAGGTGGCATACCTCAAGGAAACGTTCGAGATAGGGCACGGTCACGCCAACGCGATTGTCGCGGTCTACCGCCAACAAAACGGTCTCGCATAGGCGCTCGCTACACTCAAGGAATGCCCACCCCCATCGACTTTGTCACTGTCTCGACCGCTGGCCTCGAGAGTTCTCCCCACGCCGCGACCCTCGCAGGCTTGCGCGCCAACGAAGCCCGCTACTTCAAGAACAAGTACGACATCGAGTTCACGACGGAGCCGGCAGCTGAGCGCACCGACCTCGTCGACTACGTGAGTCGAGTGCTGAGAGAACGCGACATCGTCATCGCCTCGACGCCTCTCGAGGTGACCGAGATGATGGTCGACTCTGCCGACGGTCTCATCCGCTGGACCTACGTGTTCTATGAAAGCGGACTCGCCATCAACGTGCTCTACACACTCGACAGCCCGAAAAAGCGCGCGGTCGGTTTCAAGCTGTCAATGGGCATGGATGTTCCCGTCGAACTCGCCGACAAGTTCAAGTTCGCTCGCCAGAAGTCCACCCTCGCGGGCGAGATTCGTGGCTCGTTCTTCGTCATCAAGGGCGAGTACAGCTGAGTCTTCGGGAATAAGGTTGCCGTTCGACGGTTGCTGACGTCATGGTGAATTACTTCAACCCGGCGGTCGCGGCGGGGGCGTTTGACGAATTTGTGCCGGCCGCGATGGAGCGCAGTCGTACGCAGCCCGAGTGGTCGGACAACGACAGCGCACTCCCAGCGCTGTACCTCAGCCACGGTGCGCCGCCCCTGCTCGATGACACCATCTGGATGAACGAACTCTTCGAGTGGGCGATGAGCCTGCCCAAGCCCAAGCACATCTTGATCGTGAGTGCCCACTGGGAACAGGCGCCGCTCATGATCAGTTCACCCGAGGCCAACACTCCGCTGGTGTATGACTTCGGCGGATTCCATCCGCGCTACTACGAGTTGACGTATCCGACACCGGATGCGAGCGAACTCGCGGGACTCGTGGCCAGCGTGATGCCTGACACCGAGCAGTTGTACCAGCATCCTGCCCGCGGTCTCGATCACGGTGCGTGGGTTCCGCTCAAGGTGATGTACCCGCTGGGTGATGTGCCCGTGCTGCAGTTGAGTATTCCCACGCACGAGCCTGAAAAACTGATCAACATTGGTGCGCGCCTCGCCACACTGCGCGAACATGGTGTGCTCATCATCGGGTCAGGCTTCATGACTCACGGGCTGCCGTTCATGACCCCGTCGATGATCAGCGGTCGGGAAATTCCGGCGTGGTCAACTGAGTTTGATGCCTGGGCCAATGATGCCTTGCTGCGAGGAGACGTCGACCAGCTGGCGTCATTCAAGTCCGCCGCGCCGGGCATGCCCTACGCGCACCCCACCGATGAGCACTTCATTCCAATATTCGTCACGCTCGGTGCTTCGGGTGACCCGGGAGCAGCCACGCAGACCACCATCGAGGGCTACATGATGGGCTTCTCAAAACGCTCGTTCCAGACGAACGCCTAGACGGCCCGCAAAATAAGCACGAACTGCCCGCCGCCGGGTTGAATCTCGGTCTCGAGATCGAGGTCGGGCGCGAAACGCGCGAGTCGATCGAGCAACCACGCCGAGGCCGCATCCGCATCGTTTTGATCGGGACAGCGCGCAACAATTTCTCGACCACCCTTGCGGCGCAGGCGATCGACGACCGCCACGATGGGCGACGGATCAACCACGAAGAGATCAGGCGACCAGGCCACTACGGGGGTAATTTTGCCCTTCATGGTGTTGCACCCGCGGTGCGCGAGGCGCTCGATGGTGTCGGTCTTTTTCTTTGACACCTGCACCGAAAAGCTGTCGACACTCGGGCCGAGGTCGGAATTCACCGACGCATCAGGGTCAACGGGCTGGTCACAAAGCCAGCACCGCCAGGCGTCACGTTCGCCCACCTCGTTCAAATCACTCATGTGAGCAGGTTAGGGGATGCGCCGACGTGCAGGTCTTCGCAGACCGCCACGAGAGCGTGCGCAAAGTTGCGCACCTGTCCCAGATCGACCCACTCGTCCACCGCGTGCAACCCGCCGCCCGATGGTCCGCAGATGAGCGTGGGGCACACGGCCTGCCACAGTGGCGCCTCCATCCAGTACGGCGCGTCGAAGGTGGAACCGGTGCCGAGCTGCGCGCCGAGTCGGCGCGCAAGGTCAGCCGCGGAACCCGCAGCGTCGAGTTGCCATGCCTCGCGGCATTCGAGAACCTCCGCGCGAGCATCCCATCGCGATTCGAACAGCGTCTCGATTTCGGCCGCCGCCTGCGCCGCAACCTGACCAGGCACGGTGCGCACCTCGACCAGACACTCGGCGGAATCGGGAATCATGTAGGGCGCCTCGCCGCCGCGCACGACGGTGATCATGAGGTCGGCGCCGGTCGCCCTGACCTCGACGGCGCGTTCCGCAACACGCGCCATAAACTCGCCCAAGTGGGTGACGGCGTTGATGCCGTTGTCGGGTTGCGAACTGTGACTCGCTCGCCCGGCAAATGCAACTTTGACCACGGCGAATCCCCGCAGTGAGCGTGCAAGTGTGAGGTCGGTTGGCTCGGCAATGAGACACACACTGGGGTGGATACCCAACTCAGGCAGAACCGCAATCACGGCCTCGCTGCCGAGGCTGGCATCCTCTTCGTCGGCAACCAGTACCAACACCGGGCGAATCGGAGAGCTCACGCGCACCAGTTCCTCGGCCGCAACGACCAGTGCCGCCACTCCACCCTTCATGTCTGCAGCACCTCGAGCAAACAACCTGTCGCCGTCGATTTGCGGAGTGAACGGCGCATCCATTCCCTTCACGCCGACCGTGTCGAGGTGCCCGTTGAACACGACGACTGGCGCATCGGCTGCTCCGGGTGCAATCGCGACGAGGCTTGGTCGGTCGGTTCGACCTGGTGCGTGCACGACGTGGGTCGCAAAGCCAGAAGCCATCAGACGAGTCTGGAGAAAGGCAACTATCTCGGTCTCACCCGCAGCTCCGGCGACCAGGCTCGGGTTCACGCTGTCGATGCCGACGAGTTGAGCGAGCAGCTCAACGGCGCGCGTGCCGAGGTCACTTGGCCTCGGCGAAATTCTCGACGGGGGCGTTGTCATGAGTCGCGCAATTCGTAAATGTAAGCCTCAATGACACCCGAGGTTATTTCAACGTTGCAGAGCACACGGCGATACTCGGGGCCCTCAAAATCATCCAGTCGCTGCCACTCATCATCGAGCGCCGAGGATTCGAGCACCATCACCGAGACGGGTACCGCGTCATTATCGAGGCGGATTCCCGGATACCCGACTCCGGCACCCCATCCCGCGTCACGAAGTTCACCGCGCACGTGACCGGCAACCCACAATCCCTCTA
>CANGKD010000121.1 GCA_947454495.1 Actinomycetota bacterium
CCTTGCGACCCACGTGCGCGGCGATGGACTCCAGGTCGGCGCCACGGAACTCTGCCCATTCCGTGACGATAATGAGGGCGTCTGCACCGTTGAGCGCCTCTTGAGCGGTCGACGCAAACGTCACGAGAGGACTCACGACCACCGCCTGCGTTGCCGGCATCGCGACGGGGTCGAACGCCACGACCTTCGCGCCTCGCGATGTGAGATCGTCGATGAGTCGAAGGCTCGTTGCCTCGCGAATGTCGTCGGTGTTGGGCTTAAACGCGAGACCCCACATGGCGAAGGTCATGCCGTGAATGTCGCCAAAGTGCTCGACGATCTTCTCGGTCAGACGGCTCTTCTGGGCGTTGTTGACCTCTTCGACGGCTTCGAGAATCTTCAGCCCGTTCAAGCCCGAAACGCGAGATGTGCGAATGAGGGCCTGGACGTCTTTCGGAAAACACGAGCCACCGTAACCGGCACCCGCATTGAGGAACGCACTCCCGATGCGCGAGTCGCTTCCCATGCCACGACGAACATCGTCAATGTTGGCGCCCACGTGCTCGGCAAGCTGCGCGAGCTCGTTCATGAAGCTGATGCGCGTCGCGAGCATCGCGTTGGCGGCGTACTTGATCAGTTCGGCACTGCGCACGGACGTCACCTGGAACTTCTCCGGCACATCAAGGAGCGGGGCATACAGTTTTTTCATGGCGGCAACGGCGGCATCGTCGTCGGCACCCACGACGACACGGTCGGGGTGCATGAAATCTTCGAGCGCCGCGCCCTCTTTCAAAAACTCGGGGTTCGACACGACAGAGAAGCCAAAATCAGCGCTTCGTGCGGCGAGCTCACCGGCCACAATCTCGCGCACCTGGTCGCCAGTACCCACGGGAACGGTGCTCTTGTCGATGATGACGCCGAAGCGGTTCATGTGTGCACCGATGTTTTTTGCCGCGGCGTGGACGTACTTGACGTCGGCGGAACCGTCCTCAGTGGGCGGAGTGCCGACCGCAATGAAGTGAAAATCTCCGTGCTGGGCCGCGGCGGTGGGGTCGGTCGTGAAGCGCAGACGGCCCGCAGCGACGTTGCGAGCAACCATTTCTTCGAGTCCCGGCTCGTAAATCGGAACGTGACCAGACTGCAGCGAGGCAACTTTGGCTGCGTCAATGTCGAGACACACCACGTCATTGCCGAGTTCGGCCAGACACGTGCCGGTGACGAGACCGACATAACCGGTGCCGATGACAGAAACTTTAAGATCCACGTAACACTCTCTTTGAGCTCACACATCGCGCGGAGAAGCGCATTGCGATTTAGGCTACCGTACGGACATATTCCCCATTGAGACCCGAGAGACGCCCCATGCTCGAATCCGAGTACATGAAGCCGCGGCAACTGCCGCCTCATTTGCGTCCGGCACCGACCCCCGAACCGCCGTTTTCGTTTTCCATTCGGGAGGCGGAAGAACGCGACCTTCCCGACGTGCGCGAGATCTACAACCACTACGTCAAGAACAGCGTCGTGACCTTCGATGAAGACACGATGACGCTCAAGGAATGGCGCGAGAAATTCGCCTATTTGCGCAAGCTCGAGATGCCGTTCATCGTTGCGGAGTCACCGTCGGGACAGGTGCTCGGCTATGCACTCGTCACGCCGTGGAAGCAGAAGAAGGCGTATCGCTACACGGTGGAGAATTCGATTTACCTCGGTCCCGCATCCACGGGTAAAGGCCTCGGGCGGGCGCTGATGTCTGAATTGCTCGAGCGGTCGACCGCCGCGGGCATAAAAGAAATCATCGCCGTTATCGCCGACTCGGGCGCCGAGCCGTCGATTCGACTGCACGAGCAATTTGGGTTCGAAGAAGTTGGCCGCATGGGCAAGGTCGGGTTCAAGTTCAACCGATGGCTCGGCACGGTCTTATTGCAGAAGTCGCTGAAGAAGCCGAAGTCGAAGTAGTCGTTCGAGGGTGCGTTGAGTCAGCGACCTTCGAAAACCGGCGGCACCTTGGTGAGGTAGCTCTCAAACGCCGCGCGCGCGTCGCGGGATTGCATGAGGGCGACCAGCTCGGGTTGCAGTTGTGCGATGGCCGCCTGTTCGGTTGCGCGGGCGGCCAGACGTGAATTGCGCAGCGTGGCAGCCACGGCCAGCGGTGCGGCGGCGGCGATGCGTTGGGCAATCTCGAGCCCGCGCGACTCAACCTGCGCCACCTCGACCACTTCTTGCACGAGCCCCATCGCGTGCGCGATGTTTGCGTCGAACGTGTCACCGGTGAGCATCCAGCGCATGGCGTTTCCCCAGCCACAGCGAGACGCAAACCGCAGGGTGGCCCCGCCGAAGGGTAGGATTCCGCGTTGCACCTCGAGCTGGGCGAAGATGCTCGTGTCAGCCGCGACGGCGATGTCCGCGGCCAACATGAGCTCTATGCCGAGCGTGAAGCACGTGCCTTTGACGGCCATGACGACCGGTTTGGAGACGGGATCCGTTTGAACGCCCCACGGATCGATTGCGCCGTCGGGCACGATGTTGAGTCCGGCTGCGGTGAGGCGCGGAGCGATGTCGGCCAGGTCGAGGCCACCGGTGAAGTGATCGCCGTCGGCCGTAATGAGTCCCACGCGTAACTGCGGGTCGGCTTCCAGTTGCGCATAGGCGTGCGCGAGTTCTTCGAGCATCTGCATGTCGGCGGCGTTGCGCTTGTCGGCACGCGTCAGCCGAATCACGAGAACGTGTCCGTCGGGTGTCGCGCTCACTCGTTGCGTCATGCTGTCTTTCCCTTCGTGCGTCTCCACCACCGAGTGTCGCACGCGAGCACCACGGCGCCAAGAAGCAACGGGTACGCGGGGATTCCGTAGCGATCAATGGGCGTGTTACTCAACGCATAAACGCCCAGCCAGGAAACGGGAATCAAGAGTAGCCCGACCAAATACCAGTGACGCCGCACGAGGGCTATCACGAGCACAACGTGACCGAGCAACATGACGAGCGAATACATCGAACCAGCAAACGAGAATCCACCGATGGGTTGTGAGCCCAGCGCGTAAATCGTGTGCGCGACGAGTGACGGATCGTCGAGTGCGAAATACCCCAGCGCGGCGCTCGTGTAGGGCTCGCGAATGTAGGCCGTGTCCCACTCCGAGTGATAGAAGCGCACCCGCATTTGTTCGGCCAAGAATTGGTCGTTCTCTTTCGGGTAGGGCTCCGTCACGCCGATGCCGAGCAGGGTGCCGTAGAGCGATACGAGCTTGAGCGGCGAGGGGAGACTCGGGGCAGACTCGAGTGGTTTGAGCGTGACCGAGGCCTGGTCGTTCGTCGACGTCTGAGCGTCGCGCAGGTGCTCCCATCCCGCATACACCGCCCGATCGATGACCACGGTTGCGCCGGCCAGAACGCCGACGAGTAAGGTGCTCGCCACGAGACGCACCCACGTCGAGCGCGTGAATCGACGTGCGAGCAGCGGCACGAACAAGAGCGACAGCGTGAGCACTGTGGCGAAGAGCCCGAGGTACAACCAGCCCACGGAACTCCACACCGTGACCACGTTGAGCAGCGCGAGGAGCACGAGCACGTGCCATCGGCGAAGTCGGCGCGGAAGCGCGCGTGCCCATTCGGCCAGCACCGCGTAACACGCGAGCAGCCCGGTAAAGAAGGCCTGCTGCATGACGTGTCCGGCGTACGTGAGGAAAATGGGGTTAAGAATGAGCGCAATGGCCAAGGCGAGAACGTATCGCGTGATGGTCGAGCGCCCCGACACTCGATGCACGACGTAGAGGCCCGCGAACCCCGCGAAGGCAAGTACCGCCGACTGAACGCCCACGACCACGAGACTCG
>CANGKD010000122.1 GCA_947454495.1 Actinomycetota bacterium
CAGGTACGTCACGCTGTGCGATTGCGCCGTCCATCGACTGTAGAAACTGGTATCGCCAATGCCCTGCGTGTAGTTCGCCGTGGGGTTCGTCACGGTCGAGCCGTCGAACCATCCCTGGAGCGTGTAGCCAAGACGCGCGAATCCAGCAAAACCAGCCGTTGCGAAAGTCGACTCTGTTGTCGCCGTCGTCGCCGATGGGGCCGTGCCCGTTGCAGCGTTGGTCAAGAAGTAACGCACGTTGTACGTGTTGGCGATCCACAGCGCAGTGAGCGTGATGTTCGCGGTGCCCATGCGCACTGTTTCCTCAGCCTGATAGGTGCCGCCCGCCGAGGACGACCATCCCGCAAAGGTGTAGCCATCCCGACTGATTGTGGAGGCACTTGCGGCGGTGAATGTGTCGTCTGTTGCAACGGCCGATTGGGTGGGTACGGTTCCCGACCCCGCGCCCGCGGAATAGGTGACGGTGTGCGTATCCGCGGTCCATTCGGCGACGAGGGTGACGTCGGTGGCCACAACCGAGTATGTCGTTGCCGTTGTGTAGAGCCCCGTCGTGTCACGCCATCCCGCGAAGGTATATCCGGGGCGAGTGAGGGTCGAACCCGAAGGCACGGTGAACGTCGAATCAGTTACCGCGACGAATGCCGACGGCAACGTTCCCGTCTCGCCACCGGCACGCTGGAATGACACGGTGTGCGGCAACGCGGTCCACAGGGCCTGAAGATCGACGTCGGCGGCACCCATTCGGTAGGTGTCACCTGGCTGGTAAACGAGACGATTGCCCGAACCGTCCACTCGGCCATCGGTCCAACCGCCAAAAACGTACCCTGCAAGACTCAGGGCCGATCCCGTCGCGACGACAAAGGTGGCATCGGTCACCACGTCCGCTTGAGTGGGCGGGGTGCCCGTTGAGTCCTGAGAATTGCCGTACGTCACGGAGTGCGAGTCGGCGGTCCATACGGCCGACAGGGTGACCGCGGTGGGCCCAACGTCGTAGGTCGATCCCTCGGCATAGATGTCTCCCGCTTGGTCTCGCCAGCCACCAAACGTGTAACCGGGTCGAGCGAGGTTCCCGCGCGTTGCGACCGTGAAAGACCCGGCGGTCGGGACGCTCGTACTCGCCGGCGCGGTACCCGTGGCACCCACACCCGCGTTGTAGGAGACCGTCTGCGGAATGGGAATCCACTGAGCCGTGAACTGGATCGGGTTCACCGACACGACATAGTCATCGCCCGGGATGTAGTTGACCACGCCACCGTCGGTCCAGCCAACAAACCTGTAGCCAGGTCGCGAGAACGTCGTTGCGCCGCCCACCGTGATGGTCGACCCCGTGGCTGCCGCCGGCTGAGTTGGAGAAGTTCCCGAACCGCCGTTGAGCACGTAGGTCACCGTTTGGTCGTCGGCAACCCAGTCTGCAACGAAGGTGAGATTGGCGGAATCCATCGTGCGCTGCGCACCGGGAGAATACGAGACGCCGGCCTGCGTCCATCCTGATTGGTGATAACCGGCACGCGTGAAGCCAATGTCAGCAAAAGTCGGAAGTGAGAATGTTGCACCGGTATCGACGGAACGCGTCACGTCGGAGCCTTGCCCAAGACCCGCCTGGTAGACGACCGATTGAGAGGTCGGTGTCCAGACCGGGTAATAGGTCAGAGGGGTCAACGGCATTGTGACAGTGGATGCGGGACTCACGGTCGCCGTTCCCGGCCCCGTGTTCCAGCCCGTCTGCGTGTAGCCCGGTCGCGTGAAGGTGTTCGCTCCCTTGACTGAGAACGATGAATACGGGCGGATGCTCTGTGTGATGGGGGACACGCCGGGTTCCGTCGAGACGTATGTCACGTTGAGTCGATCTGACCCCTGGACCCACGTAGGAGGGTTTAACCGAGAGAGTGTGCCGCCATAGCAGCCACACACACTCGTGTCTGCAGTCGTGCTGCCCGTGCCCTCGGAAAACTTATATCTCGTCAGCGCAACCAACGTTGCCGGATTGCTGCCCACCCAATAGGTGACATTGTCGATATCGCCGTGAAAACCACGTGACGCATAATCCGGGTTCGTTGCGTTGACGAACTCGCGGCCGATGATGACCGGCCCGGTGACCTGTTGGTTACGGCTCGACCCGAACGATTGCGTCGAATCGAGGACACCGTCGATGTACATCTTGATGTTCTGTCCGTCATAGAAACCCGCGATGGTGTACCACACGTTGGGAGTCAGTGTGGTGTTCGCGTCCCCCCGTCGCCATTCACCCGTGGCATTGAAAACGAAGAAGGGCTTGCCAGAGTCCACCCCGAGTGCAAGGCCACTTCCCGAACTGGCAGCAGTGTCGGAACTGGGACGGGACAGTACCACGAGGTAACCGGACGTGCCGTCCCACCGCACGTCTGCCGAATAAGCAAAGTTTGTGTATGAAAACAGCCCGCCCGAGGTTGAGACGTAGTTCTGACCAGGTGTTGTCGTGCCGTTGAAGTGAAGCGCGTAGTTGCCAATAGCCCATGCGGGTGTCACGGCCACGAGGCTTGCACTGGCAATCGCGAGCGACGCAACAACTGCCGATGCGATGCGCACCAATCGACTCATCGTGATGTTTCTCCTTGGCAACAACTCTGGAACGGGTTTTTAAAAACTCTTCGAAGCGACATTAGTCACTCACTGCTGCGTTTCGCGTGATAATCGAATCTCGAATTCACATTCACGGGGCATTCACAATGCCCGACAACAAGACCGACAGTTCGGACTGCTGCGTGGCCGTCAGCGCATTGACGACGGAGCTTTCTCGAGATACCGCAGTCGCGAGCTTCGCTTTGAGGTCTTCCCCCGCCGGGGTCAGCGTGAGAACTTGAACTCGCCGGTCGGCACCGGGTGCGCGCGTTGCCAATCCGCGCTTGACCAGATCGTCGGCCAGTCGTGTGATGTACGACTGATCGCACGACATTTGCGTCGCGAGACATCCCATCTGTGCCGGTTGGTCCAGGAGCAAAACTGCCCGGGCAAGCGGCGGCGGAAAATCAAAGAC
Source organism: Actinomycetota bacterium (assembly GCA_947454495.1). Lineage (GTDB taxonomy): Bacteria > Actinomycetota > Actinomycetes > Actinomycetales > Microbacteriaceae > RFQD01. The sequence goes on from CANGKD010000122.1 coordinate 3,014, forward strand.
AGCGACGGCGCGGGCAAAATCTGACTTAACTCGTTCGGATGCGCGCACCACCAGGGTTGCGAGTTCACTCGAGTTCGCTTGCGTGGGCGATGGCGTCACCTGTCAAGACTATTTGATGAGTCAATATTTGATTGAGTCAAATAATCTTGTACTGTCGAATTGTTTGAGCAGGTCAACTATTGGAGAGAAAAATGTTTGCAACAAAAAGTGCTTCCCGCGCCGTGTCGTGGAACCGCGTCTGGTTTTTCACCGGCGTGGCCGTGGTTTCCAATCTCGTGATTTTTGCCATCGGCTCGATCGCCGGGGCGGACTGGCTGGCGCAGGGCCAGACGCTTCAGGCAATCGGATGGTATTTCGTGGTTGGCGCATCCGTGGTGCCGCTTCTCCTGGCCGCCGTGGTGACGGGTCTGCTTGCCCGTGTTTGGCGTGGTGCGCCACTCGTTCTCGCGTGGGTCGGACTCGCGTTTGGCGTGCTGACCGCTCCCGCCGGATTGTTCGCGGCGCCGCAGTTGGGCACTGGCCTCGCACTGGCGTCGATGCACATCGTTGCGGGTATCGCGTGGTTCTTCGCGATTCGCCCTCGCGCCGTCGCGTAAGCCTGATTGTCGCGGCGTTCTCTTTCGAATGCCAAAAGCCCCCGTTGACTTCGGTCAACGGGGGCTTTCTTTGAGCGAGTGGACCTAGGCAGCAGTGCGGCG
>CANGKD010000123.1 GCA_947454495.1 Actinomycetota bacterium
CACAACGTGCCGAGTTTGCTGATGTAGCTTTTGAGGTCGCCCGTGACGCGGGCAATCGACCAGGGCTCATCGGGGCTCGACGCATTCGTCATGGCACGAGGGTACCGTGTGCCAGCGACCGTAGACTGAGCATGTGAACGAGTCGTTGGTGGGTCTGGGAATACCGAAGCGGAGGCCGGCGAACCCGGTTATTCCTAACGTCGAGGTTGGCGCACCCAAGCGAGTGTTGCTCGCTGCCCCGCGAGGCTATTGCGCCGGCGTCGACCGCGCCGTCATTGCCGTCGAGAAGGCGCTCGAAAACTTTGGTTCGCCCGTGTACGTGCGCAAGCAGATCGTGCACAACAAGCACGTGGTCGAGACACTCGAAGAGCGCGGAGCCGTTTTTGTCGACGAAGTTGACGAGGTCCCGGAAGGCTCACTTCTCGTGTTTAGCGCACATGGCGTGTCACCGGCGGTCACGTCGGCGGCGGCTGGTCGCAACCTGCAGACCATCGATGCTACGTGCCCGCTCGTGACGAAGGTGCACCGCGAAGTGCAGCGCTTTGACCGCGACAACGTGGAGATTTTGTTCATCGGTCATGCCGGTCACGAAGAGGTCGAGGGCACCATGGGCGAAGCTCCCGGACGCGTCACGCTCGTGGACGGCCCGGCGGCCGCCGACACTGTCGTCGTCAAGAATCCCGACAACGTGGTGTGGCTGTCACAGACCACCCTGTCGGTCGACGAGACGATGGAGACGGTTGCTCGCCTGCGCGAGCGATTCCCGAACTTGCAAAACCCGCCGAGTGATGACATCTGCTACGCCACGCAGAACCGCCAGGTTGCGATCAAAAAAGTCGCACCGGATGCCGACCTCGTGCTCGTCGTGGGCTCGGCCAACTCGTCGAACTCCGTTCGCTTGGTGGAGGTTGCGCTCGAGTATGGCGCGAAAGCTGCGCACCGCATTGACTTTGCGCACGAGGTGAAGCCCGAATGGTTCGAGGGTGTTGCGTCGGTCGGTGTCACGAGTGGCGCATCCGTGCCAGAAGAATTGGTGGAGGAGCTACTCGGCGTTCTCGCCACAGGTGGCTACACCGACGTGGTGGAAGTCAAGACGGCCGAGGAGGACCTCATCTTCTCGTTGCCCAAGGAGCTGCGCCCGAGTCGTCAGGCCTAAGCGCGAGGAGTGACAGAGTCGTCGCAATCGTTCGTGCGAAAAGGGGCACCACCTGTCGGTGATGCCCCTTCGCTGTCTCTGGTTGGTTCGTTACGCGCGCTTACGACGCGCAATGACCAGACCGGCTGCGCCCGCGAGGCCGAGGCCTGCGGCGAGTGCGCCGAGCCCGACGCCGTTGACGCCCGTGTTCGGCAAAGCGGCACACGTCTGGGTGCCGGAGTCTTGCGTGCCCGCGGCGCCGTAGAGTCCGCCCGGGAATCCTGTGTCAACAACGGTTGTCAACGTAAGCGGGGCAACACCCTGAACGGTCGGAATGTCGGCGATTGCGATCTTGGAGATGATTCCATCGGCTTGAGCCAATTGGATGTCGTCGCCTACGCGCCCGGCGCCCCACGCCTCGGCTACGGTGCCAACTTCGATGCCGGTGCCGGCAGAGTCAATGCGCACCATGTAGAAGTCGCTCGTGACACCGTTGTCTTCGGTCGCGAGTGCGATCTCGTCGCCGTTCGGAAGAGTCGCAAAGTCACCCGTTGTGCTCGCACCCTGTGCTCCATTGGGAAGCGTCGACAGGTCGAAGAAGAGTGTCGACGCACCCGTGGCGGTGTCAACCTCGAAGACCCGAGAGTCATCGTTCGAACCGATGATCAGCTTGCCATCGGGACGAACGGCGGCGCCAACCCACTTTCCAATGCCGGCGGCCGAACCCGTGATTGTGAGCGTTCCCGTGATGGCACCCGTTGACGGGTCAACGAGGTCAATCACGTTGTCGTCTGCGCTGTCGTTCTGCACACCGTAAAGGGTCTTTCCATCCGCACTCAGAGCGATGTCGCCGTAGCCTTGACCAGCACCGGTCATGTCAACCGTCTCGAGCAGCGCTCCGTCGGCGCCGTGAACCCACAACTTCCAGTCGCTGGCTTGCGCGAGAACGCTGGTCCCGTTCACGAAGAGTGCGGGCGTGCCACAGGCGAGTGCATTCGCTGGAGCGGCGAATGCCAGACCAGCGAAAGCGATGCTCGCAATCGAGGCTACGGTGAGGATTTGCTTTTTCATGGGGGTCCTTTCAAAAAGAATCGTTGTGAGAGTAACTGTACTAACAGTTCAGTTCCCAACCGCGTACCTGTCACTCGGCGTCGGGGGTTTCACCCGCACGGTTTAGTTCGTCGGAGCGACCGTGGGGAGCCCGGATTCGGCGACGCCCTGCATCCACGAGGTCAGTTCTGCGATAAACGTGGGGTCTTGCGACATCGCGTAGGCAACAAGAATTGTCGACGTGATTGTCGAAAGCAGCCAGCCGACGACCGGAACCCAAACAGCACGCTTATTGGCATTCATGCGGGTAACCGACCACCAAATCGTGAAACCGAGGAGGCCCGCATCAATCGTCATGATACTGAGACCAATCACACGAGCAAGATCGGCGTCGGGATAACGAGTGACCGAGAAGCCCGGTTGGAGCGTGGCGAACTGCTGGTAGAACTCACTGAGGTACTGCTCCATGTTGGTGTATTGGCCGATTGCCGACATGACCGTGATGACCGCAAAGCCAATGAAAACCCACGTGACGAACCGGTCCATGCGCAGGGCAGGGTCGCGCACAATCGGCGACCGCTCGCCGGGGGGCGGGGTGTTCTGTGGAGCAGACACGTCTTATTTGCCCGAGTGCCCGGCAGAGCCGAGCTGCTGCGTGGCCTGCACGACGCGCGCGGCCATCGCCGTCTCGGCGAGCTTGCCCCAGGCGCGAGGGTCATAGATCTTCTTGTTGCCGACCTCGCCGTCGACCTTGAGAACGCCGTCGTAGTTGCGGAACATGGTGTCGGCGATCGAGCGTGTGAACGCGTACTGCGTGTCGGTATCGATGTTCATCTTGATGACGCCGTTGGCCACAGCGGTAGCGATTTCGGCGTCGGTCGAGCCGGAGCCACCGTGGAACACGAGGTCGAAGGGCTTGTCACCGGTGCCGAATTTTGCGGCGACGCCATCCTGAATCTCTTTGAGAAGTTCGGGGCGAAGTTGCACGTTGCCGGGCTTGTAGACGCCGTGCACGTTGCCAAAGGTCATCGCCGCCATGTAGCGACCGTTCTCGCCAAGCCCTAAAGCCTCAACCGTGGCGATGCCGTCTTCGACGGTCGTGTACAGGCTTTCGTTGATGTCGTGGCTGACGCCATCTTCTTCGCCACCGACGACACCGATCTCAACTTCGAGAATCGCGTTGATCGACTTGGTGAGAGCGAGCATCTCTTTCGCGATTTCGAGGTTCTCCTTGAGGGGCACGGCCGAGCCGTCCCACATGTGCGACTGGAAGATGGGGTTGCGTCCGGCCTTGACCTCTTCTTGGCTCGCGGCAATCAGCGGACGAACGAAGTCGTCGAGTGCGTTCTTCGGGCAGTGGTCGGTGTGCAGGGCAACGGTGATGGGGTAGCTCTTGGCCACCTCGTGTGCGAACTTCGCGAACGCGAGTGCACCCGTGGCCCGTGCCTTCACGGTGTGGCCGGCGAAGTAGTCAGCGCCACCGGTGGTCACCTGAATAATGCCGTCGGAGCCAGCCTCGGTCA
>CANGKD010000124.1 GCA_947454495.1 Actinomycetota bacterium
AGAGTGATTGCGCCGGGCAGGGTGCGCATCCACCAATCGAGGGCAGTGGATGCGCTGCTCGCGCCACCGGCATTGTCACGTGCCACCGCGTGCCCCACGTCGGAGTCGGGGCCGAGGAGCACGGTGACGTGTGTGCCGTCGGGCCCGCGCAGCAGGTGCGCGAGTCGGTCGCGGCGCAGCGCCGGCTGATTCTTACTCGTGCGCGAGCGAGGGGAGTGGGCTTGAGTGATGGCGCGCGCAACGGTCGCCCAGCCGGCCCCACCGTTGCGGCCGTGCGCGAGCAGCACGATGCGACCCGCGGGTGTGCCGTCGCGCTCGGCCAGCGCAAGATCCACGCCCACCACCGGAGTGATGCCGGCAGCGAGGCAGGTGCGAATGTGGCGCACCGCCCCGTACAACCCGTCGCGGTCGGTGAGTGCAGCGATGGGCGCACCAAACTCGGCCGCCGCCGCGACCAGGTGTTCGGGTCGGGCGGTGCCGTAGTGCGCGCTGAACGCGCTTGCTGTCTGCAGGTGTACGAAGGTTGCCATGGGGGTGCTGCCGAGCTAGGCGCGATGAACGCGCACGGCGGGCAGTGCGGGTCAGGCGAAGAGCAGTTGATCTATTTCTTCGCTGGATGCGGAGAGGAGCATCCACGTGGCACCACCCGGCCCGCGCGCCACGTCATAGATTCCCTCACTGAATGTGCCACCCGTGAGGGTGACGGCTTCGACGCGCCACACGGGCATGTCGAGTGAGACGGCGTTGCCCGGCGTAACGCTCGTGTGTTCGTTCCACCAGCGGCGGCGCGTGATCCACGGTTCGGGCGTGCTGAGCACACCGTAGAGCTGGCCGCGCCAGGTGAAGCGAATGGGCATGCCCGACGGGAGTGTTTCGACCTCGACGGGCTCATTGATCTGCATGTTGTTCCTCTGTGAGTATTCGAATATATCTTCGAATGTTCACAATAGGAACTGCCACCGACAGAGGTCTCAACCCGAGGTTGAAGCTCGACAAAATCCGCCGAAATTGCGCCTACAGCACCTTCTTGAGCTGCTTCATCAGCGCCGCGCCCGAGTGGCCATAGACCCACGGCGCCCCCTCGGGCGGCACGAACTGGTCGACGTTCTTATTATTGCGACCGGCGAACACGGCCTCACCGGCCGAGAGTCGTCGAATACACACGGCGGCCACGTTCTGCGGAAACTCACGCTGGAAGTCCCCGTAAATGTGCTGATCGTGCTGTCCGTCGTCACCGATGAGAATCCAGCGGATGTTCGGAAACTCACTCGCGAGTCGACGCAAGCTGCGCTCCTTGTGTTCGCGACCCGACCGGAACATGCGGTCGTGCGTCGGGCCCCAGTCGGTGAGCAGAAGCGCACCCTCGGGGTACAGGTTGCGTGAGAGGAACCGGGTCAGCGTCGGCGCCACATTCCACGCGCCCGTTGACAGGTAAATCACCGGCATGCGCTTTTGCTTATTCGCCAGTTTGCTCAAGAAGACGGCCATACCCGGCGTGGGAACGCGCGCGTGCTCATCCAGAACAAAGGAGTTCCAGGCGGCCAAGAACGGACGAGGCAGGGCCGTGACCATCACGGTGTCATCCACATCACACACGATGCCGAGCGTCGCGGTTTCGGGGGTGACCCGAATCGTCGCCTCCGCCTCTGCTGATCCCTCGCAGGAGAAGTGCACGGTGTGTTTGCCGGGCTTCAGGTCGACCTGAATGACCTCGTCGACCACGCCACCCCGGTCGGCCGTCACGGTCCTGGTGAATTCGCCGATTCGAATTGTGACGCTGGCCTTGTTGACCGGTACCGCCAAGAAACTGCGCCATCCGCGCACGCTCGCGCGGCGCTTGATGGCCACACGCTCGGCCCGCGAACCCGCCCGGTGATTCGGCGTGAGTAGCACGCGACACATGACCCGCACCCATCCGCCGTCACCATAACCGGGATACGCCACCACCGTCGGGGTGTGCCCATGCTTGCGCACGCGGCGTTCTCGCCACGCGTGATACCGGTCCTCGAGCCGCGCCGCCCGGTGCATGACCTCTTTGGTTACATCACTGGGGGAGACAGAACGCTTCGCTGTCTTCGGCGCGGGGGTCACGTCGTACAGTTTGGCAGACGCGCGGGCGTTGACCCCCGAGTGGGCGCGCGCCACGAGAGCTGTTTACCCTTTTATTTACTCCGGATTGTCCGCCATGAACGTGCGTTGCGATCGCTCGAGTCTCTTCTTCACCAGCGTGCTCACCACGACAAGTACTGCCACGACACCGATGAATGCCCATCCCGCCCACTCGAACTGTTCCGTGAGTGCCAGGTACTCCTCGGTGAGAAAGTAGGCGAGGCTCACGTAAATGCCGGTCCAGAGCGCGCTCGCGGCGGCGGTCCAGCCGATGAATATGCGGTAACGCATTCCTGCCATGCCGGCCGTCAGGGGAACGACGGAGTGAAAAAACGGGAGGAACCGCGACATAAACACGGCCGGCCCGCCACGGCGATGAACGAATGCCTCGGCCTCGCGCCAGCGTTGCTCCCCAATCCAGCGACCCGCACGGCTCGTGCGTAGTCGCGTTCCAAAGAAGCGCCCGAGATAGAACCCGACGGTTTCGCCAATCAGGGCGCCACACGTGACGACGAGAAGCATCGCGACGTATTGCCCGGTGTTTTGAATGCCGGTGCTTGCGATGAGCACGGTCGTGTCACCGGGAACCACCAGCCCCAACAAGAACGACGTCTCGAGAAAGACCGCCACACCGGCGATGGCCGTGCGTGTCACCGGATCGACACTCGAGACGAGATCGATAACCCAGGTGAGAACGTCGTTAATCATCAGCGTGGCAGTGGCGCTCGCCGGAGTTCGTAGGCCGCACGCCACTGTGCAGTCAGGTCGGGGTTTGGTGCGAGAGTCGGGCCGTCGAGCCACGCCGTCACCTCACGAATGCCGTGCAGGGCATTGATTGCCCACACGGTGAGCCCGGTCAAGGCAACCGGTTCGATTGATTCCAAGGCGAGCGGGATGCCCTGCTCCGCCGCCATCTGAGCCAACACTCGCCCCGTCACGCTGTCGACGCGCACGGCTTCAGGGGGTGGACTCACGAGTGCGCCATTACGCCACCAGACCAAACACGTGGTCGCACCGTCGACGATGCGCCCGGTCTGGTCGAGGATCACGGCGTCGTCGGCGCCACGTGAGCGCGCGTCGTCGCGCAACGAGTTCAGCACCTCGAGATCGGGTCCCTTGTTTTCTGGCTGCGTGCGCGGGTCGTGGTCGGCGGTGGCAAGCGTCACGCTGGTGGTCAATGGCGGCGCGGGGCGCATCCAGCATTCAATTTCGCCGCGCACGGTGAAATCGAGGCGCGGAAACCAGTCGCCGACGCGCGGAATCAGCTCGGCAAACGCGTCGATGTACGCACGCGAGGGAAACAGCATTCCCTGGGACTCGGTCGACCGAGTGAACCGCGCCGCGTGTTCTTCGAATGCCACCACGCCACCGTCACGCGCGAGAAACGAATCTGCGACCAGCAAAGGAGTCTTAGGCAGGCCAGTGATGTCAACGAAACCCGTGCCGTTCCATCGGTAGCGCGTGCTTTCAGACATGCGTCCATTCTGGTGGGCGTTAGCAGGGTAAAAGCCTAAAACGCGTAAACTGAAACTTATGGCTCGTCAGGGAACTCGAAACGCATCGTTTCGCACAACGCA
>CANGKD010000125.1 GCA_947454495.1 Actinomycetota bacterium
CAGGAGTTGACCGCCGAGAGTTTGCCGACGCGTGTCGGTGTCATGGGTGGAACATTTGATCCGCCGCACCTTGCGCATCTGATTGTGGCCGGTGACGTGCACGCGGCACTCGATCTCGACGTTGTTGTTTTCGCGCCCGCCGGTGATCCGTGGCAAAAGCACGCGTCTGCCTCGCCAGAGCAGCGGTTCGTGATGACCGAATTGGCGATCGCGTCCGACTCTCGCTTTCGCGCATCCCGCGTCGACATCGACCGCGACGGCCCGACGTACATGGTGGACACACTCACTGATCTCTCGAGTCAGTTTCCGGGAGCCCAACTTTTTTGCATTCTCGGTTCGGATGCCCTCGCCGGTTTACACACGTGGCAACAGGCTGACCGGCTCAGCTCGCTCGCGAAATTTGTGGGCGTCAGTCGACCCGGCCATGCGCTCAATCAGCCGACTCTCAAGAGTGTCACCGTAGACTTTGTCTCGGTTCCACACATTGAGATTTCTTCGACGGATATTCGTCGTCGAGTTTCTGAGAATCGCCCCATTCGTCACCTCGTGCCGGATTCGGTCGCGAACTACATTGCGACCAACAACTTATACGGGAGTTCATCGTGAGTAACACCGCAGGAGAGCCGGGTGCGCTGAACGCGTTCGGCGATCTCTCGCGGCGTGCGCGTCGTGAGCTTGAGGAATCCGGTGTCAACCCCGACGAGGCTCGTGACCAGCTCCTGGCAACTGGGGCAATTCAGTTGCCGACGGGCTCGGTTCTGACCAACGGTCTCGGCGTGAATCCCGCAACGGGTGGCGTCGAACTCTCTGGCACGACCACTACGGCTGGACTCAGCCGACGTGAACTTCGTGCCATGCACGAGCGCACCGAGCAGGTTGCTGCACCTTCGACGGGCTCTTCGCCGCTGTTCGACGTCTCCTCTGCTCCGGTGACGGAACGCGCGGGTACCCCGCGATTCTCGCTTCCAACGACACCGGGCGCTCCGGGCGCGACGCAACAGTCCTCACCGGTCACGAGTCAGACGGCCGATCTCGGGTTTGGTTTATCTCCGGCCCTTTCCGACAACGTTGCACCTGTCGAACAGGTCATTCGGCACACCACCACTCCGCTTGACCAGATGATGTCGCAGCAGGCTGTTCAACCCACGGATCCGTCCGTAGGCGAACCCTTTGGGCTTTCAACGCAATCGACGGGCGTCATTTCGACCACGAGCCACGCTCTCATCATTCCGTCGCCCCCGGATCCGCTCTCTGGGCCAATCATGTCGCTCGATCAGACGGGTGAAGTGATGCTCACGGGCCAAATCGTGTTGCCCGCGAGTCTTGGCTCAACCGGCGCGGACTCGGGCCGTCTCGATCTATCCGAGGTCGACGTTATCGACTACGGGAGCGAGATAGCACCCAGTCAAGACTTGGCTCCGGTTCGCGCCACCGCGGCGGTCAGTGCGACCGTCACACGTGGCGGTGCGGTTACGTCGCCCATTAAATCTCGCGATCGAGTTCCGCTCGCGTTGACCGTCACGGCAACTTTTCTTGCGGTTGCCGTGGTTGGTCTCTTCGTCACCGGATACCTCTTGGGAGTCTTCTAAATGGCCGCATCTGCACACGCACTAGAGATTCTCGAACTTGCAGTGGAGGCAGCCGATTCGAAGGGTGGCGAAGACATCGTCGCGCTCGACGTCACCGGACCTCTGCCCCTGACGGATGTCTTTCTCATCGTCACTGGTCGCAATGAGCGAAATGTCGTGGCGATTGCGGGGGAGATCGAAGACAAGCTCATCGAGCACGGAACCAAGCCCCTTCGTCGCGAAGGTCGATCTGAGGGCCGCTGGGTTTTGCTCGATTTTGGCGACCTTGTTGTGCATGTTTTTCACGAGGAAGAACGTATGTATTACGGCCTTGAGCGGCTCTGGAAGGATTGCCCGGTTCTACCGGTTGCGGTGGCCGGTGCGGATTTAGCACCCACCGAGTGATGTAGTAACCTTGACCAGTCGGTTCGAGAGAACTGTCCGGGTCTGTGGCGCAGCTGGTAGCGCACCTGCATGGCATGCAGGGGGTCAGGGGTTCGAGTCCCCTCAGATCCACAAATGTGAAATGCCGCTCCGTGTGGGCGGCATTTCGCATTTCCGGACGTGACGAGAACCCCGTGGTGGGCCCCCGCTGACGCGCGCTGTCGAAACGCGTTAGCGTTTCGCGCGCGGCAGTAGGGGAGTCGAGTCCCCTCAGATCCACAAATGTGAAATGCCGCTCCTTGTGGGCGGCATTTCTGTTGGTAGCGTGGTGGCGAATCAATCGCGTCACTTTATGGAGGAATCATGGCTAACAACTCGAGCGACAAGAACTGGGTCGTCGCCCTGCTCTTGTGCATTTTCCTGGGCTACCTGGGCATTCACCGCTTCTACGTGGGTAAGGTCGGCACGGGCGTCTTGATGCTTCTGACGGGTGGTGTGTTCGGCATCCTGTGGATTATTGACCTCATCATGATTCTGGTTGGTTCGTTCACCGACAAGGCCGGAAACTTCGTCAAGGCGTAGGTAACGCACTCCGCATGTCATACGCTGTGTGCTTGTGACGTCACCCCTCTACACCCTCGCACTCGATGCGGGCCAGACCGGGATTCGCACGCTTTTGCTCTCCGATACGGAGCGGCGCGAGGGTACGTATCCCGGTCTTCGTACTAATGCCGAGCTGTTCCCGCAGTTGGCCACAGTGATTGCGGATGCGCTCACGGGCGTCGGTGGTTCGGTCACCTTGTCGATCGGCATGACGGGACTCACCGCAGCCAATAGCCGTCCGGCCGAGTTGCTCGCTCAACTTCCCGCCCAGGTCGAGCGCGTCTTACTCGCCCACGACTCCGTGACCGGCTTTCTCGGCAGCATCGGTGTGGGCGAGGGTGTCATGACGGCCGTGGGCACGGGTGTTGTCACGCTCGGCGTCGGCGCAACCTCCATCGCGCGGGTTGACGGGTGGGGGAACCTCATCGGCGATGCCGGGTCGGCCTACTGGATTGGACGCGCTGGGCTGGAGGCAGGCATGCGCGCCTACGACGGTCGTCTCGAGTCGACGGCTCTGCTCACGTTGCTGACGGATAACTTCTCGCACCCCGAAGAGGCGTACATCGAGTTGCAGACGAGTGCCGATCGGGTTGCCCGAATCGCCGCGTTTGCGCGCGACGTGATTGAGCTGGCGGCGGTGGATGCGCACGCCGCCGATATCGTGCGTTCCGCCGGTCGCGAGCTTGCCATATCGGCGGTCGCCGGCGCGCGAAGAGTCGGGCTACTCGAGGCTGACGCGAATTCGCCTGCACCGAGGTTTAGCTGGACGGGCAACGTGATGAAGGCCGACCTGCTGCGCGAAACGTTCATCGCGGAGGTTCTGCGCGCGGTGCCCGGCGCAATCCTTGCGGCACCGGTGGGGGAGCCGGTGGACGGAGTCGCATTGCTCGAGCGGGTTCCCGAGGAGTCGCCCTTGCGACCCGTGATTCACACGGCGACCCGCTGACCCCGGCACCTTCCCCCGATTGTTTCCTTAGTCGCTCACTAAACGAGATCGCGCCAGTCGCGCTCTGGCTCGTCTGCCGCGCGGGGTGGCGGTTCTGGGTCACCCCAGCCGAAGCCGTCCTCGTCGACAACGTCGATGGGGAGC
>CANGKD010000126.1 GCA_947454495.1 Actinomycetota bacterium
ACTCGCACGACGAGGCGCCGAAGAAGAAGGCAGCCAAGAAGAAGTAGTTTCTTCTCCACAAATTTGCACCCTCAGGATGCGGTCTCGCCACCACGTCCTGAGGGTGTGATTCGTTACAGACCGAACACGTGTTGGGCAAACGACCACAGCAGGCTGAGGCCGATCGCACACATGACCACGGCGATGATTGCATCGAGGATGCGCCACGCCACTTGCTTCGCAAACACGGGTCGCAACAACCGGGCGCCAAAGCCCAACGTGCTAAACCACACGACACTGCCGAACGCAGCACCCGCGGCAAACCACCAGCGATCCACGCCGTAGGTGCCCGCGACCGAGCCGAGCAGTAACACGGTGTCGAGATACACGTGCGGATTCAAGTAAGTGAGCGCGAGTACGGTCGCCACGGCCGCGCCCCACTTCAGTGGCGCGCCCGACGGGTCGGCGGTGAGTTCGCCGGGTTTCACGGCGCGTTTGGCAGCGAGAAATCCGTACGTCACGAGGAAGAGCCCGCCGGCCAATTCGATGACGTTGAGAAGCACGGGGAGCCCGGCAATCAGAGAGCCCAAACCCAGCACGCCGAGCGCGATGAGCAGGGCATCCGAGATCGCACAAATGGCCACGACGGTGAAGACATGTTCGCGCCGCAACCCCTGTCGCAAGACGAACGCGTTTTGCGCACCGATGGCCACGATGAGTGAGAGACCGAAACCGAGACCGGCAAAGGCCGCGAGAAGGCTGGGGGACATGGAGCCAACTTAGCCGATGGCGAACATGGCGATGTCGTGCGGTGACCTACCGATAGATTCGAATCACCTGCAGCGCCGGAACTCCGGCGGCAAGCAACGTGAGGAGCACACCATGGCAGATATGCCAATGCCGAACAGCGTGTTCGACCGACTTTTGAAAGACCGCATCATCTGGCTCGGTTCGGAAGTTCGTGACGACAACGCCAACGAGATTTGCGCGAAGATGCTGCTGCTCGCGGCCGAAGATGACAAGAAAGATATCTTCCTGTACATCAACTCGCCCGGTGGCTCGATCACCGCGGGCATGGCAATCTACGACACCATGCAGTTTGTTCCTAATGACATCGTGACCGTCGGCATCGGAATGGCCGCGTCGATGGGTCAGCTCCTGCTGACCAGTGGCACGAAGGGCAAGCGTTACATCACCCCCAACGCGCGCGTGCTGTTGCACCAGCCGCACGGTGGCTACGGCGGAACCGCGAGCGACATTCAGACGCAGGCCGAACTCATCAACTCGATGAAGCGCCGTCTCGCAGAGATCACCGCGTCACAGACGGGAAAGACCGTCGAGCAGATCAACGCGGACGGAGACCGTGACCGCTGGTTCACGGCACAAGAAGCACTCGAATACGGATTCGTTGACCACGTGCGAGAGTCGGCCTCCGACGTCGCCGGTGGCGGCGGAACGACCCAGGCAAAGTAGGAGATACACATGGAAATGCCACGCCTCGACGGCTCGGGTCAGACAATGCCCGCGGGTCGCTACATCATGCCCTCGTTCACCGAGCGCACCTCCTATGGCTACAAGCAGATGGATGCGTACTCCAAGCTCTTCGAGGACCGCATCGTGTTCCTCGGGGTGCAGGTGGACGACGCTTCGGCCGACGACGTCATGGCCCAGCTCCTCGTGCTCGAGAGTCAAGACCCCGACCGCGACATCATCATGTACATCAACTCACCCGGCGGCTCGTTCACTGCGATGACCGCAATTTACGACACCATGCAATATGTGCGACCGCAGATCCAGACCGTGTGTCTGGGGCAGGCGGCCTCCGCTGCGGCCGTGTTGCTTGCCGCCGGTGCACCGGGCAAGCGTCTTGCGTTGCCGAACGCGCGCGTGCTCATCCACCAGCCGGCTTCCGGTGGTGACCGTGGTCAGGCTTCGGACATCGAGATCATGGCCAATGAGATCATGCGAATGCGCGAGTGGCTCGAAGAGACGCTGTCGCGTCACTCGAACCGCTCGAAAGAACAGGTCAACAAAGACATTGACCGCGACAAGATTTTGTCTGCTTCCGAGGCGCTCGAATACGGCCTTATCGACCAGGTCTTGACCAGTCGTAAGACGGCGGAATTGACCGCCTAAGCCTTCGCTTGATTTGGGGCGCGCTGAGTTTTCACGAACGCGGCGCGCCCCTTTCAATGTGTCTAGAAGTGTCGGTTTTTGGGGTTAGGCTCACTCGTAAGCCGTGACTGTCGTGATGCCGCGGTGACATGAAGGGTCTGGAGGAACCATGGCACGAATGGGTGAGAGCGCCGATCTGCTCAAGTGTTCCTTCTGCGGCAAGAGCCAAAAGCAGGTGCAACAGCTCATCGCCGGCCCCGGCGTGTACATCTGCGACGAGTGTGTCGAGCTGTGCAACGAAATCATTGAAGAACGTCTGGCCGAGACCGAACAAGACGAGGTCAAAGACTTCGACCTTCCCAAGCCGCGCGAGATTTTTGCTTTCCTCGAGGAATACGTCATCGGACAAGAGCCCGCCAAAAAGGCCCTGTCCGTCGCGGTCTATAACCACTACAAGCGGGTGCGTGCCGCCGAGGCAATCGGTCCGGCGGATGTCAAGGCCGACGAAATCGAAATCGCCAAGAGCAACATTCTGTTGATCGGCCCGACCGGATGCGGCAAAACCTACCTCGCCCAGACGCTCGCTCGGCGCCTGAATGTGCCTTTCGCGGTTGCCGATGCCACCGCGCTGACCGAGGCCGGCTACGTGGGTGAAGACGTCGAGAACATCCTGCTTAAACTTCTCCAGGCCGCTGACTTCGACGTCAAGCGCGCGGAAACGGGAATCATCTACATCGATGAGGTCGACAAGATTGCCCGCAAAGCGGAGAACCCGAGCATCACGCGCGACGTGTCCGGTGAGGGCGTGCAGCAGGCGTTGCTGAAGATCCTCGAAGGTACGGTGGCGTCGGTTCCGCCGCAAGGTGGGCGAAAGCATCCGCATCAAGAATTCATTCAGATTGACACGACCAACGTGCTCTTTATCGTGGCTGGTGCGTTTGCCGGTCTCGAAGAAATCATCTCGCAGCGCGTGGGTAAGCGTGGCATCGGTTTCGGTGCACCCCTCCAGTCGAAGAACGACAACCGTGACTTGTTTGCCGAGGTGCTCCCCGAAGACCTGCACAAGTTTGGGCTCATCCCCGAATTCATTGGTCGCCTGCCCGTCGTCACCTCGGTCTCGCCGCTCGATAAGACGGCTCTCATCGACATTTTGATCGGGCCGAAAAACGCACTCATGAAGCAGTACCAGCGCATGTTCGAGCTCGACAACGTTCGACTCGAATTCGAACCGGATGCGCTCGACGCGATTGCCGAACTCGCCGTGTTGCGGCAAACGGGTGCGCGTGGTCTGCGCGCGATCATGGAAGAAGTTCTCGGGCCCATCATGTTCGAGGTCCCGTCGACTGACCATATCGAGACCGTCATCGTGACCCGTGACGCGGTCGTGGCTAACGCGGCGCCCACCATCGTGACGCGCCCGACCGCCGCGCCAGATTTGCGCGAAAAGTCGGCCTAGAAGCTGACGAGGGTTCGTTATCCTGAGTGAGGCAATAA
>CANGKD010000127.1 GCA_947454495.1 Actinomycetota bacterium
AAGTTGGTCCTTGTTCAGGTCCCACAAGAGCACGAGGGCCGCGCCCTCCGCGACGGCACGTTCGGCGTACAGCCGCCCCATTCCCATCGCTGCACCGGTAATGAGAATGCGCGAGCCTGCAACTGTGAAGGTCATAGGAAGAAGTGTAAGACCCACGCGGGCAACATATGCAGTATGTATGCCTCCTCATTACTTGGCATTCCGGATTTCTCGCGCGGGGTCTACCGTCATTTCATGACGACTCAATTGGCGCGCCCGGAACTCATCACCGACCTCTCGTGGTTGACCTTGAAGTCTGCCGCGACTGCCCTGCAGTCCATGCAGGTGAAGAACGGGTCGATTCCGGATGCGGTGAATCACGCTGCCGCGCGCGGTCACGTTGAAGCGATCCAGGGTGCTGTGCGCGAACTGTCGTCCTACTTTCCGCACGATGAGAGCTACCTAGAGGCGGTCATCGCCGACTTTGGCCGCTGGGTCGAGGGCGGATTCGAGGAACCTGACTTTCTTGCATCCATTCTCGAATTCAACCCGGCCGCACAGCGCGTCGACGGCGTGCGCCACCTGGTTGTGTTTCCGATGTACACCCAGAACGGATCCGCAAACCGCTTTGTCGAGGCCGTTCTCATCGAGGTGATGTGGCCCGAATTCATCGCAGAACTCGAGGAGAGTAGCTACCCAAACAAGATGTTCTTGCCACTGCGCTTCCTCGACTTCACGCCCGGTTACGACACGAATTCGGCCGTGCTGTTCCCCGAATCGGTGGCTATGCGCGAAGTGCCGACGTTCACCTGGGGAGCCATCTTCCAAGACCGAGAGGCGGCGCGATTCCGCACGGTGATGGATGCGGCCATCGACATCACGTCACTCGCCCTGCCGCCCGAGGCGCAAGAGCTCGCCAACGATCAGCTGCTCGCCGAACAGACGTTCATCATGTGGGACCTGATTCACGACCGCACCCACATGGCGGGCGACCTGCCGTTTGACCCCTTCATGATCAAGCAGCGCATGCCGTTCTTTCTCTATGGGCTCGAGGAATTGCGCTGTGACCTCACCGCGTTCCGCGAGTGTGTGAAGCTCGACCGCGATGGCAGTTCGAGCGCGGAGACTCGTCGTCACGCGCGTCTCGCCCAATACGCGATTGTGTTCGACCGCATCTTCCGCTTTGCCATCACGGGCACCCGCGTGCGCAACTACGACGCGGTCGCGGGTCAGCTGTTGTTCGCGTGGTTGCACCAGCACGGCGTGCTGCACTGGACCGACAACAAGCTCTCGATTGACTGGGCCGAACTTCCCGACACGGTAATTGCCCTCGGCGACGCCATCGACGATCTCTACTGGCGGTCAATTGATCGACCGAAGGTGGCGCACTGGCTAGCTGCGTACGAGCTCGTTGCCTCGACGCTCACGCCGCATCCCGCATCCGTGTGGGCAAAGGGCGCCGATGCTCTACCGACGCTCGGACCATTGGGCGAGCTCACCGATTTGTTGCTCGATGACGAGTTCCCGCTGTCGATGTTCTACGAGGCATTGCAGCGCAAGATGGCACCGGTCATCGAGTCGACAAAGGGCATTCGGGCTTAGACCCGTCGCGCCGACGTGTATCGCGCGTAGGCTTGCCGCATGCAACGACTTCACGATGCCGCCTGGCGCGGATTCGCTTCTGACAACTACGCCGGCGTGCACCCCGAGGTACTCGAGGCACTGCACGCCGTGAACGGTGGCCACCAGGTTGCCTACGGTGAGGATCTCTACACCGAGAAGTTGACGCACGTCATGGAGACGCACTTCGGCTTGGGTATTGAGGTATTCCCCGTCTTCAACGGCACCGGTGCCAACGTACTGAGCTTGCAGTCCTTGCTCCCGCGATGGGGAGGCGTGATTTGTGCCCAGACCGCTCATCTCGGTAACGACGAGAGCGTCGCACCCCAGGCCGTCGGACATTTCGCTCTGCTGCAGGTTCCTCACGAACATGGCAAGATCACGCCCGAGCTCGTTGACATGCAGGCGTACGGTTTCGGTGACGAACATCACCCACAGCCGGCAGCCGTGAGCATCACGCAGTCGAGCGAGCTGGGCACCGTCTACACGCCCGCCGAAGTGCGCGCACTCGCCGATCACGCCCACTCCAAAGGTATGGCTTTGCACATGGATGGCGCGCGCATCTCCAACGCGGCCGCATCGCTCGGCGTGCCACTGCGTGAGTTCACTCGTGACGCGGGCGTCGATGTCTTGAGCTTCGGCGGCACCAAGAACGGTCTGCTCGGCGCCGAGGCGATCGTTGTCTTCTCACCCGAGCGCGTCAACGGCTTGATTTACCTGCGCAAGATGAACATGCAACTCTCATCCAAGATGAGGTTCATTTCGGCACAGCTTGTCGCCATGCTCGAAGGCGACCTGTGGTTGCGGTCGGCCACGCACGCCAACAAGATGGCCGCGCGTTTGCGCGCAGGTCTCGAAGGCGTGTCGGGAGTCACGTTCACCCAGCCCACGCAGGCCAACGGTGTCTTCGCGATTCTGCCGTCGGGTGTTGCCGACGAGTTGCGCAAGACCTTCCGCTTCTACGACTGGAACAACGCCACGGGCGAAGTGCGCTGGATGTGCGCCTGGGACACGACCGAAGACGACGTCGACGCGTTCATCGACGGCATCAAGGCAGCGGTGGCCTAGGCCCCGAGCTGCACGATTTCGGCGAGCGCTTTACGCTCGCGCGGTGCCCGCTCGCGTTGGGCGATGCCGTCGCCGAGCGCATCCGGGTCGCCCAGTTTGCCGACAGCGGTCGCCGAAATGATGGTCTGCCCCGCAGGGAGGCCAACCTTTGCGGCGACGTCATCCCGCGCGAACCCAGAGAACTGGTGTACGACGAGACCGTCCGCGTGGGCCTGCACCGAAAAGTGCGCCACGGCCTGGCCGAGGTCATAGCGCGCCCACGCGTTGTGCTTGCCCTCGGCGTTTTCTTCGATTGCGATGTTGAGTACCACGGCAGACGCGGTGTGCACCCATGCGGCATTGAAGCCGGCGAGCGAGTCGATGATGATCTGCCATAACGCATCTCCGCGCAGGGCAACCAAGAAACGCCACGGCTGAATGTTGTTCGCCGACGCGCTCCAACGTGCTGCCTCAAACGGGGCCGTCAGGTCGGCGAAGGTCACCGTGTGCGTTGCGTCAAACGACCGGGGGCTCCAACGCTCGGCTTGAACAGGTGTGATGGGCACAGAGGTGTCAGCGGTACGGTTCGACATTCGTTTCCTTGCGTGATGAGGTGTGAGCGTGAGTGGCAGACGGGATGCGCATACCGGGAGTATGCGCATCCCTCACCATAACCGTGTCGTGCGGTCGGGTATTCCCGACCGGACTAGTCGTCGAGCAACTCCGCCTCGACGAAGGGATCCTCGTCTCCCGCATCGAATACCGGACGAGCCCCGTCGGACGCGACGGTGAGCGCCTCGCCGTCGGTGGCCACATCAACGCGCACGAGGTCGCCGTCGCGCACCGAACCCGACAGCAGTCCGGTCGCAAGCTTGTCGTCGATCTCGTGTTGCATGAGGCGGCGCAGCGGGCGAGCACCGTAAACAGGG
>CANGKD010000128.1 GCA_947454495.1 Actinomycetota bacterium
CCTGCTGCGAAGGCTCCTGCTGCGAAGGCTCCTGCTGCGAAGGCTCCTGCTGCGAAGGCTCCTGCTGCGAAGGCACCAGCTGCGAAGGCACCAGCTGCGAAGGCACCAGCTGCGAAGGCACCGGCGAGCAAGGCCCCGGTGGCGAAGAAGTCTGCCCCGCAGGAAGAAGTCGGACTGGACGGCGAGCTTGACGACGAGATCGTCGCCGACCTCGAAGTTGACCTCGAAGTGGAAGTCGACGTCGATGAGGTAGCTGACGTTGTCGTGGTCATCGACGACAAGGCCCTCGTAGCCGATGACGACGAGATCGAGGTTGATGACGCCGACGATGACGAGAAGCAGTCGTCCGGCACGGATGAAGCCTTGCCAACCGGCGCAATCGTTATCTCTCATGCAGAAGAAGAAGACGACATCCCGGTCTATTCCACGGCAATCACCGGTGCAACGGCAGATCCCGTCAAGGACTATTTGAAGCAGATCGGAAAGGTTCCGCTGCTCAACGCGGCGGAAGAGGTCGAGCTTGCAATGCGTATTGAGGCCGGACTTTTTGCCGAAGACAAATTAGCGTCGACGAAGAGCATTCCGAAACAACTTGAGCGTGAACTTCGCTGGGTTGCGCGTGATGGTCAACGCGCGAAGAGTCACCTGCTCGGTGCAAACCTGCGTCTCGTCGTCTCGCTGGCCAAGAGGTACACCGGACGAGGCATGCAGTTCCTTGACCTCATCCAGGAAGGCAACCTGGGTCTCATTCGCGCGGTCGAGAAATTTGACTACACCAAGGGTTTCAAGTTCTCCACCTATGCCACCTGGTGGATTCGCCAGGCCATCACCCGCGCCATGGCGGATCAAGCTCGCACCATTCGCATTCCAGTTCACATGGTTGAAGTCATCAACAAGCTTGCCCGAGTACAGCGGCAGATGCTTCAAGATTTGGGTCGTGAACCCACACCTGAAGAGCTTTCACGCGAACTTGATATGACGCCAGAAAAGGTCATCGAAGTTCAGAAGTACGGCCGCGAGCCCATCTCCTTGCACACACCGTTGGGTGAAGATGGTGACAGTGAATTTGGTGACTTGATTGAAGACACTGAAGCGGTGGTGCCCGCCGATGCCGTGGGATTCACCATGTTGCAGCGTCAGCTTGAGTCCCTTCTCGACTCATTGTCAGAACGAGAGGCGGGAGTTATCCGCATGCGATTCGGTCTCGGCGACGGCATCCCGAAAACGTTGGATCAAATTGGAGACACCTTCGGCGTCACACGCGAGCGCATCCGTCAAATCGAATCTAAGACGATGGCCAAGTTGCGACACCCGTCGCGGTCGCAATCACTGCGCGACTACCTCGAGTAAGGGAACGTCGTGCGAATTGCACTCGCTGTCATTCTCGGGCGGATAGTTCGATGGGCCACTCGTCTTCGTGGCGGCGGCTCGGCTATGCCAGGAAACGTGGCACTGCTTATCGCACCGAGATTTCTTGAGCACGCCTTCTCATCGGTCAGTGACGGCATTGTGTTTGTGTCTGGCTCAAATGGTAAGTCGACCACGACAAACATGCTGGCGCGAATTTTGCGTGCTCACGGAAAAGTTGTTTTCACTAATCCCTCCGGCGGCAATCTTCCGCAGGGCATCGCGTCTGCCCTACTTGCGGACGTCGGACTCGACGGACTCGTTCATGCCGATGTGGCTGTCTTGGAGGTTGACGAGGCATATTCCGTCGGCCTTTCGCGACGTCTCTCACCGACAACGACACTGCTCGTCAACGTCCAGGTGGACCAGCTCAATCGCTTTTATGAACCGGCGCGCGTAGCGAGCATGCTCGCCACCCTTGTTGACGCAACGTCCGGCAACGTCATCTTAAACGCCGATGATGACAGCCTGCGCGAGATCGGTGAACGCAGTGGCCGCAAGTCAGGCATGGCGAGCGACCCCGCGCACGCTAAAACACTGTCGTGGTTTGGCGTCGCATCCAAGCTCTTGTCTTCGGCCCCGCATGGTCTGTCGAATGTTGTGCAACTCGATGAAAACAGACGACTTCCACGCCCCAAACCAGGCACGGAGGTTGATGCAATCTCGGGTGCAACGGCACAGTTGCGCGTTGACAAACTGAAGCTGACCGTGCCGTTACCCGCACGAGGCCTTCACTACGCGGTCGACGCTGCCGGGGCGATCCAAGCCGCCCGCGTAATCCTTGGCCCGTCGTTTGATGGCAACTTTGCGACGGCGGGACTCGCATCGATGGAAACTGTCTACGGTCGCGGTGAGGTGATTACCGTGCGGGGTGAAGATATCGAGATCATCATGATGAAGAATCCGCCAAGCTTGCAGATGAACCTCGATGCGCTGGAAAGTCGCCCCGAGCAGCTTCTCGTCGCCGTCGATGAGGGCACGCCAGATCCGTCGTGGATTTACGGCATTGACTTGTCCAACCTGGGTGACGTCGACATTGTCACGGGTACAAAAGCGTGGCAGATTGCTACGCGATTTGCTTATGAAGGGCGAGCGGTTCGACATGTTGAACCAGACCCAGATACGGCTCTCGAATTGTTTCTTGCTCTGCCCCGCCCACGCGTGGGTAAGAAAGTAATGCTCGTGAACTACGAACTGATGATGAGTATTCGAAAGCGACTCGGGTTCCTTGAACTCGAGGGTGGTAATCGATGACGACGCTACACATCGCACACCTTTATCCGACAGAGCTGGGAATCAACGGCGATGTTGGCAACGTCACCGCACTAGCCGTTCGCGCGCGCGCCTATGGGCTCGACATTCGCATCTCCGACGTTCATCGCGGAGACGCGATGCCGTCCGACGTTGATCTCGTTCACGTGGGATCGGGGCCTACGGACTCACTTGCACTCGTGTTGCCTGATATCCGGAGACACTCGTCCGAGTTGGCGAAACTGCGAGACGCCGGTGTTCCTTTTGTGGCCATCTCCGCGGGGTGGTTTGCGCTGAGCGAAAGCGTCACGTTCGTGGACGGAATTACACAGCCTGGTGCCGGTGTTTTTCCGTGCATCGTGCGACTCACCGAGTCCCGTGCCGTCGGTGAGGTGGCGCTTGTGACGGAGTTCGGCATCGTGACCGGATTTGAAAACCACTCGTCATTCGTGCTCGACGGAGGTCTTCCACGTTTTGGCAAAATGACCCATGGAATTGGAAGCGATGCATCGCTCGCGCAGAGCGAGCGGTGGGACGGCGTGCTGATGGGTTCGTCCATCGGCACCAACGTGCACGGTCCTCTCCTCCCCATGAATCCTGCGATTGCGGACGCTCTAATTCGTGCCGCCATGGTTCGAAGGGTTCCACTCTGGGAAATCCCGGTTACGGAACAGGTTGCAATCCTCGACGATTTCGCATCCAGATCTCGCCAGGCCGTCATTGATCGGTTATAACCGAATCGGCACCTAATTCGACACGTGAACGCGGGGGAGCCGAGACGAGACGCTCGTTAAGACTTCATCCCCGATTGTGTCGCACCAACTCCCGAGTAGTTCGGCAGATGGACCGCCTTCGCCGAAAATCGTCACCGCTTGTCCGACGAGTGCGTCGAAGTGCGGCCCGAG
>CANGKD010000129.1 GCA_947454495.1 Actinomycetota bacterium
GCGAGCCTCACCCACGAGCTTGCCCGCGGCAGCCTTCTGGTCGTTGGGAATGTCCTTGAGTGCCGCATTCAACAACGCGAGCGGGGATGCGTCGCCTACGTGAGCCGTGCGAACCGCCTTGAGCGCGGCAACGTCGGGTGCCGCGGCAATCGCAGCGAGCGCATCCGTCACCGCAGAGGCGACCGTGGACTTCGAGATTTCAGCAGACACAAGGCTCAACTTTACCGGTTGAGTGCGGGCGGATTGAGCATGTGGGAAGTGAAGGCGAGCAGGTTGGGTGCGGCCTAGCGCAGCCCGACGAATTCCCCGATCCACAGTCGAGTTCGATGCAAGCACTGCGGAGAGACGCGCCCGATCACGCCGAACACTCTCTCGCGCGAGAGGGTACGAACCTGCTCGGTCATGATCCACGAGTCACGGGTCAAGGTGGTCTCACCCATCACTCGAATATGGTTGCGCCAGCCTCGCGACGAACTCGTGATCGGTGCGGCGATGAAGAGCGTGTCGACGAGCTCGAGGTACTCGGCGGAACTCACGACAACGAATGGGCGCCGGCCGCCTTGTTCTCGACCTACGCTGACTTCGTCGTCGACCCACACGACGTGCCCGGGCGCGAGCTCGATCACTTTTCTGACGATGTGCGCTTGGTCGCGGCACCGGTCGACTGCGCCACGCCGGCCGACTGCGCCATATCAGCGTCCCAGTGGTCTTGCCATTCCGCAGCGACGGTCACGCCGTCCCAGGAGGTGTCGCGAACGTACGGATCGGCTTCCGACAGGTAGCTCAGTCGTTGCGTTGCGGTCATGTTTGCGAACGCGCCGCGCAGGTCATCCCATCGCTCCTCGCGGTCGGCAATGGCGATGAGTTCATTGACGTATTCGTCGATGGTGCAGTGGGCACGCTGTGCCATCGCCTTAAGCCGGTGACGGGTCTCTTTCGACACCTTGATCGTTGTCAAAGACGGATCTGTAGATGCGATGGATGCCATGCGTCAAGTATGACAAAAAGTATGACTTAATCAGTGCTCCGATTTCGAAGCCGTGAATAAATGCCTAACTGCGTCGTCTGCGCACGACAAGCACGACGCAACCGGCGCCAAGCGCGAGCACTGCGATTGCGCCCGCCGTTGCCACCGATTCGAATTTCAAACCCGTGCTCGGCAACTCGAGCAGGTCACGACACAGCTCGGGCGTGCACACACGAACCGTGAACGGCGCCTCATGTTCGCCGCCGAATTCATCAATCATGGTGATAGTCGAGTAGTAATAGCCCGGCTGTGTAAAGGTGCCCCGGTAGCCAAACTGCGATCCGTTACCCGGAATCTCTGACACCGGATCGTGGATACCCGGAGCAGGGTTACCCTGCGCATCCAGCAGGTTATCTTCCATCCTGACTTCGGTCGCGTTCCAGTCGACGTTGAAATCGTATTGACCGTACGTCTGGTCGTAGATGTTGGGATTCGCCCACACAACTATCGGCGTCGGCGAGACGGTGAGCGAGAAGAGGTCGGAGCATCCCGTAAGCGGGCACACCGTCAGTGGAATGTCCCACGTGTAGCTCTGGTCGCCCACCGAGACGAGCTCGATGTGCACGTTGTATGCGCCCGGAATCGCGTCGCCTGCGCCCTCACACGAGATCACTCCGCCGTCTTCGGCCGTTGGGGCCTGGCAGTGGATAGCTCCCGTCGTGAATTGCACGAGATTCGGGTTCATCACCGCGTAGCTCGTGATCGGTGGCATGTGTAACGCGGCCGACCACTCGTACTTGTTATTCGCGTTGCGCATCGTCGGATCGACCCAGATGTGCGATGGCGTGCTCGAGACCTCGGGACTCGTCGCGGCCAGTGCAGGAGTCACGAGCGCGAGGGTTCCTATTCCCGCCGTGCCCATGACGATCGCAGAAACAAAAGCGAGCGTGAGCCAACGACGAGCAAGAGTGGTGGAATTCATGAGCCAACGCTACCGACAAAACGAGAGAAGGTGTCGCTTCGTGCGAAGCGACACCTTCTCGGCGATGAGTCGTAGGCGACTAGGCCTTGCGACGTCGGGCGATGAGCACGAATGCTCCCGCAGACAGTGCCAACAAGCCAAACGCTCCGGCCGTAACGGTGGCCATCGTGTCGACGCCCGTGTTCGGCAGAGCCGCGTCACAGGGGAAGTTAAGAATGTTTGTCGAGGGCTCGAAGTTGGACACATAGACGTCACAGTTCTTTGGGCTCGATGCGATGACGTCGGTGTAGTCGGTCGCCGACGTGGCGTACGTGTTAAGCAGCTCCATCGTCGTACCATCAAATTCGCCGACGACGCCAGGATAATCTCCGCCACTCGAGGCAACAAGCAAATTCTTACCGTCGGGTGTCACGTTGCAGCCAATCGACTCACCCATTTTTGTTGACACGGAAACAGAGGCACCCGTGGCAAGGTCAATCCGAGAGGCGAAAGAGTCAAACGGGGCCTCGTTGTAATCGATCATGTACAAACTCGTCATGTCAAAGTTCGAACACACCGAGGTACCGCCGTAGGACATGCCGTCAAACTGAAGCGTCTGAATCGGAGCGGCCAAAGGAGTGCTGAGGTCAAAGACGTTTACGACACCGTAGTAGTCAACGACATACGCCTTGGTTCCGTCTGGTGATACGAACACACCAACCGTGTAGTCGTCCGCATAGTTCAGGGAGGTGACAGTGTTGTTGGCGATGTCAATGATGACGGTGTCATCTCCCGAGGAGTAGTCGCCGACCAGGAGATAATTTCCGTCTGGCGTGATGGCCATTCCGTATGGGGAGGGGCTGGGTCCGCTGGAAAGATTGCCCACAACCGAGTGAGTGGCAACGTCGATGACGGCGATATCAGTGTCGGCGTTGAGCACGTAGAGCGTCGCTCCATCGGGAGACCAGGCAAGACTCGTCGGTGCGGTGAGCCCGGGGTCCTTGAGAACGGTCACAGCGTTGGTCTTCACGTCGATAAAATCGACCTCAGGATCGCCGAGCGGTGGGTTTGGTGCGCCCGTTCGACCATAGGCAGCCACCGCGACGGTGTCGCCGGCAGGGTTATAAGCCGAAGCTGCCGCATACACACCGGTCGTGAGCGTGGTGGGGCTCACCGTGGCCGCAGCAAATGCGGGCGAAGTGGCGAGCAGCGAAGTCGCTGCTACGAGGACGCCGACGGCAAGCGCGCGCGACAGAGATTTCTTCATGGGTTTTCCCAACGTAAAAGAACTTATGAACGACTAGGAAGCCGCCGACCAGAAGCCTATCGCCCGAACAGCGACTCAGTCGAACATTATTCGATTGAGTCGGCCTCGAGTCGGCGTCGATTCGACCTTGAGTTCTCGCCAAGCTAGGCGCGGACAGAGATTCGTCGCCGACCCGTGCCGACCGCCGTGGCACCTGCCGCGAGAGCCAGAACTGCAAGCGCCACCAGTGCCGATGTCGTCGTTGAGTTAACACCCGTGTTCGGCAGGGTCGGGTGGCAGCTCGACGGGTCTTCGAAAACCTGCGCGTTGCCGTGGTAACCGCC
>CANGKD010000130.1 GCA_947454495.1 Actinomycetota bacterium
AGCTTGGTTAATGAGAACCACGATGATTCCTCCGGCGATTGCGCCGAGCACAACGGCGATAGCAATAACCAAGCCGAAGTTCATGTACACCACGCTAACGGAGAGTGACCGGAGTGTGACGCGACGGGAACTTTGCGTGACAATCCATCAAAAATGTTTACCGTTGCGTAACCTCGTGTTAAGGGCATTCATGCCGTTTCGAAACATTGCCCGGGCTTACTGTCACCAGAGCCCCACAAGGATGAATGAGGTACGTCAATGCGCGAGATGTTTCAGCAAGAACTCAGCGAACTCCAAGACCGTCTCGTTGAGGTCTCGGAACTCGTCACCGAAGCAATTTCGAAGGCGACCACTGCGTTTGGTGAGAGCAACGTCGCGATGGCCGAAGAAGTCATTGAAAACGACGCGCAGATCGATGACCGCGCCCTCAGCCTCGACGAACTTGCCATCCAGATCTTGGCCCGCCAGCAACCTGTTGCCCGCGACTTGCGCATCGTCGTGAGTGCATTGCGCATTTCAAGCTCCCTCGAACGCATGGGCGACATGGCCGAGCACATTGCCCAGTTGACGCGCTACCGTTTCCCCGAGAAGGTCGTCGCCAAGGGATTGCGCGGCACGTTCAAGAAAATGGGTGCTCTCGATGTCGAGGTTGCCGAAACGTTGACCAAACTGCTCAAGACCCAAAACCTCAAGCACGCCGACAAATTGCGCGACATCGACGACGAGATCGATGCCCTGCATCTTTCTGTGTTTGACAAGGTCCTCGGCGAGACGTGGGGCGGAACTCCCGTCGACACGGTCGATGCCACGCTGGCAAGTCGCTATCACGAGCGTTTCGCCGACCACGCCGTCAACATCTCGAAGAAGGTCAAGTACCTTTCGACGGGTGAGTGGGCGAGCGACGGCACCGCCCCAATCGACCTTCCGTAACGAAGGTCCCGCCGCGTCTTCGGGCGCGCGCCAGGCGATTTCGTCTCGGTTACTTTTTGAGACCTTGGGCAGCGACGGCGGCGGCTCCCGCAGCGGCCGCTTCTGGATCGAGGTACTCGCCCGGCTTGGTTGGCATGAAGTTGTCGTCGAGTTCATAGACGAGCGGAATCCCCGTGGGGATGTTGAGCTCGGCGATGTCATCGTCGGAGATGCCGTCAAGGTGCTTCACCAGCGCGCGCAAAGAATTTCCGTGGGCCGTGACCAGCACGGTCTTACCGTCTCGAAGGTCAGGGACAATGTCGCTGGTCCAGTAGGGGACCATGCGATCAATCACATCTTTGAGGCACTCGGTTGCCGGCACGTCACCATCGATGTGGGCATAACGCACGTCGTTCGATTGTGACCATTCACTGTCGGCCTCGATGGGGGGCGGCGGAACGTCGAAGGATCGACGCCAAATCTGGAACTGCTCCGGGCCATACTGCGCGAGCGTCTGCGCTTTATCCATGCCCTGAAGCGCTCCGTAGTGTCGCTCGTTCAGGCGCCAGCTGCGCTTGACAGGAATCCACAGCCGGTCGGCTTCTTCCAGGGCAAGGTTTGCGGTCTGAATCGCGCGAGTCAGCAACGACGTGTAGAGCACGTCAGGCATGACGTTGTTGTCGCGCAACAACGCGCCGGCCTTCTTGGCCTCGCCCACGCCCTGCTCACTCAGTCGAACGTCGACCCATCCGGTGAAGAGATTCTTTTGGTTCCAGTCGCTGTTGCCGTGTCGGAGCAAAATCAGGGTGTGCGTCATGTCATCAAGTCTAGGGAAGACTTGTTGCCATGCCGGTCGGGAACATCACGCGCGGAACGACCAATCCGAACCGTCTGCGCCGAGTTGACCGGTGGATTTGCGCGTGGCCAGGCCTGCGCACGGCCGAGAATCCTTTGGTTGTCGACCTCGGCTACGGCGCGAGCGCGGTGACCACCGTTGAGCTGCGCGAGCGCCTATTGCGCGTGCGACCCGACGTGGAGATGCTCGGATTTGAAATCGATCCCGCGCGCGTCACCTCCGCGCGTGCCGACCTGACTCGCTGGGGCATGGCGGATGCGCATCCACCGATTCGCTTCGAACTCGGCGGCTTCGAAATACCGGTGCCCCGCGGTCGCTCGCCCATCGTGATTCGCGCATTCAATGTGCTCCGCCAATATGACGAATCCCAGGTGGTGCCAGCCTGGAATGCGATGTTGGCGATGGTCGCTCCGGGCGGAGTGCTCGTCGAGGGAACGTGTGACGAAATCGGGCGCGTCTCCACGTGGATTGCGTTGACCCCCGCACGCGGGGGTAGTCAGAGTGTGGGTGGCAACGTTGGCGGGCCGCAATCACTCACGATTTCACTGCGACTCGACGGCCTCGAAAATCCGAGCATCGCGGCAGAACGCCTGCCCAAGGCGCTCATTCACCACAACGTACCGGGCGACCCGGTGCACGCGCTGATGAACGACCTCGACCGCGGGTGGGCCGTGCACGCCGGACTCGGTTCATTCGGTGCCACTCAACGCTGGGTCGCCACCGTCGAATCACTAAAGACGGCCGGATGGCCCGTGCTCGCCGGACGCACACGATGGAAATTGGGCGAGATTACGATCGCGTGGGGCGCGCTCGGTCGCGTCTAATTCGCGGCACGTCAAGGGTCTTACCCGCATCGCTCGGCACGATTGTGGTCTGACGTGCGGCGACCCACCCCGTTGCCGGAGCGTCACCGGCAGGGCGAACGATGAGCGCGGCGTCGGCGGGAACAGAACGCTTCACGAGCGCGAGAGCCACCGGACCCTCTTCGTAATGCCGGGCCGCCGATGTGACGTGGCCGACGGGTTTGTCCGGTTCGTCAGCGAGCGCCACGCTCCAGCCCGGTTCCGGCAACGTCGTGTCGCTGCCGTCGAGATCGAGTGCGACAAATCTGCGGGGCGGATGCCCGAGGTTGTGCACCTTCGCCACGGTTTCTTGCCCGCGGTAGCAGCCCTTCGACAGATGCACGGCGCTGCGTAACCAATCGAACTCGTGAGGCAGACTCGTGTCATCGACATCGGCGAGCGCCGGTCGCCATGCAGAAACGCGCAATGCGGTGAGCGCGAGGGTTCCGGCCGGCGTGATGTCGCCCTGCGACACGAGCGCGGCGAGTTGCGTGACACCCTCGGTGTCGAGCAACGCCTCACGATAGGTCCACTCGGCGGCCGGGTGGTCGGGTTCGGTCGCATACTGCCAACCCCCCTCGCTGACGGATGACCAGGGGTCGTTCCAGATGAGGGCTCGGGCGTTCGGGGTTGCAACGAGCGGGGCGAGTGCCGAAGCGGCGCGCCCCGCGTCGAAAAAACCGACCGGCGTGAACTCGGCACTCACGTCGGCGACGTCGACGTCACGCCGGAAAACCATGCGATCGAGCCACGCGGCGAGACCGCTCGCGTCGTCATCGACGAGAATCCACGTAGTCGTGCCGTCATCCAGAACGCGCATCACGCGCTCGATCCGACCGTGGGGATCGAGGAGCAGCGCCTCGGCGGACTCCCCGGGAACAAGCTGAGCCACGTCTTGACTCACG
>CANGKD010000131.1 GCA_947454495.1 Actinomycetota bacterium
TGAGACTCTTCAACGTTGCACTGTTCTCCCTTCTGACACTCTCGGCCTGGCTACTTGTCGGCCGTCGCTGGCGTTTTGTTTTGGGCGCAGCGTTAATTACAACGCTCGTCCCGCTAGGTGTGTCATTGGTGGCTTCGCTTAATCCAAGTTCGTGGGCCATAGCCGGAACGTGCATCCTGTTCGTGGTTTCGTCAGCAATATTTGAAAACATCACTAACGGGAGAGCAATTCGACACGAACGCGGGCGATTCATCGGGCAAGCAATCGTGGCGAGCATTTCATTCATCATGGCCGCGGGCTCTCGGTCCGACGGTGCGCTGTTCGCACTCCTCGCCGTGAGCCTTGCGTTCGGGCTCGCGCGCACGTGGACCGTGCTCCGCAACTGGACGCTTCTCATCGTTGCGGGCTTCGTGGTTCTGACAAGCGCCTTCCTGTTCGTGACACGGAACACCGTATTCACTCCGAGTGAGCTCAGCGATTTCGAACGCAATGCCGGCAAAGAAGGCCGCGCGTTTCTTGTGGTGCTGGGAAAAAACGTGCTCGCAATTCCCGATCTGTTGAGACAGTTCTTTGGCTCTCAAGGACTTGGATGGCTTGATACCGGCATGCCCGCGATAGCGACGCTGGGAGCCATGGTGGTCTTTGTCGCCGTGATGTCGGTTCGCGTCGTACAAGCTCGGCGACAGACACTATGGGTTCTCGGTGCCGGCGCTCTTGCGGTCGTACTCGTGCCGTTGGCCTATCTTCAAGTGCGAAACGCTTTCGTCGGTGAAAGTTTTCAAGCACGGTATCTTCTGCCACTTGTGATTATTCTCGCCGCCGTTGCCTTAGCGGGTGGAAGGGAGCCCGTCATCCCGCGCCGAATTGCGATCCTTGCGCTACCCGTGCTGATTCTGGCGAACGCGGCCGCGCTCTACGCGAATATGTCGCGCTACATTCAGGGCGGAAAGGCTACATCCTGGAATCTCGATGAAGCCAAATGGTGGTGGACGAACATGCCGTCTCCCATGGTTGTGTGGATAGTCGGCAGCGCCGCCTTTGCCATTGCTGCGACGGCGGTCTTGTGGCCCGCGATCCGAAGGGGTGCCACGACCATTGAGGCTGATGTTCGTGAGTTGACGACAACTGGCGCGCGCACGGATTCAGCCTGAGATGAGACAATGGGGTGTGGTCGCAAACGATGCCCCCCGTGATGACGCGGATTCTCCGCTGAGCGCCGAAGACCGCAAACGCTTCTTTCGCCCACCCGTAGGTGATCCCCACGCCGGCGCCCCGTTGCCGCCCGTCGAGGCACCTCCCGTCACTCGACCCGTGCATGTGACCGGTCTCTCCGCCGATCCGCAGGCAGACCCGCTTCGCGAGGAGCCACGCAAGCGCAAATCCTTCGACGAAATCATCTCCGGCGAAATTCACCGAATGACGGATGCGATTCCCATCATTGGCCGCAACCGCAAGGGTGAGCCCCGTCGCGCCATCGTCGCGCTTGGGATAGTGCTGGCGATTGCAGTGGTTGTCGGCGGCATCGTTTTGGCGGTCGTCAACTTCTGGAGTTGAACCCTGCAGTCGAGCGTGGTCGTGACCGAGCGTCGGGCACACTTTTCCGTCGACCAGCACGCCAACATTGGACGACTCTTGGGTATTTACCTCGATGGACGTTTAACGTCGCGACGATAAATTGACGCGAACTCAAATTGAGGTTGGCGGGCGAAGGGGCTCAACAATGAAGAATCGACGACGTGCGGCTCGTTGGTCCGCGCTGTTCAGCGTGGGTGTTACGACAGCAGCGGTGCTGGCCTGGAGTATGACTGGCCCGGCAACCGCCGCGACGGCAGCGCCTTCGACGACAGCTGCACCGACCGCCACGACTTCACCGACCCCGACGACGGACTCCATTGTCACGCCAAACATTGTGGGGGGCACCGAGGCCACAATCGTCGACGCCCCGTGGCAGGTCGCGCTCATCACGCCGACCGCGTCCAGCGAATTTCAGGGGCAGTTCTGCGGCGGATCCATCGTCGCTGCCCAGTGGATTGTGACCGCAGCGCACTGCGTCGTGTCAGGATCCTCCGTTTCGGCCGCGTCGACGATCAAAGTGCTTGCCGGCCAAGCAACGTTGAGCACGACGTCAAACACCCGGCCCGTCGCGGTATCGAACATCTACGTGCATCCGAACTACGTGTCGTCGGCCGACCATGACGATGTCGCGCTACTCAAACTATCTGCCCCGCTGACCCTCGTTTCCGGCAGCGTGCAGGCAATTGGACTGCCGACGGCAGCGCCCGTCACCGGTGCGACCGAGTTGATCACCGGTTGGGGAGACCGCGCGTCGGGAGCGGGCAACTATCCGGTCACCATGCGTAAGGCCCAGATTGCAGTTTTTGCCGACAGCGTCTGCGCGGGTGCGTACGGCGGTTCTTACTCGTCGACAAAAATGGTGTGCGCTGCCAACAACGCCTACACAATCGATACCTGTCAGGGCGACAGCGGCGGCCCGATGGCCAAGAACACGGGCAGCGCCTGGGTGCTTGACGGCATTACGAGCTTCGGTCAGGGATGCGCGCAGTTGGGATACCCCGGCGTCTACACCGAGGTGTACACCTATCGCACCTGGATAACTGACACCATGGCGCAAACACCCGCCCCCAGTGCGTTTTCTACCGTGCCACTCGCGACAGTGTCGGGCACAAAAAAGGTGGGCAAGACGCTGACCGCGAACGAAGGCGCGTGGTCGCCGACTCCCACCTCGTACACCTACCGTTGGTTGTCCTCTGCAACGCGAAACGGCACCTACTCAGCAATCTCGGGTGCCACGTTGAAGACATACGTGCTCAAATCATCTGACCGCACGAGATTCATCAAGGTACAAGTGACCGCCATTAAGCCCGGTTACACGCAAACCACGTCAACGAGTGCCGCGACCGTCGCCATAGGCTAGGCCTGTGAGTAACGATCGGTTGAGTGGATTCGGGTCAGAACCACGTCCGACCAACCTCGAGATCACGGCGGCACTCGCCTTTGCCTTGGGCATGTGGTTCGCGCTCGCCGTTGCGGGCCTCGGCATTAGCTCCGTCTTGTTTAACCGCGACGTCATCGCGGATCCGCGAGCGGGCGTCGGGCTCGGTCCGGCCATGGTGTTTGCCTGCCTCGTGGCCTTCGCACTCACGGCAACCGGAGCATCCATTCGCCGCCGCCGTCTCGATCGCACCGACGCGGGGTACGCCGGCCCCGCCCTCGTCACAACCGCCGTCGCCTACGTCGCTTTTTGCTTCGTCGCGTTCGCCGGCTGGCTCATCTTCGTGCCCGGTAATCCGTCGGATGCGGTCGACTTCGCATTGTCGTGCGCCATCGACTGGCCGGCCCTCGTGCTCGTGCTCGTCTCGTTCATTGACGCCGTGGCCTACTTCGCCTACCTCTCGTGGAGAACTCGCAACGTCGCCTGATGCCCTCGCCTAGCGTGTCGGCATGCCCGCCAGCATCGCCACTGCCACTGCCA
>CANGKD010000132.1 GCA_947454495.1 Actinomycetota bacterium
CGATGCTCCCGTGGCCGAGTCGGCACAGTACGCGGTGCACTCACACGAAGTTGCTCAAGCGGCGCGCATTCTCTTGCTGTTGCGTTCGTTTGCGAGTGGATGTTCGGCGCTCACGGGTGTCGAGGCGATCGCCAACGGCGTTCCCGCGTTCCGCAAGCCCAAGATTCAGAACGCTCGAACGACTCTCTTCATGCTGGGTGCTATCGCAATCACTCTTTTCTCCGGTCTGATCTCGCTCGCCGTCATCTCCGGCGTGCACTACGCCGAGAATGCGTGTGACCTGATTGGATTCGCGAACTGCGAGACCACGCCACAACCGAGCCTGATGGCGCAGGTGGCGGGCGCAACGTTTGGCAACGGAAGCATCATGTTCTACGTCGTGCAGGCGACAACGGCGCTGGTGTTGTTGCTCGCAGCAAACACCGCGTTCAATGGTTTCCCGCTCTTGGGTTCGGTGCTCGCCCACGATGGCTACGCGCCGAAAGCGCTCGAAACTCGTGGCGACCGCCTGATTTACTCCAACGGAGTCATCGCGCTCGGCCTCGTCGCGATTGCGATTCTCGCGGTCTTCCAGGCGAACTTGAATCAGCTCATCCAGCTCTACATTTTGGGTGTGTTTACCTCGTTCACGCTGGGTCAGAGCGGCATGGTTCGACACTGGCTGCGCCTTCTCAAAGGCAAGCCTGACAACGCGAGCAGTATCCGGCGAAGTCTGACCATCAATCTCATCGGCGCCATCTTTACCGGAACCGTGCTGATCGTCGTGACCATCACCAAGTTCACGCACGGCGCCTATCTTGTATTCATCGCGATGCCGGTGCTGTACTTCCTGATGATTGGCGTGCACCGCTACTACCGCGATGTCGAGGCCGAAATTGCCGTCGACGCCGACGTGGAGTTCGACAAGACCGGCGAGCACGCCATCGTGCTGGTCGGCAAGATGCAGAAGCCTGTTCTCAAAGCGCTCGACTTTGCCATTGCTGCGCGCCATGACAGCCTCGAGGCCGTGCACGTTTCCATTGATGAACCGTCGACCGTGCAACTCGAATTCGACTGGATTCGCAACAACATCCACGTGCCTCTGAACATCATTCGTTCGCCCTATCGCGACCTGACGTGGCCTCTGATCGAACACATTCGGGCCCACCGCAAGGCGCACGGCTCAGAGATTGTCAACGTTTACCTGCCGCAATACATCGTGGGTCACTGGTGGGAGCACCTCCTGCACAACCACAAGTCGCGCCGCATGCGCACGCGACTCATGATGGAAAAAGGCGTCACGATCACTCTCGTTCCGTGGTTGCTCGACTCCTCGGACCTCATCTATGGGCGCCGTTCGCGCCCGGTACCCGGTCAATCGCGTCGCGGTGAACCGGTTCGCCCGCACGCACGGACAACAGAGCGTGCGCCACTCAAGCGCAACAACAGCAAGACCACAACCGAATAGACATGGCGCTTCGGCTGTTCGCCGTCTTCTGTGGCGGACTCGTGGGAACCCTGCTGCGGGTGCTTGTCGACCTCGCGTTACCGCATAGCTCACCGGGCGCACTGTCGGTCTCAACCATCGCAGTAAACGTGGCAGGTTCGTTTGTTCTCGGCATCCTTGCCGGACACCTGTGGTTACGACCCTCCACCCCGGAGTGGCTGCGCGTGGCCGTCGGTCCAGGGCTGCTCGGTTCCTTCACCACCTTCTCGGCCATTGCACTCAACGTCGTCGCGGGCGTCGCCGAGTCGCGGATTCTTGATGCCGTGCTAGCGCTCATCCTCTCGCTTGGTCTGGGCATGGCTGCGGCGTGGGCCGGCCTTCGTGTCGGCGGACTACTCACTCACCGAGGCGGCCGATCGTGACAATCGCCTTGGTGCCGTGGATTGTGCTGGCCGGCGGCACGGGCGCACTCGTGCGCTATCTCCTCATCACCGCGCTGCCCCTCACGCAAGCACGGCCGTTGCCTCGCGGAGTCCTCGTCGTCAACCTTCTCGGCTCGCTGATTGCCGGAATCACACTTGGCCTCGTCTACCGATCCCTGATTTCAATGGATGTTGCCCTCATCGTGTGGGTCGGGTTCTGCGGGGGTCTCACGACGTTCAGCACGGTTGCCGTCGAGACCATCCTGATTGGGCGAGAAAGACCCCGACTTGGGTGGTGGAACATTGGAGTGACGACGGTCGGCGGTTGCGCATGCGCGGCAGTGGGATTCGCGTTCGCTGGCCTGCTCGGCACCTAATTTCTCGTTGGGCTCCTGTGGTGGGCACAGCGGTTTCATGGGCGCCCGCGTGTTAGACTCGGGCGAAGTTTTTAAGGGCTTGCTTTGTCGCCTGCCTCGACAGGCGCGACGAACACAGTGCAAGGGAGTCTCTGATGGGACGAGGCCGTCAAAAGGCAAAGCACACCAAGGTGGCGCGCGAGCTGAAGTATTTCAGCCCCGACACCAACTACTCGGCGCTCGAGCGTGAGCTGACGGGGTCAACCGGCGACCCGATTCTCGATGAGAATCTCGCAAAGTGGGCCGACTACGCCGTCGACGATGAGACGCAAGACGACGACGAAAGCGACGATCAGGCCAAGCTCGCTTAGCGTTTGCGAAGCAGGCGAACGGCCGCGTACCACGTTCCGATTGCCACTGCGAAAACGGCCGCAAACGCTCCGAGCACAAGCAGGGCGATCGTCGACTTCAGGTCGGTGACCGACGTCAGCACGCTGAGTGTGCCGACCATAATTGCTGCTCCGGCGAGCCACGCGGCGAATGAGATCCACGCGAACACGACGGCCCGCGGCGTAATGCGACGCAGCACAACCCATTGCGCAATCATCGGAAGCCCGAGCGCCACGACAACGGTTGCCACCTCGACGAGCGTGATGGTTGTTGCGATGGTGTCGCGAGGCAAAAATCCGGGAATCTGAGCAACCGCCCACGAGAGAGCGGTGCCCGCCGACAGGTACGCAAGCCATACGAGAAGTGGAGCCGTCACTCCCGCGCGCGCCAGCAACGCCCACCAGACAAACGCCACCAGAAAACCCTGTGCAGCCCCACCAGCGACAACCACGAGGTACTGCACCACGGGTTCCCAACCGTTCGCGATGGCGTTCACCATAAGCAGGGTCGGAAACAAGAAACTGGCGGCGATTGTCACCTCACCCAAACCGACCCAGGCGACAAACGACACCGAACGTTTAGTTGGCAAAGCTTCCCACCAGTCGCACCGCGCCGCCGTCGACGCCCTTGGCGCCCTGTTCAAACCCGGTGAAATCGCGCGTGGCAGTCGAGACCATGCCCGCTACCCACGACGGAATCCCGAGGTCGGTCAGCTTGGTCGTCATCGCTGACGCCGAATCGGGTGACACGACGGCGAACATGCCAATCCCGAGGTTCCATGTTCCTTCGGTGGACTCGAGTGATTCGGCGTTCATGTCGGCGAGAACTCGAAACACGGATGCGGGCGACCAGGTAGACCGGTCGACCTCAACCCACGCCCC
>CANGKD010000133.1 GCA_947454495.1 Actinomycetota bacterium
CCCTCGATGTTGACGAACTTGCCGGGCTCGAGGTCTTTGTAGCGCGAGAAGAAGTGGTGTAGTTCGTTTCGCGTGTGCTCGGGAACATCCGTGATGTCTTGGATGTGCGCCCAGCGCGGGTCCTTGTAAGGAACGCAGATGACCTTGGCATCGCTGCCGGCTTCGTCGCTCATGTTGAGAACGCCGACGGGGCGAACCTTGACACCCACACCGGGAAAGACCGGGTACTCGAGCAAAACGAGCGCGTCCACGGGGTCGCCATCGAGGCCGAGCGTGTTTTCGAAGTAACCGTAGTCAATTGGGTACACGAACGGCGTGAAGAGCACGCGGTCGAGGTAAACGCGACCGGTTTCGTGGTCAACCTCGTACTTGTTTCGGCTTCCGCGCGGAATCTCAATGACAACGTCGTACTCGGCCACGGTGGCTCCTTCTATCTGTGTCTACGGGCGCAATAAGGTTACTTCAGAATGACAACGCGCCCGAGACTCACGCCAGCCATGGCCGATGTGCGACGTGCGGTGCGCGAGTCGTTAGATAGTGCGATTCCGGATGCTCGCGCACGAGTCACCCGCGACCCTTCCTGTGGCGCACCGGGTGGTTGGGTCATTCCGCTCGACGCTCCGCTCGTGCTGGTTGCCCTCAGCGGTGGGCCCGACTCGCTGGGGCTTGCTGCCGCCCTCGCGTTTGAGGCCGCGAAATGCGGCGTGAAGGCCGGAGCAGTGATCGTCGATCACGCCCTGCAGCCCGACTCGGCCGACGTTGCCGAACGGGCGGCCGTGACGGCACGGTCGTTGGGGCTCTCACCGGTAATCATCGAACGCGTAATTGTCACCGAATCGGGTGCCGGGCCCGAGGCCGACGCTCGTGATGCCCGCTTTGCGGCATTCGAACGGGTCGCCCGTGACTCGGATGCGCTCGCCGTGTTGCTCGGCCACACGCGAGATGACCAGGCCGAAACCGTGTTGCTCGGCCTTGCGCGCGGTTCGGGGGCGCGCAGTCTTGCCGGGATGCGGGGAGTGTCGACGCGCTCGAGCCTGCTCATCCTGCGCCCACTACTTGACGTGCCACGTGCAACGGTGGCTCAGTCGTGCGCTGATATGGACCTTGACCCATGGAGGGATCCGCATAACTCTGATTCGCGATACGCGCGAGTGCGAGTGCGCAACGCCGTGCTGCCCGTGCTCGAGAGGGAGCTCGGCCCGGGTGTGGCCGAGGCGCTCGCGCGCACGGCATCCCAGTTGGCGGTCGACGCCGATGCGCTTGACGCGATCGCGACAAATTCGCTGATGGTGGCCCGTCGCGCCAATGCTCTGGATGTCGTCACGCTCGCGGGATTGCACCCGGCCGTGCGCGGCCGCGTGCTCACGACGTGGCTGCGCGACTCGGGCTGCTCCGAACTCACGTCGGTGCACGTTGACTCCGTCGACCAGCTCATCACGCGGTGGGCGGGACAGCAGGGCGTCGACGTACCTGGACTTCGTGTGATTCGGCGGGGCGCATTACTTATCTTTTCGCGCCTGGAGATTCCCACGTCCCGCGCTTCGACGAATGAGACGTTAGTTTAGGGTTTGTCGGTTTTCGTCGTGTCGGGTTCATTGCCTGCGCATCCCACGGATGCCCTCTAAAAAACTCACAGAACACAGGAGAATGAATTGAAGAAGACACTTGCCTACGGCGTCGCCGTTGGCCTCATCGCGGCCGCGAGCCTGGTTGCCGCTGCGCCAGCTCAGGCTGCGGTCACCGCGACATTGAGCCCGACCACCGACCTGTACGCGGGTCGAATCCTGAGTCTCACGCTCGTCGATGACGGCTCTTTCTGCAACGACGATGTGATTGGCGCGCCTGCCGGTATGTGGGGTGCAACGGCCAACGTCATCGACTCAAATTCCGACATCGTTGGATTCATTGGCTTCCAGGCTGTCGAACAGCACAGCGGCAATGCTCAGACCTACGTGATGCAGGGCGGTTACAACTGGCTCGTTGACTCGTCGACGCCTGCGGAGGCCGGGGATTACACCACGTCAGCGCTCTCTTGCGCGACGATTGTCGGGCCGGCCCCGGGAGTAGATGCAAACACTCTCGCGTTTTCGGCAAAGCCAATTTCTCTGTCGGCCACGACCGTTGTCGCTGGTGAATCCGTTGATGTGACCGTCCATGACTCTGATGGCACGTGGTGCCTCGGGGCAACCGGTCCCGGGTTCTCCATGGGCATTGGCCTGAGCTCAGATTCGGCAGACACCATTTACATCCCGGCCGGCCTTGGCGCCGGTAGTGGCGTGAAGGGCAATGGAGATTTTGACTGGCAGAATGAGTCGGCCACTGCGCCGGTCACGATTCCGGCGGATACGCCCCCCGGCACATACACACTGTTTGCTGGTTGTATCTCGCCTGAGTCGGATGGCTACCAGCAGCCAGGTCCGGGCATGATCGTGCAAAACTTCGTCGTTACGGCAGCGAAGTTGCCCGCAACTGGTCTTTCGGCAGACACGATGGGCGCAACCGGATTTGCCGCCCTCGCGCTCCTCGCTCTGGGAGCGAGCATCGTGGTTGTTCGTCGACGCATGACATCGACCCGATAGCACAGCCCCTGCAAGACCCCTTCACGACGAAACCCCCGCCGGTGCATCTTTGCCGGTGGGGGTTTCGCCTGTAGGTTCGAAAAAAGCTTCCGCGAAGAAAGGCTCCATTGTGGAAATCGACGACATTCGAGGCGACCTCAGCGAGGTGCTCTTCACTGAGGAGCAAATTGAGAAGCGCATCGCGGAACTGGCGCGCGATATTGAACGTGACTACCCCGATGGCGATGTGCTGCTCGTTGGCGTGCTCAAGGGCGCCATCATCGTCATGGCCGACCTCACTCGAGAGTTGAAGTTCCACGCGCACATCGACTTCATGGCCGTCAGCTCGTACGGGGCAAGCACGCAGTCGTCGGGAGTCGTAAAGATCAATAAAGACCTCGATACCGATGTTGCCGGCAAGAAGGTCCTTCTCATTGAAGACATCATGGATTCCGGCCTCACGCTTTCGTGGCTCGTTGAGAACATGCGAGCCCGCGGTGCGTCGAGCGTGGAGGTGTGCGCGATGTTCCGCAAGCCCGAAGCCGTCAAAATTCCGGTGGATGTTCGCTACGTCGGTTTCGACATCCCGCCCTCGTTTGTCGTGGGGTACGGGCTCGACTATGCCGAGAAATACCGCAACGTTCGCGGTCTCGGCGTACTTGCTCCCGCCGTCTATGGCGGGGCCGACCCGCACGCCTAGGTTTCACGCCTTCGGCGAACACTCAGGCCTCGCTCACGCAGACCGCTAGCCTAGACACACCATGACTTTTTTCAAGCGACTCCTGCGCGGACCCCTCATTTACATCCTCGTCGCCATCGCGGCAGTGTGGATTGGTTCGTCGCTCCTTTCGGCATCCGGTTTCCAGCAGGTCACGACCGACGAGGGATTGACGTTCCTCAAGAACAA
>CANGKD010000134.1 GCA_947454495.1 Actinomycetota bacterium
AGCGCATCATGACGGTGGGTATCACCATCGGCACGAGATTCCCCGCTTTCGCCACGAGCATGGGTCGCGTGCTCCTTGCGTCGCTCAACGCGAGCGATCTCGAGAACGTGTTGACCACTCATCCGAGACCGGCGTTCACCGTCGAAACCATCACGGATGTGGCCGCCTTACGTGAGCGCGTTACGGAGGCGCGGGCCTCCGGCTGGTCGCTTGTCGATGGCGAACTCGAGCGAGGTCTGCGGTCAGTAGCGGTGCCGGTTCGCGACGCGCGCGGTGCGACTGTCGCGGCGATCAACGTTTCCATGAACGCGAGCGACCATACGCTCTCGGAGATACACGAACGAATTGTGCCCGCGCTTCGCCGTGCCGCCCACGCGATTGAAGTCGACGTGGCCGCGACCCCCACAACGTCCACCCTTGCGGCGCCCGCGTCCACAATCTAAGGAGTCATCATGAACACGTCCACCTTGAACTGGGCCATCAAAGACAGCCTCGTCGCGTACATCAGCGACCTCGACGACGGCGAACTGAATGCCAGTGCCGGTGCGACGCGCACCGACGACGGCTTCGCGTTCGAGGGCGTGTCAGACACCGATTTCGACCGGGACACACTGACGGGCGCGCTCACGTTCCGCGGCTCCGTCGCCCTGCGAGGCCACGGCGGCATGCTGAACATCGTTGTGACCGATCCGTGCGTGGTGCTCGACAACGGCTCGGGCGAAGTGCGCGTGTCGCAGCCCGGTGCCAGCGACGGTCGTCAACTCGGCATCGCCAAACTCGGCGCAACCCTCGAGGGCGACACCCTCACATGCACCGCACACTTGACCGTCACGGGCGTGAACGTGCTCGGCCCGCAGTACATGCCGGGAGCCGAGATCGCGAGTCTGCGCATCCAGCTGTCGTAAATTACGACTCGCGCGACACCTCGGCGATAGCCGCCCAGTCGGCGCCCTCGAGTTCGGGGTTCGCGAGGGCCTTCTCGAAGACCTCGCGCAAACCGGGAATTGAGGCCAGCGTGAGATTCATCTCGGCCGCCGCCTGCTCGACCAGACCGAGGTCTTTGCGACCCAACGGAATGGTGAAACCGGCTGGGCGGTAGTTCTTTGTCGCGATGATGTTGCCGTAGCCGGTGTACGCCATTCCGCCGAACAGGCTGCTCGTGAGCAGCTCGACGAAGAGGCTGGCGTCAACGCCGCCGCGTTCCACCAGTGCCACCGACTCACCCAGAGCTTGGATCGCGTGGATGATGTTGAAGTTAACGCCGATCTTCACGAGGTTTGCTCCGCGCGCGGTCGGACCCATGTTCCAGGTCTTTTTTCCGAGCACGTCGAGATAGGCCTGCACCGCCTCGATGTGAGCGGGGTCGCCACCGGCGATGATGTTGAGCTGACCAGCTGCCGCAACGGGAGGGCGACCCAAGACGGGCGCCGCGATGTAACCCACGCCCGCGGCCGCGTGACGAGCGGAGAGCTCATCCGCCGCATCCAGACTCAACGACGAGTGGTTGACGTGGATGGTGCCCGGTTTTGCCGTGGCGAGGTTTTCGGCACTAAAGACTTCGAGCGCTGCGGCATCGTTCGACAGCATCGAGAACACGACGGGTCGTTCGAGCGCTTCCGTGATGGATGCGGCTGCGCACGCGCCCGCGGCAACAAGTGGCTCCGTCGCGCCTGCCGACCGGTTCCACACGCAGACGTCGTGGCCGGCCTCGATGAGTCGCATGGCCATGGCGGAACCCATGGATCCCAAACCGATGAAGCTGAGTTTCATTTCGCGTATTCCTTTATCTCGTCAGTGAGATGCGCCACCGTGGTCTCCTGCGCTCATCTAGATTGGCGCAAAAAGCTCATGGGCGCATCCACCTTGCATCCGGTCAGCGAAAGCGTGCGCACACGGTCGCGCAGGTGCGACTCAGGAGTTGCAGGTGCAGCGATCTTGAGGAGCCACTCCGGCGAGCGCCTCTTCGACGTGTTCGCCGCATCCCTGCCAGGTCGCTTTACCGCAATTGGCGCAGGTGACCTTTTGACACATATTTCTTTCTCCTTTTTTGATGAGGCTTTGTTTGTTGGGCTTGTCGCGAGTTGGAGGTTAGTCGGCGGACACCAGCGCGTTGCGCGCGCGCATACCCGCACTCCACGTCAGCCACCCGCCATCGAGGTTGGCGACGTCGATGGCGTGGGAGCGCAGAATCTGGGTTGCCGTGTGGCCGCGCTGCCCGACCTGGCAGTGCACGATGACGCGTTTGCCGGCGAAGTCGGCCTTGTGGGTCGCGAGGTGGTCGCGCAGGTCATCCACCGAAATGTTCACCGCACCTGGTATCGAGCCCGCCGCGTTTTCCGCTTCTGTGCGCACGTCGATGAGCATCGCGCCACGATCCATCTCGTCGGCAAGTTCGTGCCACTGCACGGTCGGAGTGCGGCCATCGAGCACGTTGTCGCCAACGTAGCCAACCTGGTTGACGGCGTCTTTCGCCGAACCGAACTGCGGGGCATAGGCGAGTTCGAGGTTCATCAGATCGCGCACCGTGAGACCCGCGTAGATCGCGGTGGCGATGACATCGATGCGCTTATCGGCACCATCTCGTCCGACGGCTTGCGCACCCAGCAACCGACCCGACGCCGGGTCGAAGAGCACCTTGATGTCAATACGGTGTGCGCCGGGGTAATAGCCGGCGTGTGATGACGGATGCAGATGCACGACCTGATGCGTAACCTCACGCGCCCGCGCGGCACGCTCAGTCAAGCCCGTAAACGCCGCAACCATTCCGAACGCTCCAATGATTCCCGTGCCGAGGCTCGGTCGCGCCGTATCGCCATCTCCAACGACTACATCGGCGACCAAGCGACCGTGGCGGTTCGCCAGGTTCGCGAGCCAAATCGGCTGTCCGTCACCGGTGAGCAGGTTTTGCTTCTCGGCCACGTCACCCACGGCAAAGATATGTGGGTCGCTCGTGCGCTGGTGCTCATCGACCCACACCGCACCCGAGTCACCGAGTCGCAGGCCGGCATCAATGGCGAGGGAATGGTCTGGTGAGACCCCAATCGACGAAATGACCAGATCGGCCTGGAGTTCTCGGCCGTTCGAAAGAGTGACGCTGCGGTCCGCAATCTCGGTGGCAACAGCCCCGAGTACGAGGCGGATGCCGTTTTCCATGAGGTTTG
This sequence comes from Actinomycetota bacterium, assembly GCA_947454495.1. Classification (GTDB taxonomy): domain Bacteria; phylum Actinomycetota; class Actinomycetes; order Actinomycetales; family Microbacteriaceae; genus RFQD01. Next base: position 3,162 of record CANGKD010000134.1, read on the forward strand.
CTTGGAACGGCTCGATCATCTCTTCGTCAAACTGCGCGAGCACCGTCGAGGCCGACTGCACGAGTGTGACCTCGAGTCCCTGCTGGGCGAGGTTTTCCGCGAGTTCGACACCGATGAATCCCGCCCCGAGGATGACTGCGGTCGAGGCACCGAGTCGTTGGGCGGCAACCTTGATGGCCGTGGCATCGGGAACGTCTCGCAACGTAAGCGCACGCTCGACGCCGGGAA
>CANGKD010000135.1 GCA_947454495.1 Actinomycetota bacterium
GGTTCGCGGGCACGTCCTCCGACGCGAGAGCTCCATTCCAACCCACGAGCACGGCGGCCAAACCAACGAAGCTGTGCAACAGGGCGATGAGTTCGGGCATACCGGTCATCGCGACGACGCGCGCACGCCACAGACCGATACCCGCGCCAATGACAAGTACCACGACGAGCAAGACGAGACCGGTTTGGCCAGCTTGCGTTCCGAGGCCGTTGACGACCATCTGGGCGATTGTCGCGACGAGCGCGAGTGCCATGCCCACGATGCCGAACACGAGTCCCGAGCGCGACGTCTCGTGCTTGCTCAGACCACCAAGGCTGAGAATAAACATGAGCGCGGCGACCACGTAGGTCGCGGTTGTCAGCATGTCGATGTTCATCGGTCACCCTTCGTGAACATGGCGAGCATTCGACGCGTCACCGCGAAGCCACCAAAGATGTTGATGGATGCGAGCAACACGCCAATCGCCGCCAGGATCTGCACCACCAGGTTGGGAGTGTTGAGCTGTGCAATCGCACCGACCACGACGATGCCGGAGATGGCATTCGTGACACTCATGAGCGGAGTGTGCAAAGCGTGATGAACCTTGCCGATGACGTAGAAGCCCACGACGATCGAGAGCATGAGCACGAGGAAGTGCTGCGGAAGCGGAGCCGGTGCGAACGTGCACACGGCGAGCAACACAATGAGACCGGCTGCGATGAGAGACATGCGCGCGGCCCGGGACATGGTTTTCTTGGGCGCAGGTTCACTCGGCGCATCGGCCGGGGCCGTCGCCGTCGGGGCGGCCGACACCTGCACAGGTGGCGGAGGCCAGGTGATGGCCCCCTCTTGCACGACCGTGACCGCGCGCTGCACGACGTCGTCGAAGTCAAGCGTGAGTTGGCCATCCTTGTTCGGGGTCAGCAGTTTGAGCAGGTTCACCATGTTCGTACCGAACAATTGCGAGGCCTGCTGGGGCAACCGAGCGGGCAAGTCGCTGTAGCCAAGAATGGTCACGCCGTTCTTGGTGATGACCTTCTCGCCCGCGACGGAACCGGCGACGTTACCGCCTTGGACCGCGGCCATGTCAACGATGACGCTGCCCGGCTTCATGCGGGCCACGTCGGCTTCGGTGATGAGACGTGGTGCGGGGCGACCCGGAATCAGCGCGGTCGTGATGATGATGTCGACGTCTTCGGCCTGTTCGCTATAAATCTCAGCGGCCCGCTTGTCGTAGGCCTCACTCGTGGCCTTCGCGTATCCGTCACTCGATTGCATTTGTTCTGCGACCTCAACGGCGAGGTAGTGGCCACCAATCGACTTGACCTGATCGGCCACCTCTGGTCGAGGGTCAGTCGCCCGCACGATGGCACCGAGACTGGATGCCGCACCGATGGCAGCCAGACCCGCAACGCCTGCACCGGCAACCAGCACCTTCGCCGGCGGGACCTTGCCCGCGGCGGTGACTTGACCGGTGAACAGGCGACCAAACTCGTGAGCTGCCTCGATGACGGCGCGGTAGCCCGCGAGGTTCGACATCGAACTCAACACGTCCATTGACTGCGCACGTGAGATGCGGGGCACGGCGTCGAGCGCGAGGGCCGTGACGCCGCGCTTCGACAGAGCTTCGAGCAAATCGGGTCGCAGCGACGGACTCAGCAGGCTGATGAGTGTCGTGCCCTTGGCAAGTTTGCGGATCTCCGCATCCGTGGGCGGATTGACCTTCATGACGATGTCAGCACTCCAGGCCGACTTTGCGTCGACAATCGTGGCGCCTGCCGCCTCGTACTGGCTGTCGGGGAACGACGACTTCGCGCCAGCTCCCTTTTCGACGACTACCTCGTAGCCGAGTGCGACAATCTTGCTGACCGTTTCGGGAGTGGCGGAGACCCGCGCATCCTCTTTTTGTTCGCTAACGACACCTAAACGTGCCATGTGAATCACCTCTTACCGGGTCGAAATGCGTTGATTTCTCGTCGGACGAGGCTCACGATCGGCTCTGCGTTGTCCTGCGGCGGTGTGGGTTGGGTGACCACGCGTGGTGTGGTAACCGGATGCACGTTCGGCGATGGGCCTACTCGCGCCGTACGACGACTATAGCTCGTGAAACGAGCGTGAGCTCATCCCGACTAGGGATGAGCCCACGCTGTTACCGCGACGCGGAATTGTTACGGGGTGCTGTCGAGTGTGACAACGCGACCGTTCACGGGCTGAACCGGGCGAGCGTTGTTGTCGTAGGCCGCAGCGAAGGCCGCAATCTGGTCGGCGCTCATCGTGATGGGCGTGGTCATGACGTTCCACTTGACGCCCTCGGCGCAACCAGGCGTGGTGAGCGAGCCGTCGTAACGAACGGTCGTCTGGTCGGTCGGGAGCAAAGCTGCCCAGTCGATCTGAACCTTGTTCGCTTCGGGGTCCTCGGTAGCCGTCGCGATGTCGGCGATGAAGGGGTCCCAGGCCGGGTTAGCGGCACCTTCCTGAACGAAGACACCAACGACGGCAATCTTGCCGTCTTCGGTCTTGTGCACGAAGTGCACCTCGAGCGGGTAGTGCGTGCCGTTGACAGCGTGCTCGCTCGGAGCGTGGAAGTGGAACTGCTTGAAGGCGTAGTCGACGCCATCGAGCGTGATTGCATCTTCACCTTCCATGAGGGGCTCCGCCTCAACGGTGTGTCCGTTGTTGAAGATGCCGGCTTCGCCTGCAACGTAGTTGAACGTAATGTTCGGCAAGTCGGCGGGGGTCGTCGTGGTGATGTCAATCGGCGACTGAGCCGTGCCATCGGTGCACGTAGCGTATGCCGGGTCGAGAGTGCCCCAGGCGTCGGGGCCGTTGGCGCCCGAGTAGCTCCACGCGGCCGGAGCGGCAGCGGTAGCGGACGGCGTGGCGGTTTCAGTGGTTGCGCTCGTGGCACAGGCGCTCATCGAACCGATGAGGGCGAATGCTGCGAGTCCGGTCGCGAAGACCTTCGTGGTGTTCTTCAATTTTCTACTTTCAATATGCATACAAACAAAAGTGCCTCAGGCTGAGGCACACAATCGTCGAGTCTAGACAATTGTTCGCAAAAAGAAGGCATCGACGCCCCGGCGTCGCCGCGTGGCGTTGCTAAAAATCTAGGGAGCAGGAACGGGCTTCATGCCATCGAGTCCGATGTTCGCTCCCCCATCGGTTATTGAGCTCAGAAACATGTCAATCGGACGAGCAGCCTCGACAGCGACGTTGTTGGGTGACTGCAGCACAAGCACCGCGACAATCATTGCGGTTGTCACGACGGTGATGCCGGCACCGTAGAAGTAGCTAAACCAGCGCACGCGTTTGGCCGGGAAGAGACCCACACTGAGCAGCGTGAAGAGGGCGGACACGAGCAAAAGGATGTTGATGCTGATCGGCAGGTTTGGCACGCTGATCA
>CANGKD010000136.1 GCA_947454495.1 Actinomycetota bacterium
ATTACATGGGCCACGTATCAAGTTTCCGACTACCCCGTCTCGTCGGAGGAGTCATCGTCGGCGGACTTCTAGCTGCCGCTAGTGTGTTGCTGCCCAACGCGGCATCCGCGGACATTTTGGGAAGCTACACCTTAGATAAGACGACTGTTGAACAAGGTGGAACCGTGACGTTCACGCTCAGTCTCAGCTACTACGGATTCAACACGACTGATGGCGACATCGCGTACTTCTGCGGCGAAACTCAGTCCAGTGAAACGTCTGACTTCAACGGGCCGGGTTGGTCCGCCACACTGAGCTTGGTTGGCGCGAACAACAATGCCATTACGACGCCAAATTCAATCGTTTCGGGCACTAGCAGTGCCGATTTCTTGTTCGACGGGCCGGGCGTTGGAAACTTTATCCCCGGTGACTACCCCGTCACCGACCCCCGTACGTTTACCTTCACAATCCCCAGTACGGTACCGGCCGGTGACTACCAAGTGATGTTGGGTTGCGTCAGCCCCGCCAATCTCGCGGTGCAATACGACCCGTCCTATTGGACGTCGCCCATTTTGCCGCTGACCGTCACTGCGCCGGAGACTCCTTCAACACCTAGCAACTTACCCACCACAGGCGAAAATGAAGGCTTAAGCGCGTTGGTAGGAACATTTGCCTTAGCAGCGATTGCAACCGGGGTAGGTGTTTATGCGACGCGTCGGCGCATCACGCGTCGGTCTTGATCCGCGCCACGATATCGCGAATTAGTCAATGCTGGGGCTCATCGGATTATCTCGGTGAGCCCCAGCATTTTCTCTTCAAAACCGTCGTCGTGGATACTGTTTCTTGGGTCAGCCCGAAAGGATAACCTCATGCGAACGACGTCATTCTCGCGCCAAATACCTTCGCAGTTGCGTGGCGCCGAACTGGTGCATCCGTGGATTTATCCCTGGTTCGCTGTGGCGGCGCTGGCCCTCGGGATTCCCGCCGCGATGGATCGCCCGGTCGGAACATGGCTCGCGCTCTGTGCCGGAATCTGCGTCACAACAGTCGGTGCTCTAGCCCTGTGGTTGCGAGAACGTAGCCGCCGCAACCGGGCCGGGTCTACAGCAATCACACTCGTTTTACTCGTTGTCACGATTGCCGCGGCAGCAGCGGTCACCGAACTCGCAAATCCTCAAGAATCTTTCCCACTCGACGCAGGAACCGGCATCACGCAACTGCCCCTTTCTACCAGTGTGTTTCTCACTGCATGTCTCATCATCGTGTGGTCCATGTTGTGGGTTCTCATCGCCGTGCTCGTATCTGGACAGCGCTCGTATCGTCGGGAACGAAACGAACTGAGGCGAATCAGCAACCGCATACGAGGACTTTCGGCGAACTACGTATCTGCTATTGCGGAACCCGCCTCAGTTTTGCAAGCCAATTTGGCTGAAAACCTTCGTCAGCGCGCGGAGGACTTCGCGACAATGTCTACGAAATCACCGGCCATTACGAAGAGCCAGCTCCTCGAGTCACTCGAGCGCATTCGAGATGAACTCGTTGCGCCGGCACTCGAACGAGTGACAAACCTGGAATTCAACGACGACCCGTCGTCGGCCGACTCTCGTCACGCACGAGTTAACCTGCCAGGCATCCCATTTCGGTGGAACGCAACCTACTTCTCCGGACTGGTGGGGGCGCTGGTCATCGGAGTTGTGGCAATCTCCGCGAGTGCCAGCATCAACTTCACCAGTCCGGGATTTCTCATCCAAATCCCCTTGATCGTATTGGCATTCTTCATCAGCGTGCCTGCCTCGCTGCTGCTGTTTTTCGCAGCCGCTCTCACCCCATTCCTTGGGCCAAATAGTTTGGCCACGGAAAATTTCGCACTGTTCGTCATCATTGCCCTCCTGGCACTCATGAGTTTCCTCCACCGCGCAAACGAAGTGCGCCAGATTCGCGTTCTCGAGGGCCTGAGTGTGGCCAACGCTGAACTCTCGCTGGAGACAGTTCGGGTACGCCAAGAATCAATTGCCGTGCAGAAATCTGTGGTGTCGACCATCCACGGAAAAATCCAAAGTTCCCTCGTTGCAGCAATTGTCAAAATTGACGGGCAGAAATCTATCTCTCCTCAGGACATCACTTTCGTGTCCAAATTTTGTCAAACCTCTGCGGATGAACTAGCTGGGACACGCGAAACTATTTCGGTGCCAGACATTGAATTCTCAACGGCCATTGCCGATGTCATTGCACTGTGGAACGGCTCACTCGATGTGGATGTGTCGATCACGCCGGAGTCGGAAGCTCTCCTGATAGCCGACCGGTTCGCGACGGCTACAGCGATTGAAGTCATTTCGGAAGCGACCCTTAACGCGGCGAAGCACGCGCAGACAACAAACGTCATCGCTTCGATCACCTCGGAAGGAAGTCGAGTTCGAGTGACTGTGACAAATCCGTCTGCTTCACGCGAGGATCCCTCGCCCTCGTCTACTCGGATCGGCCTGCAGTTCTTGCGTCAACTCACCACTGAGCTGCGTCTCGAGATGACCGAACACTCCACCATGCTCATTGCGGAGATTCCGACCCGTCTCGAGGTTTGACCCGCACCGCCTGGCACTAGGAGAGCGCACGAGCGGCCAACACCCGTCGGTTGCCCGTCTGGGATGCAATGCCGACGCGCTTAAGGGTCTTGCTCACCAATAGTTCGGCAGCCCGCAGCGTTGTTCCTCGGGATGCGGCGATTTGTTCATTGGTCAATCCCTCGGCGATGAGTCGCAACACTTCAATTTGAGCTCGAGTCAGATCTGCAAGGGAGTTCAACGACGATTTGTCGTGTCTGCGCACCGTTGCTTTGGCGCCGCGCATCGCATCGTCAACGGTGGAGAGTAGCTCGTCGACGTCCTTGAGCGCGGACTTGATAAGGAAGTGCGCGTTGTCGGGAATGCCGGGCCCATCCGCCGCTCGGGGGTCAGTGCGTACTGTCAGAAACACGAGCGGTAAGTGAGGGACATCCCGACGGAGCCTGGACGCGAGCATCAAGCCATTAGGACCCGCACCGAGATCAATATCGATGAGTGCGCCGTCCGGGTCATTCAGGCGAAAAAGTTTCGCCGCATCCGTGGCCGTGCCCGCAGGAACAGTAACGTAACCCGCGTCGTCGAGTGCAGAGCAAAGCAACTCTCGCATGAGTGGTTCATCTTCAACTACGAGGATGATTCGAGGGGCTCTCTCAGCGGACACGATTTGAGAATAACGCGGACGCCCCTGGGTAGTAACGTCCTGGCTTCGGTCAAACCGAAGTCACGAGCCATCCGCGCTTTTCCGACACGTACCGTGTGAGTGCCCCCCCTATTCGAAAGGCCTCCAACGTGAAATCAACGCCACGAATCATTTCTCTCGCTCTCACG
>CANGKD010000137.1 GCA_947454495.1 Actinomycetota bacterium
AATGAATACGGCCGACCGATGGCACGCCAGTCGTCGAGCATGGCGCACATGTGGATTGCGGACCCCGAGCGACCCTCGCTTGCGGCGCGCATGCTGTCGACCCACCCACCCATCGCTGATCGCATTCGTCGCCTGCTCGACATGGGCTCGAAGTTCTAGAGCCCTAGACTTCTGCACATGGCACTCCACACGTTCGCGGGACCCACCCTGGCTCAATTTGAGGCAGCACGTGAGGTTGTCGGTCGTGTGATTCAGCGCACGCCCGTCGAACCTTCCCGATTCTTGACCAACGTGCTCGGCAGCGAGGTCGTGCTCAAATGCGAAAACCTCCAACGCACGGGCAGTTACAAACTACGTGGCGCCTACTTTCGCATGTCCAACCTCACACGGGAGGAGCGCGCAAAGGGCGTTATCGCAGCCTCGGCCGGCAATCACGCGCAGGGTGTGGCACTCGCGGCGCGCGAGCTGGGCATCCGTGCCACGATTTTCATGCCGCTGGGTGTTGCCCTTCCCAAACTCGAGGCCACGCGCGAATACGGCGCCGAGGTCGTGCTCGAAGGCAACATTTTCAACGAGTCGTTGAGAGCCGCCCTCGAGCGCGCCGAGCAGACCGGTGCCACGTTCATTCCGCCGTTTGACCACGCTGACGTGGTGACCGGTCAGGGCACGCTGGGTCTTGAAATCTTCGACGAAGTGCCCGATGTCGACACGATCGTGGTGCCCATTGGCGGTGGCGGGCTCATCTCTGGGCTCTCGAGCGCAATCAAACAAAAGGCCGCCACGGTGGGTCGCACCGTGCGCATCATCGGTGTGCAGGCTGAAAATGCCGCTGCGTATCCACCATCGTTAGCCGCGGGAGAACGAGTGCGGGTGGATGTGCAGCCCACGATTGCCGATGGCATTGCGGTCGCGATTCCGGGCGTGCTCAACTTCGACATCATTCGTGACTCGGTCGATGAGGTCATCACGGTCACCGAGGATGACACGGCAAAAGCCCTCCTCATGTTGCTCGAGCGCGCAAAGCTCGTGGTCGAGCCCGCGGGCGCAGTGGGCGTCGCGGCCATTCTCGCGGGCAAGCTCCACGGCAAGAATCTTGGCAAGACCGTGGCCGTGCTCTCCGGTGGCAACATCGACCCCTTGCTCATGCAGCGCATCGTCGCACACGGTTTGGCGGCGAGTGAGCGCTACCTCAAGATCCGCATTTCGTTGCCCGACCGTCCGGGTCAGCTGGCGCGAACGGCGCAGTTAGTTGCCGACGCGAACGCCAACGTGGTCGAGGTGCTGCACACGCGGCACGGCAAGTTCGAAATCAGCGAGGTCGAACTCGAACTGCACATCGAAACGCGCGGACCGGAGCACCGTAAAGAGGTCATCCAAAAACTTCGCGACGAGGGATACAAGGTTCGCGTTAGCGACGAGATTTAGCCCCTAAACGTCTCGACGTTGACGATGCTGACCGCGATTTCTTTGCCGTTCGGTGCAAGGTAGGTCGTTGATTCACCAATCTTGAGTCCGAGAATTGCGGCGGCCAGCGGTGAGCTCTCGCTGTAGGCGCTGTAGTCGGTGCCCTCGGCAATTTCGCGACTGCCAATCAGGAACGTGTCTTGGTCACCCGCGATGACGGCCGTGATGATCGTTCCAGCTTCGACCACACCGTGGCTTTCGGGCGCTTCGCTCACGACGGCGTGCTTCAGTCGTTCGGTGAGGTCGCGAATGCGCGACTCGATGCGACCCTGCTCGTCTTTGGCGGCGTGGTAACCGCTGTTCTCTTTGAGGTCGCCCTCCTCACGCGCCGCCTCGATTCGCTTCACAATTTCGGCGCGCTTGACGGTCGAAAGTTCTTCGAGTTCTGCCGCGAGACGGTCGTAGGCGTCTTGCGTCAAAAAGGAGGCGGGCTTGTCAGACATGGGAGTCAGCCTAGGTGAGCCAGCAATTCGTCACAAAACCGGTCGTCGCCGGCTCCGTGGTTTTCACTAACGTGCTGACGGTCTGAGACAGTTCGGATGAGGCGTCGAACGCGATGACCCGCCAGCCCACGATGGCGAACACCGTGTTGAGTGCCTCCACGGCACACGCGAACGAGTGACCCGGCGTCACGGTGACCTCGAAGTCGACGGTGACCGTTGAGCCGTCGACGATGGTGTGCCCAATGTCCCGAGCGGTCGCGCTCGGGCCGATTTCGAGGGGGTTGGCCCAGATCATCCATGCCGCTAATGCGACGACGGTGACGGATGCTCCGACCCACGCCGTCACTCGGCGCGCACGCTTCGACTGCGCGGAATTGCCGTACCGGTCGTTGAGCGACGGGGACTCTGACACCACTGCTCCTGTCGAAAGGCGGTTACGCTGGAAGGGAGTTATCGGGCGTTTGTTCGCCTGACTCAAGGATAAAGCCCGCCACCACAACGAAAGGTCGCACTCGTGCTTCTCGCCGAAACGACAATCGATCCGGAGCTCGTCACGCCCGGCCCACTGGGCTTTGCCGCCATTGTGTTTGTTGCCGTCGCGACGACGCTGCTCGTGTTCGATATGGTGCGCCGAATTCGTCGCCAGCGCATCCTGGCCCAGGTTGAGGCCAAGCTCGATGCGGAAGAGGCAGCAGCGCGCGGGTCGGGCTCAAAGAAGCCTGGGACCAAGGCGAAGCCGTAGGAATTCGCCGGGGTCGAAGCCGCGGGTAGCGTCCCGCGCTACGCGTTGTAAATCGGGTGGAGGCAGATCAGCAGGATTGCCGTCCAGTGGCATAGGAACGCGAGCACGGTCAACGTGTGAAAAATCTCGTGGAAACCGAAGACACCAGGCACCGGGTTCGGTTTTTTGAGTCCGTAGACAATCGCGCCGACGGTGTACATCAGTCCGCCGGCCACGACGAGAATCATCATGGCAAGATTCGCGGCGAGCAGGTCACCGATGTACATCACGGCAGCCCAGCCGAGCGCGAGATAAAGGATGACGTAGAGCCATCGGGGCGCGTTGATCCAGAAGACACGGAACCCGATGCCGAGCAACGTGCCACCCCAGACGAGGGCGAGCAACAACATTCCCTTGCTCGGTGGGAGTGCGAGAAGCGCCAGTGGCGTATACGTTCCCGCGATGAGCAAGAAGATGTTGGCGTGATCGATGCGCTTCAAGATAATCCGTGTGCGCTCGCTCCAAGTGAAGCGGTGATACAGCGCGGAGTTGCCGAACAGGAGCATCGACGTCAACATGAACACGGCCGCAGCGAGTTTCGCGGTGAGTCCGTCGGCGAGCACAATCAAGACAATTCCGCCGGCGATCGCCACGGGGAACGTGCCGACGTGAATCCAGCCCCGCCAGGTCGGCTTGAGTTCGGCGGGAGTGAGCGACTCCGACGCATCGAGCAG
>CANGKD010000138.1 GCA_947454495.1 Actinomycetota bacterium
CCGAGCTGTGGCTCGGCGCGCATCCCGGATCGCCGTCGCGCATCGTTCATCCCGACGAGACCGGTGGTGCCTCCGACATCGCCGCGTGGATTTCGGCCGACCCAGCGACCGCCGTCGGTGACCTGAGCACGCTGCCCTTCTTGCTCAAAGTGCTCGCTGCCGAAACGGCCCTTTCGATTCAGGTGCATCCCTCGATGGATCAGGCGGTGGCGGGCTTCGCTCGGGACAATGCCGCCGGGATTGCCGTGGATGCGCCGAATCGCAACTACCGTGATGCCTCGCACAAACCCGAACTGATCTTCTGCGTGAGCGAGTCGTTCCACGCGCTGTGCGGAATGCGCGCGGTGACGGATTCGATCGCTGCGGTGCGGGGATTTGTGACCGAGGGTGCCGCGCGTGAGCTCCCCGTCGAGGAGTTGCAGCGGCTTGTCGTCTCACTCAGCGAAGACCGTGAAAGTGTGCGGGATGTCGTCGCCATGCTGCTCGAATCGCATAGCCCTCGCGCTCGCACGATCGTAAACGAGCTGGTTGCAATCGCAACGAGCGTTGCACCGGACAGCCCCATCGAACGTGACGCGTCGACCGTGCGCATGCTGAGCGCCGAGTATCCCAACGATTCCGGTATTGCCGTGGCCGTGCTCATGAACCGGGTGGAGCTCCGCCGCGGCGAAGCGCTGTATGTGGAACATGGGATCATGCACGCCTATCTCTCTGGGTTAGGCATCGAGATCATGGCTGCCAGCGACAACGTGCTGCGGGGAGGACTCACGACGAAACACATTGACGTTCGGGAATTGTTGGACGTCGGTGTTTTTGCTCCCTCGAGTCCGGCAATCCTGCCACCGGAGCGCATTGCTCCCGGCGTCGACCGTTACGCGCCGGGTATTCCGGAGTTTGAGTTGCTGCATGTTCGAGTCACGGACGCGAACCCCATCGCCGAATTTCGCATTGATGGTCCGTCCATAGCTCTCTGCACGGCGGGCCACGCACGAGTGACCGGACGTCATTCGTCCGCCGAGTTAAGACGGGGTACCGCCGTCTTCATCACCCCAGACGAACAAACCGTTCGCGTTGAGGGTGGTGCCGAGCTGTTTTTCGCGCGTCCAGGACGCTAGACCTTTTTGTGTGCATTTTGGAGCGCACTGGATGAAACCCCAGTAGTACTTGAAACTTTTTACAGTCCAACTTGACGAACCCCGAATCACACCGGTGTAATTAGGTAACGACCGCCACTCTGGCGTGTCGTGAGAAGAGAATCGGTTGGTTGCACTATGGCCTCTGGATATCGTCGAGACGTTCCCGACAATTGGGCAGTAGACCCCATCCACCTCGGACTTCCGGGAATTCGTCGTATCGATGACGACATCGACGACAACCCGCTGTCGTGGCAGACGGATGCACTCTGTGCGCAGACTGACCCCGAATCGTTCTTTCCCGAAAAGGGTGGCTCAACGCGAGACGCGAAGCGGATCTGTGAGTCGTGCGAGGTTTCGGCCGAATGTCTCGAGTACGCCCTCGCGAACGATGAGCGTTTTGGAATTTGGGGCGGACTGAGCGAGCGCGAACGCCGGCGCCTGCGTCGTCGCGCATAGCGCGTGCGCGTCGTTGCGATTCTCGTCGCCCGTTCTGCGGGTGACCATCTCTCGGCGACGCTCGAGGCGTTAGCGTCGCAGACCCGGCCCATCGATGACCTGATCGTCGTTGACAACGGGTCGCGCGGATCGGTTCGCTCGGCCTGCGAGGCCGCGAATCCGGCACACATAGTTTCTACCGGCGGGCGTGTGCCATTCGGCGAGGCCGTGGAACTGGCGACGCGCATCACGCGCACAACCTCATCACCCGAGGATGTGCTCTGGCTGCTCGGCCAAGACAGCGCTCCGAGTGCGACGGCCCTCGAGAATCTCGTGGGCGCACTCGAAGTTTCGCGATCTCGCGGAATTGTTGGTCCCAAACAGTTCGATGCCGATGGCTACGTTTCAGGCAAGCCGGGAACGATTGTCGAGTTTGGTTTGTCGATGTCGCCCCGCGGAGCCACGGTTTCCCTCGTTGACAACGAGCTCGACCAGGGTCAATACGACACCATGAGTGATGTTCTTGCCGTTGGCGCGAACGGCATGCTCGTTCGCGAGTCGGTGTGGCGATTGCTCGGTGGATTCGACGCGGCCTTACCGAGCGCAGACGACGCCCTGGATTTTTGTATCCGTGCCCGATTGGCCGGAAACCTGGTGGCGGTCGTTCCCTCCGCGAGTGTGCTCACGAGCGGCGACGGGGTCGTGGCGTTGAAGCGTGTGGTGAGCGAGCGGGACCGACGCCGCGACGCCCTGATCCGTCGACGCGCCGAACTGTTTCGGCGTCTGGTCTATGCACGAGGTCTGGCCCCCGTGTTCGTCTGGCTCATCCTGGTGCCGTGGGCGTTCGTGCGCATGCTCGGACAGTTGCTCGCGAAGCGCCCGGGACTCGTTGTCGGTGAGTTCGCGGCGGCGCTGTCGGTCGCGTTCTCGTTGGGATCAGTCACGCGATCGCGCACCGCGCTGGCTCGTCAGCGCACGGCTCCGTGGTCAAGCTTGCAGGGTGTCCTTGTTAGCCGAGCAGAGGTTCGGAGCCGTAACTCCATTGCGCGTGAAGCCGCCCGGATTCGCACCGACGGCGAAAAACGGCCCGTGCACTTTTTCGCCGGGGGAGGGGCGTGGACGGTCGCGTTCCTCAGCGTCGTTTCGGTCGCCATGCTGTTTCCACTCGTCGGTGCGAGCTCCCTCGGTGGCGGAGCACTCGTTCCGCTCGGACACAGCGTCGCTGACATGTGGAACGTCATCGGGTTCGGATGGCGTCCCGGCTCGCCTGGCCTGATTGCACCTGCCGATCCGTTCAGTCTGGTTGTCGCAGTTCTGGGCACCATCACGTGGTGGCAACCCTCATTCGTGTTGGTCGCGGTCTGGTTTGCGAGCATTCCGCTGTCTGGTTTTGGTGCGTGGATGCTCACCGCCCGCCTGACCGAACGCCCCGTCATTCGCGCCTTTGCGGCGCTCGCCTACGGCTTGGCGCCCACCCTCTTAATCGGTCTCACGGACGGTCGCCCGGGCGCCGTGCTCGCGCACATTTTGCTCCCCTGGTTGTTTGTCGCCGGTTTTCGTGCGGCGCGATCGTGGTCGGCTTCGGCAACGGCCGCCCTTCTTTTTGCGGCGGTGACAGCCAGTGCGCCTTCCCTCGCGCCCGCCTTGCTCGTGGTGTGGTTCGGATCCATCGTGCTGACCGGGCGATACGTGGCCCGTTTCGTGGCGATTCCGCTCCCGGCGCTCGTCTTGTTTCTGCCGCTCGTTCTCGCCCAACTTGCCC
>CANGKD010000139.1 GCA_947454495.1 Actinomycetota bacterium
ACTCTTCAGCGAATCCGCACGCACCACCGAGAAAGCCGTGTTCATCGGCGCCGGTATCGGGGTAACTCCGTTGCGCGCGATGCTCGAAGACCCCAACATCGGCAACCGTGCGGCCACCGTGATTCTGCGCGGGTCGACCGATGAAGAGGTTTACCTCTGGCAAGAGACGTACGACTTGTGTGTCGCCAAAGAGGCGTGGCTGCGCGTGCTCGTGGGATCGCGACCACCCGGCGTGCAGACATGGCTCTCGGCCGACGCCTATAACCAAGGCGAGCGACTCACCACGCTCGCACCCCAGATCACCGACTCCGACGTGTTCATCTGCGGGCCCACGCCCTGGACCGACCTCGTCATTCGGGATGCTCGCCGTGCGGGCGTGCCCGAGCACCGCATCCACGCTGAAAGGTTTGATTTCTAATGAGAGCACGTAGCGCATTTTTCGCCGGAGCCGGTTCCGTGGCCATCTTGGCTGTGGGGTGGCAGGCGGGTCTCGGCATGTTGAGCACCGCCCTTCCGACCAGCCAGGCCGTTGCGTCGGGCACGGCGGGCACCACGTCGTCCGCGACGAGTTCGAGCGGCAGTTCATCTGCTCCCTCCGCGAGCGCCGCACCGAGCGCGTCGACCGCACCCGCACCGGCCCCGGCTCCCGCGGCGCCGACCGTCGCCGACGGCACCTACGACGGCGCCGTGGTGAACACGCGATACGGCACCGTGCAGGTGCAAGCCGTAATCTCGGGCGGGCAGATTGCCGACGTCATCGCGGTGAAGCTCACCGATGCCGACCGCCGCTCGGTCTCGATCAGCAACGCGGTTGCGCCGATGGTGCACGACGAGGTGTTGGCGGCTCAGTCAGCCCACGTGGCCAACATCTCCGGTGGTACCTACACGACGCAGGGATACTTGCAGTCGCTGCAGGCTGCGCTCGACGCCGCCGGCTTCACCGGGTAACTTGAGCGTCACCGTGAGCGCGCACACGTTTGCCACCATGGGCACGATGGTGAGCATCCGGCTCGCTCATACCGAACCCGATGACGCACGTGCGCTGGCGGCCGTGGCGAATGCCCGGGCCGTCTTTGACGAATTCAACGCACGATTTAGCCTCTATCGCGACGACAGCGAGCTCTCGCAGATTGCGCGCGGTGACCTGACTCTCCCCGCGGCGTCATCGGCGATGCGCGAGGCATATGCGCGGGCGATCGACTGGCGCACCCGAACCAATGGTGATTTCACACCGCACCGACCGGATGGCGTGCTCGACCTCAACGGCACAATCAAGGCCGAGGCGATTGCGGCGGCGGCGCAGGTGCTTCACGATCACGGTTTCGACGACTTCACGCTCAACTGCGGAGGCGATGTGGTGGTCAGTGGCGCACCGGAAACGGGAACGTGGATCACGGGAATCGTCGACCCGGGCGTCAACAACACCGTGCTCAGCGCGGTGTCACACACGCCCGAGTGGTGCGCCGTGGCCACCTCAAGCGTCACCGAGCGAGGCGAACACATTTGGTCGCGTCCGGAAACCGCGGCCGACACAACGTTTAAACAGGTCACCGTCGTCGCCGGCGACATCGTGACGGCCGACGTGTGGGCGACGGCCATCATGGCCGGAGGGCAACGCGCGCTTGACCTCGCCGTGATGACCGACCGACTCGCCGTGCTAGCGGTTACCCGCGACGGTGCGCTCGTCGGGAACGAAGACTTCCGAGCGCTCGTAGCGCGTTGAGAATCGTCACCAGGTCGATAAGTTCCTGAAACGTCGCGCCAAGTATCGCGGGAATCCAGCCGAACACGGCGAGCACCATGAGCGCCGAACTGATCGCGATGCCAATCCAGATGCTCTGACTCGCGATGCGCACGGTGGCCTGTCCAAACTCGATGGCCCGAGCGATGCGCGACAATTCGTCGCGCATGATGACGACATCGGCCGATTCGCTCGCCGCCGTGGAACCGCGCGCGCCCATCGCGACACCGACGTCGGCGGCCGCCAGCACGGGCGCGTCGTTCACACCATCGCCGACCATCATCACGGGTCGATCGGTCAACGCGGCGACAGCCGCGACCTTGTCGGCGGGCAGGCATTCCGCTCGCACCTCGGTCACGCCGAGTGCCGCCGCCACGTGCTGCGCGGTCGCAGTCGCGTCTCCGGTGAGCATGAGCGTGTGTCGGATGCCCATCCGCGACAACTTCGCCAGCGTCTCACGTGCGTCGTCACGCACCTCATCGCGCAGAATCACCGCCCCCGCGTAGGTGCCGTCGACGGCCACGTACACGCTCAACTCCCCCGCAGCCAACTCGACGCGTTCCGCTTCGGGAGCCGCGTCGAGCACAAAACCGTACTTGCCCACGACAACCGTGTGGCCCTCAATCTGTGCGGTCAGGCCGTGCGCCATGGTCTCTTCGACCGACGTGGGGGCCGGCAGGTCAAGACCACGAAAACGGGCGGTCGCCACGAGTGACTGTGCGATTGTGTGTGCTGACGTCTGTTCGGCAATCGCGACGAGTCGCAACAGATCATTTTCGCTTCGAGGCTCTCGAACGTAAATCGACGACACAACGGGTTCCCCGTGCGTGAGTGTGCCCGTCTTGTCGAATGCCACCGTGCGCACGCGTGAAAGCTTCTCGAGCGTGCCACCGTTCTTCACAATGATGCCGTGGCGGGCAGAGCGACTCATTCCCGCCAAAAACGCGACCGGCACCGCAATGATGAGCGGGCATGGAGTCGCGACGACGAGCACCTCGGCGAAACGCGACGGTTCGCCGCTGACCACCCACCCGACAATGGCCAAAACGTAGGCGGCCAGCGTGAACGGCACCGCATAACGGTCGGCCATGCGCACGAAGGGCGCCTTGCTCTCGGCGGCCTGTGCGACGAGAGCAACGATGTGCTGATACTGGCTGTCTTCGGCTCGCGCCGTGACGCGCATGCGAAACGCGAGTGCGCCGTTCACGCTGCCGCTGATGACGGAGTCGCCCGCGGCGCGCTCGACCGGCAAGCTTTCACCCGTCAGCGACGATTCGTCGAGCGTGGCCGCATCCGACACCAGTACACCGTCGACTGGCACCTGTTCACCCGGTTTGACCAGCAGCACGTCGTCGACATTGACCTCGGCAACGACCACATCGGTGACGGTCTCACCCACCTGACGGTGCGCAAACCGCGGTGACCGATCGAGCAGCGCGGTCAGTTCTGCCTTGGCACGATTCTCGGCGAACTGCTCGAGTGCCTCGCCCCCGCTGAACATGAGGACGATGATGAGGCTCGCCCAATACTCACCCACGACGACGGTCGCAATGATGGCCGTGACCGCCAAG
>CANGKD010000140.1 GCA_947454495.1 Actinomycetota bacterium
ACT
Source organism: Actinomycetota bacterium (assembly GCA_947454495.1). Lineage (GTDB taxonomy): Bacteria > Actinomycetota > Actinomycetes > Actinomycetales > Microbacteriaceae > RFQD01. The sequence goes on from CANGKD010000140.1 coordinate 4, forward strand.
CCGCCGGCGCGATACAGGTCATCCATCAGAAATTTGCCACTGGGCTGCAGGTTGGCCAGCACCGGCACTCCCGCTCCGGCTGCATCGAAGTCTTCGAGGGACAGGTCGACACCTACGCGACCCGCAATCGCCAACAGGTGCATCACCGAGTTGGTCGAGCCGCCGACCGCGGCAACCGAGACGATGGCGTTGATGAAGGCGTCTTTGGTCATGATGTCGCTCGGTCGGCGATCGTCGGCGACCATGGACACAATCAGCTCACCGGTTTCGTGTGAGAGTGACAGCAACCGTGCGTCGGGTGCCGGGGTGCCGGCAAAACCAGGAATCGTCATGCCGAGCGCCTCGGCCATGACCGCCATCGTGGACGCGGTGCCCATCGTGTTGCAGTGGCCTTTCGAGCGAATCATCGACTGCTCGGAGGCGATGAACTGTTGATGCGAGATAACTCCGGCGCGGGCTTCTTCGCTCAGACGCCACACATCGGTGCCGCATCCGAGTGCCTCGCCTCGAAAGTGACCGGTCAACATCGGCCCGCCGGGCACGACTATTGCCGGCAGATTGACGGATGCGGCAGCCATCAACAGCGCGGGAATCGTCTTGTCGCACCCCCCGAGCAGAACGAGCCCGTCGATGGGGTTCGCGCGGAACATCTCCTCCATCGCCATGGCGGCCATGTTTCGCCACAACATGGCGGTCGGCTTGACCTGGGTCTCACCGAGCGAAACAACAGGAAGATTGAGTGGCACACCACCGGCCGCCCAGACGCCGTTCTTCACCGCGTCGGCCACCTCGTTGAGATGCATGTTGCATGGCGTCAGGTCAGAAGCCGTATTCGCAATTGCAATCTGTGGTTTGGTGCCGTCGAGTGCGCCCTCGGGGAGTCCGCGGCGCATCCATGCACGGTGAATGTAGGCGTTGCGGTCGTCACCGCCGTACCAGTGTGCGCTGCGAAGTTCGGTCATGTCGTGGAGTGCTGTCTCGTGAGCTCGGGCCGGCTAATCGGCGACCACGGTTGTACGCGCAATGTCGGGGTCAGTGAAGACATCGTGCTCGTCGGTGCTGCGGGTCGAAAACTCGGTGACGATGGCACCGTCGGGCCCGGCTTGGAACCAGTGTTTCGTGTCGGGCATGATCGTGTGCTGATCGCCGGGGCGCAGAATCGTCTCGTGCCACACGCTGTACGCGCCCTTATCAATCCGCGTCGGCGTCGCCTTGGGGTTCGGCGTGGGTTCGCCCTCGGTGTAGAGGTAGACAAGGCCGGCACGGCAACGAAAAGTCTCTTCTTTACCGGGTTGCCCGTCGACCGAGACGTGACGATGTTCGGGGCAGGTCTGACCGGGAAGGAGCACCAACTCTTTCGCGCACACGCGCTCGGTGTTCACGTAGACGACGAGTTGCAAACCCGTGGTCAATAACTCCGACAGGCCAAAATCAGCGACCTCAATATTGCGAATTTCCTCGGCCGTCAGCACGATTCCCGCGTCATCCAACCTGGCGGCTGCGAGTGCTTGCGCGTGGGCAACTTGTTGAGTCGAGAGCATGTTTCGCAGGCCTCCTTCATCGCCGACGGGATGTGTTTAGCCTACCGGCGCTGACCCGTTGAGCCCGAGACTCCGTGAATCTCTGGTTTAACGACGAAGCGCAACTTACGCACTGCAGAAATCTTGCCCAAACGTTCTGCGTAGACATGTTCGATGTAATGCCCGGCTCTAATATCAACGTCCCGATACGCCGACGCCAAATGTTTGCGAAAGAACGTTTTTTCGACCACAAAGAAGCGCGTGTCAACCCAAAACGGTTTCCGCTGGCCGTGCTCGTCGGCTCGCCAACGAATCATGAACCCATTCGTTCGCCGAATGTTCGCCAAGACCTCATGAAAGTTTTCGACCCACAGCTTGCCGGTGCACTTCATGAAGACGGGTGCCTGGCGTAAGAGTTGAGATTTCTTCAACGCGAACATGATGATTTGACCTTCGCCAAATCCCTTACCGAATCGAGCAACCTTCTTTTCATTGTTTTGAAAGTGAAGGACCTCGATAGTCGATGTCGGCCACTTTTCGCGAATCGTGGACGTCAGATCGACGTTTGAACCATCACAGACCACGATGCGTAGTTCGGGCACGCGGGCGACCCACTCACCAATGCCCTCGAGCGTGTATTCGAGACGACGTTCGTGGTCTGACACACGAACGTTAGCCGACGGTGCTGCCCGCACCGCAGTTGTGATGAGGAGAACGGGGAGGTCTTCAGCGAAGAGCCTGGGTTCTGGCGACGGCGGCAACGCCCGAGAATGAGGTTCCACGACTTCTAGTACATCAACAACTTGGCGCGAATCGCCCGCTCAAAAGCGGGCACGCTTCCGGCGGCCAGTTTCAGGTCGGTCCAGTCGAGAATCATGCTGATTCCACCGGCGTTGTCTTCGATCAGGATGCACGGCTCCCGCCCGTCGCTCGCCGCGCGTTGCGCATCCGTTCGCTCGTTTCGATGCACGAGCACGAAGTCGACACCGAGTTCATCATGAAGTCGTTTCTCCATGGCCTTCCACTCGGCCTTCTTCGCAAAGGGCGAGTGCGTGATGTCGCACAGTTTGCACTCGGCGAGACCGATGAGGTGACCAAAGAAGTAACTCAGCTCGCCGGCCAGCCCGCCGTTCGCGTTGTAGACACCGATGAGCTTCACAAGGCCCAAGTTTACGGGTGCGTTCGCCGCACCAGAACTGCCCTAGCTCAGCGAATCGATAATGCCGTTCAGCGTGGCCGACGGACGCATCACCTGATCGACGAGCGTGACGTCGGGGCGGTAATAGCCACCGATGTTGACGGGCTTACCCTGCACCGCAATCATTTCGCCAACAATTTTCTCTTCGTTGTCGGCCAGCGCGGCGGCAACGGGAGCGAAGGCAGCGGCAAGTTGAGCATCGTCCGTCTGCTGGGCCAGTTCTTGCGCCCAGTAAAGACCGAGATAGAAGTGGCTTCCGCGGTTGTCAATCATGCCCACCTTGCGACCGGGCGAGCGGTCGTTCTCGAGGAACGTTCCCGTGGCACGATCAAGCGTGTTCGCGAGCACGAGGGCCTTCGCGTTACCCGTCGTCTGCGAGAAGTGCTCGAGCGAGGCGGCAAGTGCGAAGAACTCACCCAGTGAATCCCAGCGCAAGAAGTTCTCTTCAATCAACTGCTGCACATGCTTCGGCGCGGATCCGCCCGCGCCCGTCTCGAAGAGGCCGCCACCGTTG
>CANGKD010000141.1 GCA_947454495.1 Actinomycetota bacterium
ATGCCCGCTTGATGAAAAAGATTCGGGATGAACTTCCCAACCTCATCGGACGCCACCTCGCACCGGCTCCGCCGGTGTCGCTCGGTGTCGTGGCCGCGCAGGCGGGAGCCACCGCGTGCATGGACGTCTCGGACTCCCTCACGCTCGACGCCTCACGTATGGCCGAGGCGAGCTCCGTGGCGATTGATTTCGACCACCTGGTGTTGGACGGGTTTGCGGCGGAACTCACGCGCGCGTACGGCGTCGAACTCGAGGTGTCACGTCGCGCCGTGATGCACGGGGGTGAGGACCACTGCTTGCTCGTGTGTTTCCCTCCCGGCGAAGTTTTGCCCGTGGGCTTCACGCGTGTCGGCACAGTCATCACGGGGCGCACCGCGCTCGATCGCGTGCTGTTGCGCGGGGAATCAATCGAACCCATCGGCTGGAATCCCTACGCGCAGTGACGGGCTGATGCGGGCGGCTGTGTCAGTCCTCGCGCCGGTAATGTGGCGGCATGAACTACACGCCCGCTGCTGACCGCTACGACAACACGAACGACGGTTCGATGCGCTTTCGTCGCGTGGGCCGATCCGGATTGAAGCTCCCCGAACTCTCGCTCGGCCTCTGGCACAACTTCGGCGACGAAGGCACCGTCGAGAATCAACGCGCCATGCTGCGCCGCGCGTTCGACCGTGGTGTGACGCACTTCGACCTCGCCAACAACTACGGCGTTCCCGCGGGCTCAGCCGAAACCAACTTCGGCGAAATCTTCGCCAGCGACTTTGCTCGGTATCGCGACGAGCTCATCATCTCGTCGAAGGCCGGCTACTTCATGTGGGATGGCCCCTACGGCGAATGGGGATCGCGCAAGTACCTCACCGCGTCGCTTGACGCGAGCCTGGCGCGCATGAAACTCGACTACGTCGACATCTTCTACTCGCACCGCTTCGACCCCGAAACTCCACTCGAAGAGACGATGGGTGCACTCGCGTCGTTCGTGCAGCAGGGCAAGGCGCTCTACGTGGGCATCTCGTCATACACGCCCGAGCAGACGCGTGAGGCCAAGCGCATCCTCGATTCGATGGGCGTGCCGCTTCTCATCAGCCAGCCGCGCTACTCGATGTTCGACCGCACGATTGAGCGATCAAACCTGTTGGTCACTCTCGACGAGCTCGGGATCGGGTCGATTGTGTTCTCGCCACTCGCAATGGGACTGCTCACCGACCGATACCTCAACGGTGTTCCGGCAGATTCGCGTGCCGGCCGCAACGCCTACATCAACGAGAACAACATCACCGAGCAGTACCTCGCCCGCGCCGCCGGCCTGCGTGCCATCGCGGCCGCCCGCGGGCAATCACTCGGCCAGCTGGCAATCGCGTGGGTGCTGCGCGACCACGGCGCCGGCGGGATTGCGCCGGTCACGAGTGCGCTCATCGGTGCGTCGAGTGTGGCTCAGCTCGATGACAACTTGGATGCGCTGGCCGCGCCGCCGCTCACCGCCGAGGAAATCGCCGCCATCGACGAGTTTGCGGTGCACGGCACCGACGGTTGGTAGCCGATCGCGTTTGCTGGCGCTAGTCGCGACTGAGCCAGTGGATGGTGGTCTCGCCGTAGGCCTTCGATTTGTCGAGTGTGAGTCCGGCGGGCGGTCGGGGTGCAGTTGAGCGGGTCGAGCGTTCGACCACGACTTCGGCACCCGGTGCGAGATGCGGGTTGAGGCGCTCGAGAACGGCATCAAGTTCGTCGTCGGGCAGGTCATATGGCGGATCGATAAAGACGAGGTCGAACAGGTCGCTGGTGTTACCGGCCGTGGCGGTGAGCCCGGCGAGGTAGTGCTCGACCGAGTTCACGACGACGTGTGCGGAGCCGGGCGCAAGTTTGCCGACCGCGCGAATGAGCTCGGCATTCTTTCGGGCAATTTCGGCGGCCTTAGGGTGCTTCTCGACGAGAACCACGGATGCGGCCCCGCGCGACAGCGCCTCGAGGCCGAGGGCGCCCGAGCCGGCGAAGAGATCGAGGACTCGCGCATCCACGATCGCGTCTCTCGCATCGAGGGCGGAGAAAATGGCTTCGCGCACGCGGTCACTTGTGGGACGCGTACCGGATTTCGGTACGGCAATCTCTCGGCTGCCGGCGAACCCGGCGATGATGCGCGTCACGCCTCAAGCCTAGGGCGACAAGCTTTTGGGCCCAAGGGTTCCACTTGGGCCCAAAAGCTTGGACGGAGGTCCTACCGGTGCAGAACTGACCGTCGACGACGCGTCACTGCTGTGACTCCAAATCCGACCAATAGCAATGCCGAGACCGATGCCAGTGCAATCCCGATTGTCGAGATGCCTGTATTGGGGAGTTCGGGTGTTGGTGTCGGCGTTGGTGTTGGTGTCGGCGTTGGTGCCGTGCCGGCTAGATAAATCAATCCCTTGACACGGAAATAGCCGGTTGGGTTGTCCGACGAAGACCACCCCTGCCCTGAAACGTTTGCGGCCGGATAGACCGTTCCTGACGCGTCGTAGGTGTAGCCGAATTGGGTGAGTTCACCCGTGGCTAAATCGAGACTCATAATGCCGCATGCGCTTGACGAGCCGCCAGGGCCGAAGGCTGGACCATTACATCCGGCATTTCGCTGAGTAAGCCATGCGATTCCGTTCTTGTCAATCGCCATTCCGTCGAATCGAGCATTCGGGAAGTTTGTGTAATCGGGCTGGACCGGAGCGAGTGAACTCGTCGCGGTCGCAGGATCCACGACGTAAAGGGCGCCTTGCGTTGAGCGAGAAATGTAATAGAGGGTGCCGTCAACGGGGTTGAATGTTCCCGTTGATTCGGAATTGATGTTTGCCATCTGTCCGATGTCGGATACGACCCCAGATGAATCGACGGCAAGAAGCGTATTGCCATTGGCTGTGAACAAGTTTGAGGCGGCATCGATGAATGAAGAAGTTGCGCCGTTGGATGATCCGGTCTCAACGTTTCCGAACGTTACCTGTCCCGTGCTCAGATCCACGATCGACAAGACGTTGTCGTTTCCGTCAAAGAGGAACATGTGGACCAAACCGTCCGCAGGGTCGACCATGGAAGACCAAGGGCACTGTGCGCCTCGAGCATCGGCCGCCCCAACTGGGGTTGAAGCTCCCGTAGTGGGGTCAATCTTCCAAAGTTGATGAGGAGCTTGGTCACAATCGAACGCATAAAGTCCGTCTTCGAGAGCAAATGCTGGCACCGATGCGATTGCAGGAGAAAACCCAAAGGAGCTGACCGC
>CANGKD010000142.1 GCA_947454495.1 Actinomycetota bacterium
CTCGCCGTTGCATCCTGTCAACGCGTTGCGTTGACCCAGCAACGTCTCGAACCGGCGGGACCGCCAGTCACACCCGAGAATGACAAAACCCACCGCGAGGGTGGGTATTGTCAGTCGTCGGGCTGACAGGATTTGAACCTGCGACCCCTTGACCCCCAGTCAAGTGCGCTACCAAGCTGCGCCACAGCCCGTGGCATTGTGACGCTCTCTCAAGCGCCGAGGATTATCCTATCGCCTCGCCGGGGCCACGAATTCATCGATAACGGTTCCATCGGTTGCAATCATGCGAGCGGTGAGTTGAGAGTCGGATGCTGACAACAAAAGTGCGCCGAAATGCGAATCGTCGCAGACAATCGAGCCCGCAACGCGCGGTGACGAACATGCGTAGAGGCCTTTTCCGCCAGACCCGTTGACAACGTACGTGACCCCGTCCGTTTCGATTCGCTCGTAAATGTGATCGTGACCGGCGATGACAAGGTTGATACCCATGCCGGCGAAGTCCCATTGCATGTCAGGTGACGAGCCATGTTGGTCACCCGAGGAGAACGGCGGATAGTGCACCGCGACAACCTTGAACGGTGCCGTTGATTCCCCGGCTTGCATTCGCAACCACTCCATGGTCGCGTTGCGAGTGTCAGACGAGATAGCAGCGTCACCGTCAAGCACAAAGAAATCGATTGGGCCTCGCGACACGCGATACGTGCGCTGGCCGTTCAGGTAGGAAAAGTAGGCGTCAAAGTTCGCGATGCCCTGCGAGTAGTCGTGATTACCCGTCGCAGGGAAGAACGTCTGCGCATTGACGAATGGGCGATAGTAGTCACCGACGAGCGACTCGTAACCCGCGTCACTGTAAACGTTGTCGCCAACGGTCACGACGGCTGACGGAGCGAGTGAGATAACGAGGTCGGCCACGGCACGCTCGTCATCAGTGCCGGACCCGAAGTCTCCGATGACGGCAATTGTTGTGATCGCCTCAGGTTTTGCTGTCGCACTGGTCGACGCACTCTCCAAAGACTCACCGCTCGGTGTGCCCGACGGCGTGCCAACCGTCACCGTTGCGCACGCCGTGAGCCCGAGGATCGTGAGGGCAAGAACTCCGCCGGTGAACATCCTCAGCGCCGTCGCACGCTGCGAGTGCACCCGTGCGTCAGACGTGCCCATGGTTTCGCAACACGTTCTGCAAAGTTTGCCACGAGGCAGCGAATCCGGGATGCAGGTCACGGGCATCCACGTCACTAATGGCAACCCACTCGAGAGCAAGGCTCTCGCCGTCGTTCATCGATGGTTCGAAGTGGTCGAGGGCTTCAACGACAACGGTGGTGTAGGTCCACGTGCCGTCGATGACGGGAATCTCGACAACATATTCATGCAAGACCGTCACACCGTCTTCGGGCACCCCGGCCTCTTCGTGCGCCTCGCGCAAGGCGCCAGCCACGGCCGTTTCGCCCTGACGCCGAGCACCCCCGGGAATTCCCCACGTGCCGCCGTTGTGGCTCCATTGGGCCCGGTGTTGCAGAAGCACACCGTGTTCCCGGTGCCAGACGAGAACTCCGGCGGCGCCGAACGCGCCCCAATACTTCGTGCCCGACTCCGTATAAACCCAGGCGTCACCCGGGTCGCGCAGGTGTCCCGGTGGAAGGGGTGGTGGCACCGAATTGCTCGGCGACCAATCCTGCGGCGACTGAGTCATTACTTGCGAGCTCGCTTTTCGCGCACGCGCATGTTGACGTTGACCGGCGTGCCCTCGAAGCCGAAGACCTCACGCAAGCGACGTTGAATAAATCGTCGGTACCCCGCGTCGAGGAATCCGGTCGTGAACAGAACGAACGTGGGAGGGCGTGTCGATGCCTGAGTGCCGAAGAGAATGCGGGGCTGCTTTCCACCACGAACGGGGTGCGGATGCGCTGCCGTGAGCTCGGCCAAGAACGCGTTGAACTTTCCGGTGGGAACGCGAGTGTCCCATGAGTCGAGCGCGAGTTCGAGGGCGGGCACGAGTTTCTCGAGGTGACGCCCGGTGCGTGCGGAGATGTTCACTCGCGGAGCCCACGCAACGTGCGCCAAGTCCTGTTCGATTTCGCGTTCGAGGTAGCGGCGGCGATCGTCGTCGAGGAGGTCCCACTTGTTGAACGCCAACACGAGTGCGCGACCCGATTCGAGCACGAGGTCGATGATGCGCACATCCTGCTCGCTCAAGGTTTCGCTCACGTCGAGAACGACAACGGCAACTTCGGCCTTCTCGAGCGCGGCACTCGTGCGCAGGGTTGCGTAGAAGTCGGCACCGTGCTGAAGGTGAACTCGCCGACGAATTCCGGCGGTATCAACGAAGCGCCACACCTTTCCACCGATTTCGACCTGCTCGTCGACGGGGTCGCGCGTGGTGCCCGACATTTCATTGACGACGACGCGTTCTTCGCCCGCGGCCTTGTTGAGCAGGCTCGACTTGCCGACGTTGGGTCGCCCGATGATGGCGACGCGGCGGGGGCCACCTACTTCTTGCTTGGCGACGGCAGAAATCAAGGGCAGCTTGCCGACAACGAGATCGAGGAGGTCAGCGACACCACGACCGTGAAGTGCCGAGACGGCGTAGGGTTCGCCCAAACCGAGCGACCAGAGCGCGGCCGCGTTCGGTTCCTGGCGCATGTCGTCGACCTTATTGGCGACGAGATAGACGGGAATTTTGGTTTTGCGCAGCAGACGAACGACGTGCTCGTCGGTTGCGGTCGCCCCGACGTTGGCGTCGACCACGAAGAGCACCGCGTCGGCCAAGTCGATGGCGACCTCGGCCTGAGCCGCGACGGAGGCGTTGATGCCCTTCGCATCGGGCTCCCATCCGCCAGTGTCAACGAGTGTGAAGTTTCGCTCGTTCCATTCCGACTTGTACGAGACACGGTCACGCGTGACACCGGGTGTGTCTTCTACGACGGCCTCGCGACGACCCAGGATGCGGTTCACAAGCGCGGACTTGCCCACGTTGGGTCGACCCACGACGGCGAGCACGGGTAGCGCCGGCAGATACGTAATCTCATTCGGGTCTTCGGTGACGGCTTCGAGCACGTCGAAGTCATCGTCGTCGAGGTCGTAGTCGTCGAGGCTTGCCCGCAGTGCGGCAGCCCGCGCGAGTGCGATGTCGTGGTCGAGATCACGAACGGCCTCGGTGAGTTGCTCGACTTCTCCCGGGGCGTCGATGATGTCGTCGTCGGGGTCGTGTTGCGGGTCTGA
>CANGKD010000143.1 GCA_947454495.1 Actinomycetota bacterium
ACAAGCCAATGGTGTACTACCCGCTGTCGACGTTGATGATGGCCGGCATCAGCGAAGTGCTCATCATCACCACGCCGGAATACAACGATCAATTCCGTGCGCTACTCGGAGACGGTTCGTCCCTCGGCATGCGCATCGACTACGCGGTGCAGCCCTCACCCGACGGTCTCGCCCAGGCCTTCATCATCGGTGAGGAGTTCATCGGCGATGAGTCGGTGGCACTCGTGCTGGGCGACAACATCTTCCACGGCGCCGGACTCGGCGGTGCGCTCAAGGGGAACGCCTCGATCGACGGCGCGCTCATCTTCGCGTATCACGTGGCGGAACCGAGCGCTTATGGCGTCGTCGAGTTTGACAAGAATTTTCAGGCGGTGTCGATCGAAGAAAAGCCGGCGAACCCAAAGAGCAACTTCGCCGTACCCGGCCTGTACTTCTATGACAACGCCGTCGTGGAGATTTCCAAGAGCATTCGGCCCAGCGCGCGTGGCGAGCTCGAGATCAGCTCCGTGAACGACGAGTATCTCCGTCGCGGCAAGCTGTCGGTTCAGGTGCTCGACCGCGGCACGGCATGGCTCGATACGGGCACCTTCGAATCGATGATGCAGGCGAGCGAGTACGTGCGTGTCATCGAGGATCGTCAAGGTCACAAGATTGGGTGCATCGAAGAGATTGCCTGGCGCAATGGGTGGATTACAAACGACCAACTTCGCACGTTGGCTGCCCCGCTCGAGAAGAGTGGCTACGGCACGTACCTCGCCCGACTCGCACACACCGATCCGACGGCGCCATAGCGGTGAGCTCCGCACCCCCACTTGTGCCCGTGACGAGTTCGGAGTCGCGTCGACGTCGGGTGCTCATCATCACGGGAGACCCAATCGCCCCGGCGATGGCCGGCCCGGGCATCCGTGCGTGTGAACTCGCGCGAGTGTTGAAGGACCACGCGGATGTGCGCGTCGCGTCACTCGCCAGCGTGGCCCCGGTCGATCTTCCCTTCGACGTTGTGGCGGCTCACCGCACGAAGCTCATTCCGCACGTCGACTGGGCCGACGTGGTGCTGGTGCAGGGTTTCGTGCTCGCGTTGAACCCGTGGATTGCCAAGACGAGCAAGATCATCGTCGCTGACCTGTATGACCCGATGCATTTCGAACACCTCGAGGATGCCCGAGGTGACTCGGTTGCCGACGCCGACCGTGACGTGGCCCAGACAATTGCCGCGCTCACGGGCCAGTTGCGTCGGGCCGACTTCTTTATTTGCGCGTCGGAGAAGCAGCGCGACATGTGGCTCGGCCACCTGGCCGCCGTCGGTCGAATCAACCCGCTGACATACGCTTCGGATGACACCCTGCGAAACCTCATCGACGTGGTGCCGTTTGGCATCTCGGATTCGCCATTCTCCGCCGTCGAGTCGGCCATCAAAGGTGTCGTGTCGGGAATCGGTCGCCGCGACAAGGTCGTGCTGTGGGGTGGCGGAATTTACAACTGGTTCGACCCCCTCACCCTCATTCGCGCGGTCGCACAACTGGTTCGCACCCGACCCACTGTGCGACTCTTCTTTCTCGGGGTCGCGCACCCCAACCCCGACGTCGCGGCACTCGACATGGTGGCGCGTGCGCGTGATCTGTCGGACCAACTCGGGCTCACGGGTACGCATGTGTTCTTCAACGAAACGTGGGTGCCGTTTGCACAGCGTGTGAACTATCTGGGGGATGCAGATGTCGGCGTCAGCACGCACCTCGAACACCTCGAGACGGCATTTAGTTTTCGCACCCGCAATCTCGACTACCTCTGGGCCGGACTTCCGGTGGTCGCGACGGAGGGTGACGCGTTCGCCGACATACTCGCGACGTCGGGTGCCGGACTCGTCGTGCCCGAGCGCGACGTCGATGCACTCTGCGCCGCACTCGAGGCGATGCTGTTCACCAATGCCGGACCGAAGGCCGCACGCCATTCGGCGGAGCTGGCCGACGAGTTCCGGTGGTCGCGAGTTGCGCATCCACTCGTTCGCTTTGCGACGACGGGCCAACGCGCAGCGGATGCACGACGTCGACCTCGCCCTATCCCCACCCGTTTTGTCGCACCCACGTGGCTGGCGGGCAAGGTTCGTGGGGCCCGGGCCGCGTTTGCTCGTGGCGGTGTGGCCGCCGTGGCACGCAGACTCTTTCGCTAACCTCGACTCATGAAACTTCCCGGCTGGTTCTCGCGCGTGCGCTGGATCGTGTTGCTTCCCGTCGCCGTTTTCATTTCGCTGGGAGCATGGGCGTTTGCGTCGCCGGTCGGCGCGAGTCCCGATGACGATTTTCACCTCGCGAGCATCTGGTGCGCCGGGGGAGAACGACCCGGACTCTGCGCACCCGGTGACAAACCGAGTGAGCGACGGGTCGACGCGTCGCTCGTGAAGGCCGCGTGCTTTGCCGCCGATGCCACGACGAGCGCGGGTTGTCAGAGTGAACTCGGCCTCTTCGAGGAGTCCACCCCGACCGTATCCACCGACCGGGGATCATTCGCGAACAACTACCCGCCGGTCTACTACTCGGTGATGAACTGGTTCGCCTCGCCCAACATTGAGGTATCGGCGCTCGTCATGCGATTCGTCAACATTCTCTTGTTTGTGTTGTCGGCAACGGCTCTGTGGTTATTGTTGCCGCGCGACAAACGGCGAACGCTCCTGCTTATGTGGACCGTCACCACGATTCCGCTCGGCCTTTCGCTGATTGCGTCGAATAACCCCAGCGCGTGGGCCATCACGGGTGTTCCAACGGCATGGTTTGCGCTGTACGGGTTCCTTTCCATGACGGGATGGTCGCGCACTCGGATCGCGTTGGGCGGCCTGTTTGCGCTCGAGGCCTTTCTCGCATCGGGAGCTCGAGCGGACGCGGCGGTGTACACGGTCATCGGGTCTGCCGTCGCCGTGGCGCTCACGTGGCGTTCGACCCGCTCATACGCGTTGTCGTTGATTCTGCCCGTGATGCTCGCGGTTGTATCCGCGCTCTTCTTCGTTTTCTCCGGTCAATCGTCGGTCGCCGCCGAGGGGCTCTCGAGTCTCGAGACGAACACCATCACGGCGCAACACCCGCGCACCGCGGTGGGCGTGCTGGCGGTGAATCTTGCCCAGTTGCCCTTCCTCTGGGTGGGCGCGTTCGGCAGCTGGGGTCTCGGGTGGCTCGATACCGAGAT
>CANGKD010000144.1 GCA_947454495.1 Actinomycetota bacterium
AAGGCCATTCGAGATGACCCAGAGACCGCGCTGACAATCTGGGTTCGAGCTTCGTTGTCACCAATCATGGAGAACCCGTACGTCGTTCCGGTTTGACACAAGACGGGCTGCCACGAAGTGAAGGCGTCGGCCATCACTTCATTGCCGACCAGACGCTGCTCCGCCTGCCCGAACGAGCATGACTGGCTGACGGAATCGAAGCCCAACGGAATCATGATGCGGTCTTGCCACACAGAAGGCGAGAACGGCGAACCAGAGACACTCGGCGGAAAATCGGGAGCAGTCCCGTCGGGATTGTGCGCGCCCCGGGGCACAATGACGAGCCAGCACGGACGCGTGTAGGTCGAACCATCGGCTTGTGTTGCTTCACCACCACAACCGAGATGTGGAGCCTCGAGCGTGCTCTGCAGCTCGAACGACACGCGTCCGGTGCCATCTTGGCCGGTTCTCGCGGCCACCACCTCATTCGTGGTCGACGCATCAAAAATCGAGCCAAAGTCGAATGACCGACTACCACGAACACTCGAATAGGGGAACATGTACACGTCGGGGTCGGTCGGGTACTGCAGTTCGGGATGGTCGGCCTTGACGAATCCCGGATCAAACGAGGCTAGACCTCGCGTGGCGACATCGTTACCCACCAATGCGCGCACGTTGTTCGGCGCTGCCCCGAACTGACACTGCTCGGGCGACGGAATGTCGTCACCCCAGCACTGCATAATCTGGATGAAGTTTGTGTCGAAGTGACCCGGCGTGGAGGCGGTCGTGCCCTGTCCACCCGTCCACGAAATCTCGAGACCTTGGTGCGTGAGATTGTTGGTCTGGCTCACCGTGAACACGAGGTTTTGCAACTCGGCCGCGTTGGGACTGGTCGAATCGGGATGCTGATCGGCCCAGGCGATCGTCGTCGCACTGTCCGTTGTCACCGCTCGAGCACTGGCGCCCCAGAGCGTGAGTGAACCAAGAATCACGAGGCAGGTTCCCGCGGCGAAAACCGTCGAACCAGCCAGACGCAGTGAGCGTGCGCTCATTTCTGGTCCGCCTTCTTACGGCGAGTGAGCTGACCCATCAGCGGCGGCACAAAAACCAACGCGATGAGCAACCCGACGGATGACGCCATCACGGTTTGCGTGACACCCCAGCCGGGAATGCCACCAATTTTGGTTGCCTCGGCGAGCACGTTGTGACATTCGCCGGTGTCAGCGTCACACGCGATGGGGCCGTTGCCCAGAGGGATGCCGAGTCGACCGCCGCCGCCGCCGCCGCCGGAACCCATGCCGCCGGATGACTTTGAGCCTGAGCTTGTGCCGCCAGAACCTGTGCCTCCGTTAGCGGCCGAGCCAGCAGCTCCGCCCGTGGCGTCGGTGCACTGCGTCGTGCCCTTCTTGTCGCATTCTGAGGGCATCGGAGCGTTGTTCGCCAGCGTGTTCGAGCCGTCGCTGGAGAATGTGGGGTTGTTGCAGTCGGCAATGTTGACGGTCGATGATCCCACGCCCGGAATCTGACCGACCTGGTCGAGACCGGCCTGCACGAGGTTGATGGGCAGAGGCGAGTAACCCAAGACCTCTGCCTGCTGCTGACCCTCACACAAGAAGTAGTTGGCAAAGGCTCCGAGCGTCTTGCCCTTGTCCGTCGAGAACGGGGCATCGGTCGAGGTCGGGATGATCATGTACGAATACGACGACAGTGGATACGCGCGCGGGTCAGTGTTTCCGTAGACGCCATCCAGGATCGAGGTGAGGTACTCGGGTCCGGGGGTCGTGTTGATTTGCGCGCCGAGCAGACCGACCGCAACGTTGGATGCCGTCGGCTCAACGTAGTAGTCGGCCGCGTTGAGTACCTTGGCGACAGGGAAACCGGTCTTCAGCGCGTACGAGTACTCGACGTAGGTGATCGTTCCCACGTTGGCGTCTTGGGCAACATAGCCAGCGACACCCGTCGAGTTGGGTTGCGCGATAAAGCCCTTGCCCGCGACCACGGGGTAGTTGGACGTGACGCCACACGGAGTGGCGCGACCAGCTGCGGCGCAGTACGAGTCCCAGATGTCGGGCTGGGTCTTGCTCATCCACGTCGTAAATTGGGCCGTCGAACCCGACCCATCCGAGCGCACGACGGGCACGATTTGGCGACTCGGCAGGTCGATACCCGGGTTGTCGGCCTTGATCGCGGCATCATCCCACTGCGTGATGACGCCCGTAAAGATCTTGGCAATTACTTCACCCGAAAGACGGAGGTTCGCGATTTGCTGACCGCCCGACGAGAGGTTGTACATGAATGACGTACCACCGGCCACGATGGGCATGTACGCGAACGGACGAGTCGGCGGCTCATCTACAACGCCGCCGTCGCTGAGCCCATACGGAATCTCGGACACGGCAAAGTCCACGGTGCCCGAGCGGAATTGGTTACGCCCATCGGATGAACCCGTACTCGCGTAGTTGACCCGCATGCCGTATTGCTCGACGTTGCGACGCCACTGGTCGAGCGCGTTCGAACTCCACGATGAACCCGCGCCGGAAATCGGCACGTAGTCCTCGGCAAATGCCGGCTGAGCCGACATCGCAGCCACAGCGGTCGCAACGGCCACGATCGCAAAACCGCGACGGAGAGAACTCGAGAAGGTGCGCATCAGGCGTCTCCAGATTCGGGCTTTTTCGATGACGAGGGGTCGTCACCGGATTTGGGTGGAGCAACGGACTTGGTGCCGGGAAATTGGTCGAGGTATTCGTCAAATGAGATTCCACGATCGCGTGCCCGTTTGCGAGCACGCTTGTTCGAAGAACGGCGAATCTCTGGCACGACCACGGTCGTTGGCGGACGAGTGAGTGGCGGAGTCCGCGCCGGCTCCGCGGCCCGCTGACGAATTTTTGCCGCTTGACGCGCGAGAATTCCGGGAACCAACGTCACGCGTCCCCAGACCCAATTTGCCAATGTCGCGATGTGAGCGCCTACGACAGTTGCCCAATTCGCCAGGCGCACGCTCGATGAACGCAGGGCAGCGAGCATGCGGGCACGGCGTTCGCGCGCTTTTTCGCGCTTGGCAATCGTGTATCCGCCGATGACACGAGCGATGACGAAGAGCGTGACGACCAACAGCATCAACACGGCGGCCGTTCCGAAACCGCGGGCAATCATGGTGGGTTCGGGT
>CANGKD010000145.1 GCA_947454495.1 Actinomycetota bacterium
CCGCCGAGGAGAGGACCGACGGCGACCATTCCACCGATGGTCGAACCCCAGACTGCAAAGGCGATTCCGCGTTCCTTGCCCTGGAAGTTGGCGTTGACGAGCGACAGCGTTGTCGGCAACACCATGGCGCCGCCAAGGCCTTGAAAGACCCGGGCGAGGATGAGCAGATTGCCGTCTTGCGCGAAGCCCGCGAACACCGACGCGACCGTGAAGAGCGTCATACCGATGATCATCACTCGACGACGTCCAAAGCGGTCGGCTAACGAGCCAAAGACAAGGAGTAGCGCCGCGAAAACGAGCGTGTACGACTCTTGAACCCACTGAACCTGGGTGCTGGAGATTCCCAAATCTTCGATGATCGCGGGGATCGACACGTTGATGATCGTGGAGTCGACGATGATGAGCGAGATTCCGAGGCTGACAAAGAGCAGTCCGAACCAGCGGGTGCGAGGTGATGACATTCCCCCAATCTAGCCCTCTGTAGGTGTTTTCACCCGTCGTTGTGCGCCGTAGGCTGGCGACAGAGAGAGGCAGTCCTGGTTCATGGCTTCACGGCAACCACATCACACACGCGCTGACGATCGGCACGATCCGGCGCGGCACAGCGTGCGGGGCACCGGGTACTTTCGCAGGTTGGGTCCGGGCATTGTTACCGGAGCTGCGGACGACGACCCCTCGGGAATCGGTACCTACTCGCAGGTGGGTGCGGCGACTGGCAACCGGCTGCTGTGGAGTGCGCCGCTGCTGCTTCCGCTTGCGTTTGCGGTTCAGGAGGCCTGCGCGCGGCTCGCTCTCGTCACGGGAACGGGGTTGGCGGGAATCATCCGCACGCGACTCTCTCGGCCGCTCCTGTATCTGTGCGTCGCTCTCGTTGCAATCGCAAACACGGTGAATATTGCCGCCGATCTGGGTTCGATGGCGGCGGCTCTCCAGCTGCTTATCCCCATTCCGCAAGCCATGGGTGTCATCGGGTTTGCCGCCATCATTGCGGTTGCGGAGGTGTTCGTTCCATATCACCGGTACGCCAAGATTTTGCGGTGGCTGTGTCTGTCACTGCTGGCCTACTTTGCGGTGCTCTTTGTGGCCCACGTGGATTGGCCCGCGGTTGCCAATGGAATCGTCATTCCGCAAATGCAATGGACCAAGCTTGAGGTGTCATTTTTGATCGCGCTCGCCGGAACGACGATCTCGCCCTATCTCTTCTTTTGGCAGGCGGCGGAAGAAGTGGAAGAACGTCACCAGACGCGAGCCCGATATGTGACGAAGCGCCACATGGGTGCAATGCGCGTCGACGTCTTTGCCGGCATGTTCACCGGGGTCTTTGCGATGTTGGCCATCATGATCACGGCCGCCGCGACGCTGCACGCGAATGGCATCACGGATGTTCAAACCGCCGAACAGGCGGCGAGTGCACTCGCCCCCATCGCCGGTGACTACGCGGGAGTGCTGTTCCTGCTGGGCATTGTGGGTACTGGGTTACTGTCGGTCCCCGTGCTGGCCGGTGCGACAAGTTACGCCATCGCGGAGACCTTCGGTTGGCGTGAGAGCCTCGAGCGCCGGCCGAGCCAGGCGCGGGCGTTTTACGCCATCATCCTCGTGTCGATTTTGCTGGGCCTCGGTTTGAATTTCGTCGGTGTCAACCCGATTCAATTCCTGTTCATCGCCGCACTAACGAACGGCCTCGCGGCACCTGTCTTGCTCGGCGTTATCTGGTGGCTGGCGCGCGATCGCGGGCTACTGGGCAAATGGCGCAGTCCGTGGTGGTCGCAAGTGCTTGTCGGGGCGGCCGTGCTGGCCATGGGGTTACTCCCCGTGGCGTGGCTACTTGCGCCCTGAGCGAGACGTCCCGCGCAGAACTATGCGCTGGCGCGCAACTTCTTGCGCATCGGGCTGATGGCGAAGAGGTACACGATGTCAAGAATTCCGAGCGTGTTGAGAATCAACAGAAGGATGAACCACACCTTGCTGTCATCGCGGGCGGAGCGCCACAGTGCGAAGCCCTTCCACACCGCGCTCCACAACGTGAGGGCGATGACCGTGATAACAAACCACGGTTCGGTGGGCATCGAAAACGCGTCATTGTTCATGGTGTCAGTGTGACACAACTGCTAGCGTCGCATCCATGACAGAGTCGTCTTCGCCCACCCTCGCTCGTCGCGTCACGGGAGTTTTGCGCATCCTTTTCGGCCTCATGGTCTTCTCTATGGTGGTCTGGCAGATCACGGATCGCCTTGTGCACAACGTGTTCCGCCCCGCCGAGTACTTCTCCTATTTCACGGTGCAAACCTGCCTCGGCATCGCCGTGCTGTTTGTGACCGCGGGCATCTATTCGTGGTCGCACGCGCAGGACACGCGACTGCTGACCATCGTGCGCGTGAGCATATTCGCGTACGCCATCGTGATGCTCGTCGTCTACAACGTGCTGTTGCGCGACGTGGCACCGGCAGCGGCGGATGTCGGCTACGCGTGGCCCGTATTCCCCAACGAGTTCGAGCACGTGTGGGCGCCGATTCTTGTCGCCGTCGACTGGCTTTTCGCTCCCGGTCGTTTCCCTCTGCGCATCCGTGCCATGTGGTGGGCGCTCCTGTATCCGCTCGCGTGGGTGGCATTCTCGTTGGTGCGTGGCGCCCTCACCGGCTGGTGGCCCTACCCGTTCCTTGACCCCAACGGCCCCAACGGCGTGGTGGGCGTGGTGGTTTACGTGGTCGGCATTGCCGGGTTCATGGCGTTCAATGCATTCGTCGCCGTCTTCATCGGCTGGGTGTGGACGCGACGTCGTCGCACGGAAGCGGCCCGCAGTTCGTAGGCTGGCACCATGGCCCACGTTTCTTTTGGCGGCATGACCGTCTTTCCGCTCTGCCTCGGTGGCAACCCCTTCGGCTGGACCGCCGACGCGGCAGCCTCGTTTGAAATCCTGGACGCGTTTGAGTCGGTCGGGGGCAACTTCATCGACACGGCCGACGTCTACTCGGCATGGAAACCCGGCAACCAGGGCGGAGAATCCGAGAAGATCATTGGCGATTGGATGCGCGAGCGCAACGTGCGCACCGACACGTTCGTCGCGACCAAGGTGGCGAAACTCCGGTCACGTGCGGGCCTCTCGGCCGC
>CANGKD010000146.1 GCA_947454495.1 Actinomycetota bacterium
CCAAAGATTCTGCCTCAGGTGCGACGCATCCTGTCGCGATTTGGTCGACACATCACCACCCGCGGCTACTTGAAATCAATGACGTGGATGCCCGATGACCTACGCGAGGTCATCGAGATTCACACGCTTAACGCGGGTGTTGCTCCGAAAGACACGCTTGCCCTCTTCGCCGCGATGACCGCAGTCATGGCCGTGGACGGTATCCGTGTTCCGCGCGGCGGGGTTAACGAGATTCCGCAGACGCTGGCTCGCTTGGCTTCCCGCGGTGGCGCCGACATTCGGCTCGGTGAGCGAGTGACGGCCGTGACGCGTGGGTTGGTAACAACAGACCATTCCGACTACCCCGCCGATTTTGTGGTGAGCAGTCTCGACCCGGGTGTCTTGCGCACCCTCATGACTGGCAAATCCGCGCCGTGGGTCAAGCGATCCTGCTCGGGAGTCGCGATATACGGCGTGCTCACGAATCCGTTGCCTGAGCATCTCGTGACACATTCGGTCGTGATGCCCGACGAGCCGGATGACCTGTATGCCGCCATCGGCGCGGGGCGCATACCGAAACAGACGATGGCATTTGTGAATTACTACCGAGCCGGTCACGTTTACCCGAATACGAAACCGACGGTCGCCGTGTTGCTCACGGCGCCAGCCGACGGGCAGCACTACACACTTGAGAGTCCCTGGGTGCGCGCCGAAGTCAACCGCATCTCAGCGGTACTGGGCTTGAGTCGACCCATCGACAACGAGTTTGAAGATTACGTCGTGCTTGACCCGCAGTACTTCGGAGAGTGGGGTGGGCTTGGTGGCGCTCTGTATGGAGCGACACATCCGTTCTGGCGCTCGGGGCCGTTCCATGCTCCGGCCTACAACTCTCCGATGCGGCCGTGGCTGTGGCGGGTGGGGGCTTCCGTTCATCCCGGAGGGGGCATCCCGGCGGTGCTCGGCGGAGCAATCATCGCAACTAAGCGTCTGCTCACGAAGCTCAGTTAGCGCGCTCGCCACCGCAAAAGTAGCTCGACATCAAGATACTTTTGCCATCTCGGGTAGAATCACAATCGACAATTTTCCGTCTCATTCTTCTCGAAGATCGGCATGCGGTAACCACTGTGACCATCGTTTACACCCACACCGACGAGGCTCCCGCGCTGGCGACAGCCTCTTTTCTCCCCATCGTCACGGCATTCGCACAGGCAGCTGACGTTGAGATTGAAACTCGCGACATCTCGCTGGCCGGTCGCATTCTTTCGGCTTTCCCCGAGCGTCTCAGTGAGGGACAGCGTGTCCCGGATGCCCTCAAGGAGCTCGGTCAACTCGCGACCACGCCCGAGGCGAACATCATCAAACTCCCCAACATCTCGGCCTCGATTCCTCAGCTGAAATCTGCCATCGCCGAGCTCCAGGCGGGCGGATTCGACATCCCCGATTACCCCGAAGAACTCCAGACCGATGCCGACCGCGATGCCCGTGCTCGCTATGACCGCATCAAGGGCAGTGCGGTTAATCCCGTCTTGCGCGAGGGCAACAGCGATCGTCGTGCTCCTCTCTCGGTCAAGGCCTATGCGCGCAAGCACCCGCACGTGAACAAGCCGTTCGCCGCTGGTTCCAAGACGCGCGTGGCCACCATGAGTCACGACGACTTTTTCTCCAACGAGAAATCCGTTGTGTTGAGCGGGGACGACACTCTTTCCATTCGTCACACCGCCACCGACGGAACGCAAACAGTCTTGAAGTCAGGTCTGGCCGTTCTTGATGGCGAAATCGTTGACGCCACGTTCATGTCCGCGTCGGCGCTGGATGCATTCCTCGCCGAGACGTTGCGTCAGGCCAAGTCTGACAACGTGCTCTACTCGGTTCACTTGAAGGCAACCATGATGAAGGTCAGTGACCCCATCATCTTCGGCCACGTGGTTCGCGCGTTCTTCGCCGACGTTTTCGCCCAACACGGCGCCGCGCTCGAAGCCGCCGGACTCACCGCGAACGATGGACTGGGATCGATTCTGGCCGGCCTGTCAAACGTTGCCGGCGGAGACCAGATTGCCGCTGCGTTCGAGTCCGCCATCGCACAGGGTCCGCGACTGAGCTACACCAACAGCGACAAGGGGCTGACAAACCTGCACGTTCCGTCGGACGTGATTGTTGACGCATCCATGCCCGCCTTGGTTCGTAACGGCGGCAAGCTGTGGGGCGTTGACGGGGGAGAAGACGACACCATTGCGGTGATTCCCGACTCGTCGTATGCCGGTGTGTACCAAGCGACCATCGACGACGTCATTGCCCACGGCCCGCTCGACCCGGCAACCATCGGCACGGTACCCAACGTCGGTCTGATGGCACAGGCCGCCGAGGAATACGGCAGCCACGACAAGACATTCGAAATTGCCGCGGATGGTCGCGTCGACATCGTCAACGCGGCGGGTGACGTGCTCATCACTCATGACGTGCACAAGGGTGACATCTGGCGTGCGACGCAGGCGAAGGATGTTCCGATTCGCGACTGGGTCAAACTCGCCGTATCTCGTGCTCGGGCAACCGGTTCTCCGGCCGTTTTTTGGTTAGACGAGAAGCGCGCGCATGACGCGCAGATCATCGCAAAGGTGCGCACCTACCTTGCTGAGCACGACACCACGGGCCTGACCATTGAGATTATGGCGCCGGCCGAAGCGACGACCTACTCGCTCACGCGCATCCGAAAGGGTGAAGACACGATCTCTGTCACGGGCAACGTGCTGCGCGACTATCTGACCGACCTGTTTCCGATTCTCGAGGTCGGCACGAGCGCCAAGATGCTCTCGATTGTTCCGCTGCTCAACGGTGGCGGCCTCTTCGAGACGGGCGCGGGCGGATCCGCGCCGAAGCATGTGCAGCAGTTGATTGAAGAGAACTTCTTGCGCTGGGACTCGCTGGGCGAGTTCTTCGCACTGGCCGCCTCGCTCGAGCACTTCTCGCAAACGACGGGTAACGCAAAGGCGCTCGTGCTCGCGAACACGCTTGATCGCGCCACGGGAACGTTCCTCGAGAACGACCGCTCGCCCGGTCGCCAGGTGGGCATGATTGACAACCGCGGAAGCCACTTCTATCTCGGTCTTTACTGGGCGCAAGAACTGGCCC
>CANGKD010000147.1 GCA_947454495.1 Actinomycetota bacterium
GCCATCGCCGACACAGCGACTAAGCGCCATCCGGTGACGATGCTCGTCAGCGAGCCACTCACCGCACGCGCGATCATCACGGCGCTGTACGCCATGGCGAAATACTGCAATTGGATGAGCGGGGGAACACCGAGCAGGAGGGGCCCGAGCGGGCCATCCGGGTAGTAATAATTTCCGAACACGAGTCCGGTCGCCACACCAATCGCCTCGGCGCTGAAGCTCACGACGACGATGACGACGAACGACCAGAGTGCGGTGAACGCGCCGGCCCAGCGAATGAAGTGCCAGAACACGAACACGACCGGGACCCAGCCGAGTAGCAGCGAGAGCGAGCCCGGGATTGTCGCGGGTGCAAAGGCGGCCGCGAAACTCACGCCGAGCAAGATCCACAGCGTAATCATTTCGCCACGGCGGGCCGGCGCGGTTGTGGTGCCGGCGGTCGTTGCGGTGTGTGCGGTCGTGCGCGCCATGCGGGCTCCCTCGATTGAGCGTCTCGACGGTGAGACGGTTGTTGGTCAAAGTATTGCAGTCGGCAAATCGAATCTAGGCTTGCGACGTGAGTGAGAATCAAGACGTGAACCGGCAACACCCGTCGGCTGAGTCTCGCCTGCCGTCACCGCGTCGCAAGCGCACCTCGCCAATCTGGCTCACCCGCAACGTCTGGACCATTTCCTGGGTCTCGCTCCTCCAAGACGCGGCGAGCGAGATGCTCTATCCGATCCTCCCCGTCTTTTTGAACACCGTGCTCGGTGCTCCGGCCGCGGTCATCGGCGTCATCGAAGGCGCCGCCGAGGGCACGATGGCGTTCATCAAGCTGATCAGCGACAAGCTCAACAAGTACCTGCCGCGCAAGCTGATGGTCTTTGCCGGATACGCGGGCGCCGCCACCGGCAAGGTCATCATCGCTCTCTCGCTCACCTGGCCGGTCGTGCTCGTCGGTCGTGTCGTCGACCGACTCGGCAAGGGTCTGCGCTCCGCCCCGCGCGACGCCATCCTCATGCGTGGCACCGATCCGCGCACCCGCGGCCGCATTATCGGCTTCCACCGCTCGATGGACACCGCGGGCGCCGTCGTCGGCCCCATTCTCACCCTCATGTTGCTCGCCCTCTTCGACGACAACATTCGCGTGGTGCTCTGGTGGGCGGTGCTGCCGGCCGTCGCATCCACCCTGCTCGTGCTCTTGATCAAAGACGGCGGGATGCGCCCGGGCCGAGCCCGCTCGGGAACCGCCGACGAACGCCGACTCGACGAGGAGGCCCTCGACGCGGGTGGTTCGCCGGGCGCGATTCCGGCAAGTGTCGCGGCCGACAAAGCAACCCCGGCACATGCAACCCCGCCGCTCGCGTCGACCGACCCGCTACCACCCAAGCTGCGCCGACTCATCACGGTGCTCGCGATCTTCTCGCTCGTGAACTTTCCCGATGCGCTGCTCTTGCTGCACTTGAGTCTCAGCGGGTTTTCGGCCACCGAGGTTGTCGCGGCGTATCTCGTGTTCAACATTGCGTATGCCTTGCTGAGTTTCCCCGCCGGAATGCTCGCCGACCGACTCGGCTCGAAATACGTGTATGCCATCGGGCTGCTCTGCTTCGCGATTACGTACGGTGGGCTCGCCCTGACCGACGACATGCTCGTCGCGTTCGCCCTCATGGTCGTCTACGGCGGATTCTCGGCCGCCAACGACACCGTCGGCAAGTCGTGGGCGGCAAAACTCGCACCCGGCCACCTGCAACTCAAGGCGCAGGCTCGACTGCAGGGGTTCAGTGGGTTCGGCATCCTGATCGCGGGCATCTGGGCCGGCATCGCGTGGAACGTTGGTGCGGGCGTCGCACTGGGCGACGGGGGAGTGCCACTGCTCATCTCCGCCGCGTTTGCGATTGTCGTCGCTATCTACGTGGCCATTTTTGCGCCGCGGTCGGGGCTTGCCACAAAGCGGTGAGACGCGCGGCACACGTCTCACCACTTTTACACCTCAGAGATTTGCGGTAGGTTGCCACATTTCGAGCGCCGAGATGTATTCTGAATACATTCAGAACTATCCTGGGAGCATGAGCGCCAAAGTGGAAAAGTTTCAATCATCTGAGCTGAGTCGAAATTCGGCCAAGGTCTTTGCTGTCGCCGAAAACACCGCCGTACTTATTACTCGTCGAGACGGTGAAGATCTCGTACTCATGCCGGATCGCGATTCGCGATACCAACGAGATTTCTATGAGTTCTCCGCCTTGACCATGTCGGCCCTATTCGACGACCGCGGAACCCTCGTCGAGCGCATGATTGATCGTTTTCCGTGGATTGGCGTGTTCAAACCCGAGGGCCAACAAGAATGCGTCCGCGCCCTCATCGATGCCGCTCGAACGGCCTTCGCAACAAATTCGCCGCGCGTAGCCATGATGACTCTGATTCCGTGGCGCGAGACCGCGTCTGCCATTGCTGAAGGACTCGCTCCTGTTGAGGATGACGAATGGTATGACGAACCGGTCATCGTGCCGAACCCGGCACTCGATGCATGAGCGCATCGGATCACGTAATTCGTCCGCGCCGTAAGTCCGACTTCGTTCTTCGCTTTGAATCGCCGAAGGCCGCGCGTGCCTGGACTGATTTACTCGCGGTTCGCCGAAATGCCGTCGTCGACGCGTGGGAGAAGTTGACCAGCTCTCCGATGACGTCGACTGAGTTGTGCTACCGAATGACGAATGAACTTGCCGTTCTTGTGCGAAACGGTCGAAACCACCAGCGCTGGCAGCTCAAACTGAACGAGCGCGATGGGGCTCGCATCTGGTACTTCGTCATCGACCAGACCGTGATTATCGAGAAGGTTCATACGAGCCACCCGAACGAGACGAAGTAGCCAAGTGAAAGGTCCCGAGAACTAGCACGAACCTGTCGTGAAGTCATAGGCGGTGCAGTGCTCCGGGATATCGCCATAGTCGTTCACGTCACGTCTCCGTATTCCCGCACAAGCGCCCGTAGTCCGTCCTGCACTCGTGCAAACCCGGCCTCGTCGCGAGTCACCGTCCGCTCATCCATGTAGACATCGCGACGGATCTCAAGCATGA
>CANGKD010000148.1 GCA_947454495.1 Actinomycetota bacterium
GAAATCTCCACGACGGCGTTGTCATAGAAGTACAGGCCGGGTACGGCGAAGTTGCTCTTTGGGTTCGCCGGCTTTTCTTCGATCGACACCGCCTGAAAATTCTTGTCAAACTCGACGACGCCATAAGCGGTCGGTTCCGCCACGTGATACGCGAAGATGAGCGCGCCGTCGATCGAGGCGTTTCCCTTGAGCGCACCGCCGAGTCCGGCTCCGTGGAAGATGTTGTCGCCTAGCACGAGTGCCACCGACTCATCGCCGATGAACTCCTCACCGATAATGAAGGCCTGGGCGAGACCGTCGGGTGAGGGCTGCACCGCGTAGTCGATGCGCATGCCGAGGGACGAACCGTCCCCGAGTAGCGCACGGAATTGATCGTTGTATTCCGGCGTGGTGATGATGAGCACTTCGCTGATGCCGGCCATCATCAACGTCGACAGCGGGTAGTACACCATTGGCTTGTCATAGATCGGCATGAGCTGTTTCGAGATGCCCTTAGTGATGGGCCACAGTCGGGTGCCGGAACCACCGGCCAGGATGATTCCGCGCATTAGGAGTCTTTCTCGGTGGTAAGGGCAGCAAGCTCGTTGAGGTGGGTATACCAGGCGACACACTCGTCATAGGTGGGAAGGAGTCCGGCGTCGAGAGCCTGCGCCAGCGTCGGCGCCGCAACGTCTTTCTCGCTCAAGACCAGTTCGCTCGCGGGGAAATCAAACGCGAGGGCAATCGTTTCGTCGAGCGGATTGATTCCGTGTTCTCGGGTTGGACGAAACACGTCGGTCACGAGGTAATTCACCGTGGCGTCATCCGTCAGTGCCACGAACGCATGACCAAGGCCCTCGGGCACGTAAATCGAACGACGTTCTCGATCATCGAGCAGCACGGCGTCCCAGTGACCGAACGTGGGTGAACCGACGCGAATGTCAATGCAGTAATCCATGACGGCACCGCGCACGGCCGTGACGTACTTGGCCTGGCCACGAGGAACGTCCGCAAAATGGATGCCGCGGACGACACCCTTGCGCGAAACCGACACGTTCGACTGGCGCACGTCGAGGGGGTGCCCAATCGCCTCGGCGATCGCGTCGAAACGATACGACTCGAGGAAGGTTCCGCGATCGTCGGCAAATTGTTTCGGCGTGAACTCAAAGGTTCCAGCGATGGAGAGCTCACGGATTTGCACGCGCCAAGCCTATCCGTTGTGCTCGCTGGCTAGACTTCGTGGGTGCGAATTCTTGTTACCGGCGGTGCCGGATTCATCGGGTCGAACTTTGTGCGTAAGGTCCTCACCGACACCTACCCCGGGCTCGAGGGAGCCGACGTTGTGGTGCTCGACGCGCTGACGTACTCCGGCAATCTCGCCAATCTCGCCCCCGTCGCCGACTCACCGCGCTACTCGTTCGTGCAGGGAGACATTCGTGACGCGGCCCTGCTCGACACTCTCTTTCCGCAACTTGACGCGGTCGTGCACTTCGCCGCCGAATCTCACGTCGACCGGTCGGTGCGTGACGCGACGGTTTTTGTCGAGACCAACGTCGTCGGCACCCAACAATTGCTCGACGCCGCACTGCGCCACAGCCTCGCGAGATTTGTGCACGTGTCGACCGACGAGGTCTACGGTTCGATCAGCGAAGGGTCGTGGCCCGAGACGTGGCCACTCGAGCCGAACTCGCCCTATTCGGCGTCGAAGGCCGGTTCCGATTTGCTCGCGCGCGCCTATCACCGCACGCACGGACTGAACATTTCACTCACGCGCTGCAGCAACAATTACGGTCCCTACCACTTCCCCGAGAAGGTCATCCCACTCTTTGTCACCAACCTGATTGATGACAAGCACGTCCCGCTCTACGGCGAAGGAAACAATGTGCGCGACTGGTTGCACGTGGACGATCACTGTCGTGGCATCGCGCTCGTGCTCACCAAGGGTCGCGCGGGCGAGATCTACAACATCGGCGGCGGCACCGAACTGACCAACAGAGAGCTCACCGAAATGTTGCTCGAGGCGACCGGCAAGGACTGGTCGTACGTCGACCGCGTGGCCGACCGCCTCGGTCATGACCTGCGGTACTCGGTCGACATCACCAAGATTTCGAACGAACTGGGCTACGCACCGCAGGTGCCGTTCGCACAGGGCCTCGCCGAAGTGGTGCAGTGGTATCGCGACAACCGTGCATGGTGGGAGCCGCTGAAGGCTCGCGCCGCACTGGGCTAATCGTGCGCATTCTGGTCACGGGTGCAACGGGGATGCTCGGCACCGACGTCTGCGCGGTGCTCGCGCACCACGACCTCACGGCGTATTCCCGCGCGCAACTCGACATCGAAGACGCCGACGCGGTACTCGCGGCGGTTGAGGGCCACGAGGTCATCGTCAACACGGCCGCCTACACCAAGGTCGACGATGCCGAGGCGCACGAAGACCGTGCCTATGCAGTCAACGCGCGCGGTGCCGAGAATGTGGCGACCGCGGCGCGCACCACGGGCGCGCGCCTCATTCACCTCTCAACCGACTACGTCTTCGACGGTCGGGCCACCACGCCCTACGCCGAGGACTCTCCTCGACACCCGGTCTCGGCCTACGGCCGCACCAAAGCCGCGGGTGAAGAACTCGCGCTGGCCGCACACGCCGACGGCACGGCCATTGTGCGCACGGCTTGGCTCTACGGTGTGCACGGCCCCAACTTTGTCGACACCATGCTGCGTCTGAGCGCCGAGCGAGAGACCCTGCAGGTCGTCAACGATCAGCGTGGGCAGCCAACCTGGTCGTTCGATTTGGCGCGCCAGATTTCACTCCTGATTGACGCGGGAGTGCCGACCGGAATCTTCCACGGCACGAACTCGGGTGAGGCCACCTGGTTTGACCTCGCGCGACGGGTGTTTGAGCTGCGCGGGTTAGATCCCGAGCGCATCCAGCCGACCGACTCGTCGAGCTTTGTGCGCCCCGCTCCCCGACCGGGATATTCGGTGCTCGGCCACGAGGCATGGGCACACATTGGTCTCGAACCAATGCGGGATTGGAACGCGGCA
>CANGKD010000149.1 GCA_947454495.1 Actinomycetota bacterium
TGAGCTTGATGTTGCTGTACTTGCTGCACGGTCTGTTTCTGGCCAGCTGGGTCAGCAGATCGCCCGAGGTTCAATCGCTGCTCGGTTTGTCGACATTTCACATGGGAATTTTCGTCACGCTGATGAGCGTCGGCTCCATCGTTGGCACGTATGTCGGCGTGCGTATCGTGGGTCGAATCGGTGCCAGGAATTCGTTTCGTGTCAGCTTCGTTGGGCTCAGTGTCGCCTACGTTGTCATGGGCTTTGTCGCTACGGCGGGCGACATACTGCTGAGTTCAGCCATGATCTTTCTCGTTGGCTTTTGCGCGAGTGTGGGTGGTCTGACCAACAACCTCGAAGGCGCTCGACTCGAGCACGCGTCGCCACGCAGCGTTTTGCCAAGTCTGCACGGGATGTTCTCCCTCGGACTGCTCGTTGGTTCGGGTCTCGGTGCCCTGATTATCAGTCGGGGAATCTCTGTCTCCGCGCAATTCACTGCAATTGGCGTGGTCGTCTCTGTCGCCGGAGTTGTTGCCTCGTTCGGTATCCCCCAATCTCCCAAACTCACGAACCACGCCGATTTGTCAACGGCAGAAATCAAGCAGATTCCTACCAAGGCTGAATGGCGAAATGTCTGGCGCGAGCGACGTACGGTGACCATTGCGCTGATTGGCATGTCGTTCGTCGTCGCTGAAAGCGCTGCGGGCACGTGGTTACCCATCGCTTTGGTCGACAGTGGCATGAGTCAGACCAACGCCGCGCTCGCGTTCATGTTTTTCGCCGTCGCGATGACGGTCGGCCGCTTTGCCGGCGGATTCGTTCTGGACCGTCTCGGTCGAGTTCGAACCACCGTCATCATTGCCTCGATCGCCTGCATCGGCATCGCCACGGTAATGGCGAACGGACTTCTTCACATGTCTTACCTCGGGGCACTGTTGTGGGGCCTGGGATGCTCGCTCGGCTTCCCCATCGCCGTTTCTGCGCTCGGTGACGACCCTCGAATGGCCCCTCCCCGCGTGAACTCGCTTGTTCTGACCGCTCAAGGCTCGAATTTGGCTGCGGGGCCTGTTCTCGGTGCACTCGGACAAGTCTTTGGGCTTTTTGGGGCATTCACCGTTCCCGTGGTCCTTCTCATCGGGAGTATCTTCTCTAGCAAGTGGACGGCTCCGCTTACTTCCGCATCAACGAACGGCGAGAGTTTGCCCACCGATGCCATCGATGTCGTTCAAGTAATCGCGCAGAGAGAAATCGATGAGTACTAAACAGTCCGTATCACGATCGACCCCGAGCGCCGTACGCGCCGAAATGTTGACACTTTTTGGCTATTTCTTCGTGTTCGGCATGGTTGGTTCTTCGTGGGTGGTTCGACTACCCGAGGTGAGATCAGCGCTCGACATCACGACGGCTCAACTCGGTCTTGTCCTTTTTGCGGGTGCCGTCGGCGCAATGACGGGAATTTTGCTGTCCGGTCGGTTTGTGGCTCGATTCGGGGCGCGGGCTGGCTCGTTAGTCGGTTTCAACCTGGTTGTCATCGGGTATACCGGACAAGCCACAGGAGTCGCGACACACAGTGTCGTGCTGGTCGCCGCGAGTGCCGTCATATCGGGACTCGGGTACGGACTCGGTGACGTTGCAATCAACGTCGAAGGAACAGACATGGAAAAGCGGCTTGACCGGAGTCTCATGCCGCCGTTGCACGGCGCCTATTCGATTGGCACGTTGGCCGGGGCCGGGATTGGCACAATCGCAATTGCAACTGGCGTTCCTCTCCCCCTTCAGATTTACGTGTTGTGCGCTGTCGTAGCGCTTGTTGCGTGGTCCACAATTCGCCTCTTGCCACGCGAGACCGGCAAGGTCGCCCCGATGCACGACGGCGAGCAGAGCGTGCCCTCCCCCGCTCCCTGGCGAGATCCGCGCATTATTTTCTTGGGTCTCGCTATTCTGAGCATCACCATCACGGAGGGAGCGGGACTCGACTGGCTCGCGCTCGCGATGGTCGACGATTACCTCACGAACCCGGTGCAGGCCTCCATCGCTTTTGCCGCCATGATGGCCGCTATGACGCTCGTGCGCTTCACGGGCGGACTTCTCATCGACAGGTTCGGCCGGGTCATCGTTCTGCGAGTTTTCGCATTCGCCGGAATCGCCGGTCTCTTACTCATCATTTTCAGTCACGTTTATGCACTGGCTGTCGTCGGCGCCGCTCTGTGGGGCGCCGGTGTGGCGCTCGGTTTCCCGGTCCTGTTGTCCGCCGCGGCTGACGGTGACACCGCCGGATCGTCGAGACGCGTATCCATCGTGGCGTCGTTTGGTTACGTTGCGTTTCTTGTCGGCCCACCCTCGTTGGGTTTCCTCGGTCAGTCATGGGGGCTGCTCAACATGTTCTTCGTACTTGTCGCGCTGCTCCTTGCGTTCCTCGTTTTTGCAGGTGCCGCTCGAGCCCGCAAATCGATAACGTGAGCTCATGACTCACTTTGTCCTTGCAATCGACAACGGGACCACAAGCACTCGGGCGATTATCTTTGACCGCGGCGCAAACAAACTCGGTGTTGGCCAAAAGGAAACAACTCAGATTTTTCCCCAAGCCGGTTGGGTGGAACACGACCCGCTCGAAATTTGGGCCAACACGTGCGAGGTCATCGAGGCGGCACTTGCCGACGCCCGACTTACACCACAGGACATCATCTCGGTCGGAATCACGAACCAACGTGAAACCACGGTCGTGTGGGACCGTGCGACAGGCATGCCTGTTTACAACGCCCTTGTCTGGCAAGACACTCGAACGAGTTCTCTCGTCGCCGAAATTGCGGCCGAACACGACGTTGCCCACATCACGGCGAAGACGGGACTCCCCCTCTCGACGTACTTTGCGGGTACCAAGATTCGCTGGATTCTCGACAACGTTTCGGATGCGCGCGCACGCGCCGAAGCCGGTGAACTCCTGTTTGGCACGATCGACTCGTGGCTACTTTGGAACCTCACGGGTGGGGTCGAAGGCGGCGTTCATGCGACCGACGTGACGAA